>CALBST010000380.1 GCA_937967425.1 uncultured Caulobacteraceae bacterium
TCGACGCGAACGCCGAAGCCGAGATCGACTGGATGGTGCGCCTCATCGAAGAGACGCGCTCCACCCGCTCCGAACTCAACGTGCCGGCGGGCGCGAAAATTCCGCTGCTGCTCATCGGTGCGGATGTGGCGACCCAGGCGCGGCTCGAGCGCTACCAGGACTTGATCGATCGCATGGCGCGCCTGGAATACTCCACCAGCGCCGACGCCGCGCCCAAGGGCTCGGTGACCTTCGTCATCGACGGCGCGACAGTGGCGCTACCGCTGGAAGGCGTTGTCGATCTGCCTGCTGAAGCGGCGCGTCTGACCAAGGAGATCGGCAAGCTCGAAAGCGAAATCGGCAAGATGGATGCCAAACTCGGCAACGCCTCGTTCATCGAGAAGGCGCCGGAAGAGGTTGTCGATGAATTGCGCGAGCGGCGCGAGGATGCTGCATCCTCCGCGGCCAAGCTCTCGCACGCTCTGAAGCAGATAAGTTGAGGGCTGCGATATGGAGGACCTGAAACAGGTTCGTGTTTTCGTGGGCTCCCCCTCGGACGTTTCGCCCTGCAGAGCCTCCGCGAAATCGGCCGTCGAGTTAGTCGGGGCTGGCCTGGAATCACGCGGCGTGATCCTCAAGCCGGTTCTGTGGGAGATCGATGCGCGCCCTGAGCTCGGCACTGATGCTCAAAGCACGCTGAATTCGCAGATCGTCAACAATTGCGACATCTACGTTTTCCTTTTTCACACTCGCTTGGGGTCGCCAACTCCGCGTGGGAGAAGCGGGAGCGTGGAGGAGCTGGAATTGGCGCTTGCAAGAGTTGCCGGCGCTCAAAATGTTAGAGTGCTTGTGTACTTCGATCAGACGCCTGTGCCGCCTACAATTGACCTAAAGGAGCTGCAGCGGCTGCAGGATTTTCGATTAGAGCTCCAGGCCAAAGGGTTGGTCGCGTCTTTCACCGGTCCCGAGGATCTAAAGGACCGCTTGATGCGCGATTTGCCTGGGTGTGTTGACGCGTTGTTGCGTGCCCAGGGCGTAGAACTGAAGAAGGGAAATGTCGAAGCGATCGGTGAGTTACTCAGTGACCTAAATGTCGATACCGCAGGTGAAGACGAAGACGACGGTGTATTCGAGTATGAGGCGCGGCTTCAACAGGACGTAGAAACTCTAAGCGTCACGTTCATGAGTTTGGGAACGCAGCAGCGAGCGCTCTCAGACGAGATGGAAGAAATGACTGCTGAAATGAACGCGCTCGGGTCATCTGTTCAGTCTCTGTCACCAACTGCGAAGTTGAACCTAATCGACGGTTTTGCTGGGCGTCTCGAAAAGCATGCGACCGAGATGGGACCAACAGCGGACAAGCTTTCCATCGATTTGGCAAATATCTGCGGTTTGACCGAAGGCATCGTCGGCGAGTTTGTTCGCGGAGAGGCGCAAACGAGTGCGGAGGATCGCGAGGGTTTCGCGGCCTCCGTGGGAGGGTTGCTGGATCAAATGCGTATCGCGATTGCGCAGCTTGGTGGTCTCGAGAGCGGTATCGCCGCATTTCCCGGCTTCACGAAGGCGCTCAAGCGATCAAGAAACAAGCTCGTTGCGATTTACGCTAAGATTCGGGGATCGGTTCAGTCCGCAACCAATCGATTGGATTCAGCGCTGCAACGCCTTGCGGACGCCGCCTGATGCGTATCTTCGTCACCGGCGCTTCGGGCTTTGTCGGTGGCGCGGCGACGCAAGCGCTGGGATTGGCCGGGCACAAGGTGCGGGCGATGTCGCGGTCGGCGAAATCCGATCCGGTGATTGCCGAGCGCGGCGGCACGCCGGTGCGCTGTGATCTGGAGGATGTCTCCGCCGCGCATATTGGCGATGCCGATGCGATCGTCCATTGCGCGGCGTTCGTCGAGCAATGGGGTCCGGTGGAGGCCTGGAAGCGCTTCAACATCGATGGCACGGCGCGGATGCTGGCGGCGGCGCGTGAAGCGGGCGCCAAACGCTTCATTCACATCAGCACTGAAAGCGTGTTGTGGCGCGGGCAACACCTGCGCGGCGTCGACGAGACGTACCCGCGCGCGGCCAACTCGCCCTATCCGTATTCATGGACGAAGGCGCGGGCGGAAGAGTTGGTCGAAGCGGCCAACACGCCCGAGTTTCAAACCATCATCCTGCGCCCGCGCTTCATCTGGGGGCCTGGTGATACGACGCTGTTGCCGGTGATCGAGCACATGGCCAAGAGCGGCCAGTGGCAGTGGATCAACGACGGGCAAGCCAAGACATCGACAACCCACATCGCCAATCT
>CALBST010000381.1 GCA_937967425.1 uncultured Caulobacteraceae bacterium
AACCTGACAATCGTATCCTACAGCTGCGAACCGCGTTTACACTCCGCGCGCAATGTTCGCACGATGCCAAAGCCCACTCTCGTCACCCGCGATCGACGCGGCACTGGAAGCAACCGAACTTCGAGCGGATGTGTACATAGCGGATGCTCGCGTCCGCCAGGATCGACGCCGAGACGTCCGCCAACTCGATCCCGCGCACGACACGCCCCGTATCGTAGCGAATCCAATCGTCGGCGCCGTAGCCGCGAATCGCCGCCGGATCGAGGAAGGCGAACCAGCGCGGCAGTTCGTGGCTCTCGTACCGGTCACATTTTGTCTGATGCAGAAAGATTGGCCCCGTCTCCGCGTACGGCTGGGGCGCGTCGAACGGCCGATAGGACAGCACCAGCTTCGGCTCGCCATCCGCGATCAGGCCCAAGCAATGCCGGCACGGGTTCGCGCCGCCCTCGGCCTTCATCACGACAGGCGGTTGCCCATTCGCATCCAAGCCGCCGGCGCGCAGCCGTTCGAACTCTTCAGTTGGTATGCCGCGAACGCCGAGCGCCATGTCATGTTTCCTTTCGCCAGCAAGGAAACACGAGCGCGGATCAAATGCTGGCCGCTTTCGGACGCAGCGTTAATGCTGCTCCACCGGCGCCGGCACACGGACGCCGCGCCGCCATTCTTCACGACGCTGCGCCACCTGCGCCTGCACGTCCACCGGCTCGCGGCAGACATATTCGATCTCGCGCATCTGATCGGCGCCGGTGACTTCAGTGCCGTAGCAACCGAATTGCGTCAGCACCGCGTTCGCCGCCGCGCCCCACCAGAGAATGCCAAGCGTGCGGTCGTTAGCGTAAACGGTCATGTTCTGCGCCAGCAGAAGCCCGAGCGCCTGCGTATCGCCACGCACAACCAGCACCGTCTGGTCGCGATCGTGAAACCAAACCTGGAAGCGCTGATCGCCAACGTAAACGTCGGCGTCCGGCATTCCGGCATGATAGCTCAGGGTGCGCTGCGTACTCGCGCACGCGCTCAGAGCGAGAGCAGCAACCAAAAGAAGAGCCCGCATCTTCATATTCGACTCCGTCAGAGACGAACAAATCCCGCGCGAAGATGCGCCACAAAGGGCGAGGCCATGACCAAACCGTGGCTCGCCCGCGTTTACCAAACGGCGTGGCGCCGAAACGGCGCAGAATTCGCTTCAGCCGCACCTAACAGCGTCAACAGACGCTAACGACGGAACAATTCGCGTCGATAGGACGTGGCACAAACCCTGCTCTCCAACTGCGCATAAGGCGGGCCCATGGGGGACACCGCCATGAACAAGGGCGCACACCTATGGCTAACGCCATCGACCTCCATGTCGGCAAGCGGCTCCGCCGCCGTCGCCGTCTCTTGGGCCTCACCCAGCAACAACTGGCTGAGTCCATCGGCATTCGCTTCCAACAAATCCAGAAGTACGAATGCGGTGCAAACCGCGTGACTGCTTCTCGCCTGTACGAACTCGCTGTCGCGCTGAACGTGCCGGTCAACTACTTCTTCGAAGGCCTGCAACAAGTCGCTGCTCCGGCGACTCCGGGTGCTCCGGCCAACGACCGCGATCTGATCGCGGCCGACGTCCTCTCGCAGAAAGAGACGCTGGAACTGATCCGCGCTTACTACAAGCTTGGTGAACGTCCGCGCCGCCGCCTCCTCGATCTCGCGAAGGCGCTGCAAGACGAATCCACCGACGCGGCCTAATACGCCGCCAAGGTTGGGGGAAACGGGGATGGGCTCGCTCACAAGGCGGGCCTATTTTCGTTTGCTCAGTACGCGCAGGCGTCGGTCCATTCGGAACCATCGCTGGCGAGTTGCGCCCGCGTTTGAATACGGCCGCTATAGTCAGCGGTGACCGTATAGAAGGACCACGCATTGCCCGTCGGCGCTTCTCTTCGATAGATACTGAGTTGGAATGGCGTCCTACCTTGCGGGGCCACGCGATACGCCGAACTGAATTCGCCAACGCCAACTTGCGAACAACCGATCATGGACGGCGCCGCGCCGCGCTGCTCGAGCGCGCTCACAACATCATAGGGGATCAGCTCACCCACGGCGCTCCACGAAAACACGGCTGTGCGCGCGCGTGCATCCACTTCCACATCGATGTTACTGTTCATGCGGCCCGCCTGCGGCATCGTTCCGTTGGCGCCAGCCAGGATCGCTTCCGCCATCGGCCCCGCCGCGACCACCAGCCCCCATTCCTGCGCGCATTGCTCCGGCGCCCATTGGCGCGCCTGCTCGTTCTGCGCGACATACCGCGCCACGCAGTTCTCGACGAACGCCGCTTCGCCGCCGCCCTGAGCCGCCGCCTCGTTGGCGCCGCCAGCACCCGGTCCGCACGCCGCCAAGGCCAACCCTAGAACGGCTGAAACGAGCTGTCGCATGAGAGTCCCCTATCGCTGCCAGAGCTTCGCGCCGCCAAGAGCTAAACGCAACCCGCAGAGGGAGGTGTTCGCGGCGGCAGCGCCATGTTAGCCGACACCATGGCTCTTCACGACATTCCCGCCCTGCTGGGCTTCGCCGACACTTTGGCGGATGCCGCGCGCGACGCGATCCTCCCCTATTTTCGCGCCACGCACAGCATCACCAACAAGCTCGACGACGGCCGCTTCGATCCCGTGACCGAAGCCGACCAAGCAGCGGAGCGCGCAATGCTCGCGCTCATCGAACGCACATTTCCAGATCACGGCGTACTCGGCGAAGAATACGGCGAGCGGGAAAGCCGCGATGGCTATCAATGGATCCTCGATCCGATCGACGGCACACGCGCCTTCATCTCCGGCCTGCCGACCTGGGGCGTGCTCATCGGCCTCTATTATGAGGGCCGGCCGCTGATCGGCGTGATGGATCAGCCGTTCACGCAAGAACGCTATCGCGGCTGGATGGATGGCGCCAACGCCACCACACGCGGCAGCACCCACGCACTCAAGACACGCGCCTGCGCTTCACTGCGCGACGCGACCTTCTCCACAACAAGCCCCGATCTCTTTGTTGGCGATGAAGCGCGCGTATGGGCGAACATCCGCTCCGCCGCAAAGCTCGTCCGCTACGGCTACGATTGCTACGCCTACTGCATGGTCGCCGCCGGCCACATCGACGGCGTCATCGAGAGCGGCCTCAAGCCCTTCGACATCGCCGCTCTCATCCCCATCCTCACCGGCGCCGGCGGCGGCGTGTGCAGCTGGGATGGCGGCGACGCCAGCCAGGGCGGGCGCGTGCTGGCTTACGCCGATCCGCACGTACGCGACGAGGCGCTTAAGCTTCTTTCGCTTTCCCGCTGATCACGTCGCGGATCACTTGCGCGAAGACTTCCGGCGGCTGGCCGCCTTGAATCAGCCAGCGCTGATTGAAGATGGCTGAAGGAACGGCCTGTATGCCTTGGCTACGCCAGAAGCCTTCGGCGTGGCGTACCTCCGATGCGTACTCGTCTGACGCCAGGATCTCCGCAGCGCGCGTCGCATTAAGCCCGGCATCGCGCACAGCGTCGAGGAGCGCCGTGTGATCGCTCGTCGAGCGTTGATCCGTGAAGTTCAGTTTAAAGAGCGCTTCTTTTAGTTGGAGACCCGCGCCTTCCAACTCGGCCCAATGCAGCAGGCGGTGCGCGTCGAAGGTGTTCCAGATTCGGCTGTCGGGCCCATAGTTGAAGGTAAAGCCCAGAGCGGCCCCGTGCGCCCTGATCACTTCGCGCGCCGCCTGCGAACGCTCCGGCGTCGAGCCATACTTCTTCGCGACATGCTCAGCGGTGTTCTCACCTTCCGGCGCCATATCGGGATTGAGCTCAAACGGCTGCAGGTGGATATCCGCCTCAACGCCGGTCTGATCGAGCGCCTTCAGCAACGAGCGCAATCCGACCACACACCAAGGGCAGGCGACATCGGAGACAAAATCGATGCGGAGCGGCTCAGTCATTAGCGATAGAACTCCGTCCGCCGATCGCGGAAGAAACCCCACGCCGCGCGGTGGCGATCGAGAAAATCCAGATCGAACTCGTGCACGAGCACGCCCTCTTCGGTTCGCTCGAACTTCTGCACCAGGTCGCCACGATGATCGGCAATGAAGCTCGAACCGTAGAATTTCTGGCCACTCGCTTCCGTGCCGATGCGATTGCTCGCCACCACCGGAATCACATTGGATACGGCGTGACCTTGCATCGCGCGCTGCCACGGATCGCGCGTGTCGAG
>CALBST010000382.1 GCA_937967425.1 uncultured Caulobacteraceae bacterium
TCGGCGTGCCGTGCATCATCGGCGCGGGCGGCGTCGAGAAAGTCATCGAAATCGAGCTCAGCGCCAGCGAACGGGCCATGTTCGATCACTCCGTGAACGCCGTGAAGGGCTTGGTCGATGCATGCAAAGGTATCGACCCGAGCGTCGGCTAAGCACCCGTAACCGCGCGATCTTCCCGCCCGTACTAAAGCGGAGATCACGGGAGGATTGTATGCGCGTGTTTGCAGGAATGATCGCCGCTGTTGTGCTGGGTGTTGCTACGGCAGTGTCGGCACAAACCCACAATTTTGGCCCCGCCGTCGGTGCGACGGTTCCCGCGATCTCCGCACCGGACGAAACCGGCGTGACACGCACGCTTGCCTCGCTAGCGGGCGAGAACGGCACGGTGTTGCTCATTACCCGCGCCGCCGATTGGTGCCCGTACTGCCAGACGCAAATGATCGGGCTCGAAGGCGTGCGCGCCGAGATCGAACAACGCGGCTATCGCATCGTCACGATCAGCACCGATAGCGTCGAAGAGCTTGCCGCCTTCGAACGCCGCCGCAATATTGGCTACACGATGCTCTCGGACGAACAGGCGCAGATCGTGCGTCAACTCGATTTGCTCGATCCAACCCAAACCCCGAACCGCCGCCACAACGGCTTGCCGGTGCCGACGATCCTCATTCTCTCGCCGGCGGGCGAGGTGCTGGCCAAGCTCGGCGACGCCAACTATCGCATCCGCCCCGCGCCGGAAATCGTACTCGCGACGCTCGATCGACTGAACTAGCCTCGCTGATTTGGGCGCACTAGAATGGATCCATGGCCCAGCACACGCTGTCGGGCCCACTGGTTCTGCAAGCCCGCATGTCTGATGATCTCCGTACCACGCGACAATCGGCGGTTGCATTTGTTATCGGGTGGCTCGCCCAGTCACCGACTGTCTCAAATCTTGCGGCGGCCGCGAGTAGCTGCAATTGGCAGATCGAAGAGGTCGACGAGCTAGTTGCTTGGATCATCCGTCACCCGAATTGTCCCGCAGAGGGTGTTCTGAAGTTGCTCGATGCCTCGGGTTTTTGGAATCTGGAGGAAGAACGCCTCAGAGAAGATGACGCTTTCCCTCTCTTCGATGAAATGATGGAGGGCTTGCGGGCGCGACGCTATTCGTGGGCCGCGGCGCCGCGGAGGGCGACTGAGCCGTTTCCATTCGAAGTCAAAATACCGGAGTGGCGTGACGTAGGTGAGATCGATTTGATCCCGCTCTACAATGACATCAAGAGTCTGAGCGGAACTCTTCCGGATGAGATAAAGGATACCTTAGAACTCTTGGGCGCGCATTTTGGTGAAAGGACGGCCAACGTCGCACGGCGATTGCTGATCGATAAGGGATATGATCCAAGCGAGCTATGATCGGCCCAACCCTCACCACCGCGCGTCTCATCCTACGTCCGCCGCAGCACGAGGACTTCGACGGCTTCGCGTCCATGGCGCAGGAAGAAGAAACGATGCGCTTCATCGGCGGGCTCGCGCCGCGCGATGCGGCGTGGCGCGGCATGGCTTCGCTCGCGGGATCGTGGGCGCTCTTGGGCTACGGCATGTTCTCGGTCATCCGCCGCGACACCAACGAATGGATCGGCCGTCTCGGCCCGTGGCGGCCGGGCGGCAAGGAGGGCAATTGGCCCGGCGATGAAGTCGGCTGGGGTGTGAAGGCGTCAGCGATGGGGCAGGGCTTCGCGCACGAAGGCGCGATCGCCGCCATCGATTGGGCCTTCGATCATCTCGGCTGGGATCACGTCATCCACTGCATCGACAAGCGCAACATTCCCTCAATCAAGCTCGCCGAACGCCTGGGATCGCAGCTTGAAACGGAAGACGTGCAACTCGCGCCGCCGTTCGAAGCGCACAAGGTCGATCTTTACGGCCAATCGAAAGCGGCATGGCGCGCGCGCCGGTGTTAGCGCGGGATCGGATCGTCGCGGAACCAGCCGGCAATCGAGAGTCTTGGGTTTGGCGCGAACTGCGACACCGATGAAACTGAATGCAGCTTAAGTCCGTCGAATACTGTTAGCGTGTTGAACCGCGGCGTGAGCGCGCGTGACACGTCGAGGTTCTCGTCCAAGAACATCAGCAAACCGCCCCAATCGGGTTGCCAACCGCGCGAGAATCCAATCGTGTACGCGGCCCGGCGCTCCTTCTTTAGGCCGTCGTCGATGTGGCGCGTTAGGTAATGTCCCGCCGAGTAATTGCTCGCCTGAGCGTCGATCTTGGTAAGCCCCGGATACGCAATTAGCTCCTTCGCGAAGGCGATAAACTCGGGTGAGTTCAGAAATTGCGTCAGCTGGTGGATCGGATGGTTTGGGTCCCAGCGCTGCTGGATCGCCTCGATCATAGGGTAAGTGAAATAGATGAAGGCGGAGCTGTTCGCCGCGCGCGCCTTCTGGCGCGCGAGCATCCTCTGGATCTCTTGTGGCGGTATGGTGCGCAGCTGTTCCTGCGTGAGGAAGATGTTCTCGTGCTGGTCGTTCTGCAGCACGAGCCGCCACGGCAAGCTGAGCAGCACCTTCTCCAAAGCGGCTGCCACCTCGTCCTCGAACAGGTCCGGCACCTGAACGCATTTCGTCTCCGCGAATGCTCGGGCGAATGGGGCGGGGTCTAGTCCAGGGTTTAGGCGAAGCGTCAGCATTGACCAACGTTGTTAGCAGAAACATTGCCGGATGCGAGACCACCCATCATTCTGCTCTTGCGCGGCGCCGCTGCGGTCCTGATTTATGGTCGCGCTACCAAGGGGGGCGACGATGCGGAAATTTGTGATTCTGGCGGCACTGGCCGCATTCGCCTTTCCGGCGAGCGCGCAACAACAGCCACAACAGACGCCGGGTTTTGTCGTCGCCACCAATCCGCCGGCGCCGCCGGCCGTCACCGAACTCAGCGCCGCGCAATTGCGCACGGTAGAGCGCCTGCGCACAGCGGCGCTCGCAAGCGACAATGCGTGGAACATTGTCGAAAGCCTGGTCACCGAGGTCGGCCCGCGTCTTGCCGGCTCGGAAGCGGAAGCGCGCGCCCGCGAATGGGCCGTGCGCATGCTGCGCGAGCAGCGTTTCAGCAACGTTCGCGTCGAAGATTTCACCATCCCGTACTGGGATGCGACGCGCGAAGAAGCGAGTGTCGTCGCGCCGACACAGCAACGTCTCGTCATCGCGGCGCTAGGCGGTTCGCCGTCAACGCCGCAAGGCGGCCTCGAAGCCGAGA
>CALBST010000383.1 GCA_937967425.1 uncultured Caulobacteraceae bacterium
CCGGCGTTCGTGATTGCTTCGGAGGACAGCTCGGCCAAATGGATTCCGCCGTCGCGGTCGAAGTATCCGCCGCCTGTCCATGTGCCGAGCGAGGGCCAGATGGCGAGCGCGGTGAAATACGGAGGCTTGCTGACGGCGGTCCACGTCGAAAACGTGTCGACACGCGGCGCAGACGAGCGAGCCGGCGTCTGCTCGCGAACATATCGCGGCAGGCGGCGGCCGCGGGTACGCACCTGATCCGGCGCCGGTTCGTAATAGGACGATGCGCTGGGGCGCGTGCGCGGACGGTGATATTGCGCCGCCCAATAGATCAATCTCTTGCCGTCCGGCGATAGGTCGGACAAGCGCACGAGGCCTCGCAACCATTGGCCGCGCTGGAACGCGTCCGTCTCCATGTCCCAAAGGATCAGGTGATGGTGTTCACGCGGCCCACGCCGCAGGATCACGGCCTTCCGCGCTTCAGAGGCGAAAAGCACTTTCAGTGAAACGCCAACCGCCGCCGATTTGATCGCCTTCATCGGAGGCCACGTTAATGCGGCGGGCTCGCGCGCTCAATGTCCGGGACCGGCGCCTTGCCTGCCCGCTGACACGGCGCGGCGCCGGCTCAGAACTCATCCAGATCGACGATGCCGTCCGGCGATTGGCCGGCGGCACGCTGAATGTCTTGCAGCAGGCGCTGGGCGGCGGCTTCGGCGGTGGCAAGCGCTTGTTCGATTTCGTCCATGGTGGCGTGATCGTCGGTCGCGATCGATTCAACACTGGCTCTGCTCGCGCGGATGAATTGAACGAGTTGACGGGCCGACGCCGCCGTTGAGGGGCGGTCCGGAACGGTTGGTTTACTAGCGTTCAAAGCGTGGCTCCTCGCATGAGATCAATTGCGGCTCACGCCGCAACAAGTCCGCAGTGGTGACGGTCATCGCCCACTCTCCGAGCAGCGAGGCCATCATGCTGTCGACCAGCTCCGGCGGTTGGTTCGGCAGCGATGACGACGCGATCGCATCCGTGACGAATACGAGTTGCACACCGGTGCGTTCGGCATCGATTGCGGCAGCGACGCAGTCTTTGGCCGCGGTAAAGCCGAGGACAAAAGCGTGCTGGAGCGGCGGACGCGCGCGCGCGACATCGGCGCTATCGAACAGCGACCAGGACCGCTTCATCAACAGCCGCTCATTCGGCCGCGGCTCGAAGCCGGGAATTGGCGCGCTGCGCGGACCCGGCGTGCGTGTGTGCACATGCCAGACAGGCATCTCCTGCCGGCGCGCCCAAGCGAGGCACGCGCCGGCGTGCACCAATGCCGCCGTGCTTTGCGGCGCGTAGCACTCGTCGCGCGGATCGGTGTAGGCGCGCTGCAGGTTGAGGCACACGAGGACAGGCGATTGGGCGCGTACTCGCAGCATCACCGCGCGCGGCCCCCGCTTGCTGATCGTTCCAAAACGCCCGGACGATCCCAATCGCCTTCGGGCCGCAGCAACACCATGGCCGGCGTGTCGAGGCCGATGGCGTTGTCCGGCGGCGCGAGATCGCGCTCGATCTCGATGTAATCGTAGCCCGAGAATTTGAACTGGGGCCTATCGGGCCTGATCCGCACATTGGCGGTGCGCAGCCAATACTTCAGCAGCCGCGCCTGAATGTGCCCAAGCACGCGCCGATAGCCCTTGCGGGCCGCGAGATCGAGCGCAGTCTTGACCAACGCCGCCGACGCCTCGCCGCTGCGATGGGTGGCGCGGATGGCGACGCGTTCGATCTTGGCGAAGTCCGCGAACCACCGGATGCGCATGGCGCCAATCGGTTCTTTGCCGGCGCGAGCGATGAGATGAGTTGCGCCAGCGAGGTCGTTGCCGTCGAACTCCTCGCGGTACGGACAATCCTGTTCGCCGATATAGACGAGCGAACGCACGCTCCAGACTTCGAGAAGGCCTTCGATGTCGCGCACGACGCTCACCGTGATGGCGCGGCCTGATGCTCGTTTCGCAGACTTCTTCATGAGCGCGCCCGGGAGTTGGGCGCGATCAGGAAGAGCCCCACCTCCGTGGCGTGCGGACGGAAGCCGATGCGCTGCAGCGCGCGAGAGCCATCTGACGTCACAGCACGCGCGAAGACCGGCACCGCCCAGTAAAGCAGGCGCTGAATGTCGATGCTGGCAAGCATGACGGCGCGCGCGCCGTCGTGGCTTGTCGCCGCGAAACCCCAGCCATAATAGGCCGCTGGATCTTCTCCCGGCCGTGAGACAAAGGCGGTATCCAGCGCTACAGCGTCAAACGCGCCCTGTTCCAGCGCGGCTAGCCCCGCCGCATTGATCGGAAACGCCGCCAGCAAGCCAGTGAGCACCCCATCTTGCCGTAAGCCGAACACGGATGCGCCAAAGTGGGATTGCAGCGCTACGAACCGCTCGGCAGTGGCGACGCCATCGCCGATGAGCTGCGCCGCAAGCGTGCGGGCCTCGTAAAGGGCTGCGGCATCCAGGACGTCTAGCCCGTGTTGCGCTGCTACAGCCGCCACATTTTCAGGCAATGTGTTGCGGCCGTTTTGCACTGTCGCTTCTGCAAACAGATTCATCTTGCTCCGCCTCCTAAGCGCGTGTCCTATTTGTAAGCAGCAAGGAACCGGCCACGCCTGAGCGGATTTCCGATGGGGGTTGATAAGATTACCGAACCAGGAGCTCTGCTCCCGGCGAGCGCGCGGGCCGATTGGTCGGACCTGCGGCTCTTCCTGCATGTCGCCGAAAGCGGCAGCATCAGTGCGGCAGCCAAGACCCTGCAGATGTCGCAACCGACCGTGAGTCAGCGTCTGCGCGATCTGGAGCTGCGGTTGAACACGCAATTGGTGGCGCGCGGACCCAATGGCGTCGTGCTGACCGAGACCGGGCAACGGATCAAGGAACACGTCGTCATCATGCAGCGCTCGGCCTCGGCGATTGACCGGCTGATGCGCGAGTTCGACGACAAGCTGGACGGCAGGGTGAAGCTCGTCGCGCCCGACGGCATTTGCGCGTTCTGGATCGCGCCGCGCATCCCAGCGCTTCAGCGCGCCAATCCGGGGCTCACGCTTTCGATCGACGGCGGCCTTTGGCCCGACAGCCCGGTCCACGAAGATATCGACATTTCGCTTCAGTACGACGCGCGAAACTTCGGCGATCACGTCGTCGAGCCGTTGGCGACCGTTCACTACGCGCCGTTCGCGGCGGACGCTTACTTGAAGCTCTATGGCGCGCCGAAATCATCGGCGGAGATGGCGACACACCGGACGGTGCATCATTCCGCAGTAAAACTGCAAAGGGACACCTGGGACCCCAAGGCCGAGGCGGTGCGCACGCTTTCATCCTACAATGTGGAAACCAATTGCAGCGCCACGGTTGTGATGTCGGTCTTGGCGGGCGCCGGCATAGCGTTTCTGCCGACATGCGCGGCCGCGTTCATTCCCAATATCACTATGCTCGGCGAGGAGCCTTCTGCTTCGCCGAAACTCTATCTCGTCTATGACCCGGCAATCGCGCGGGTCGCGCGCGCCAAGAGCGTGATCGACTGGCTGAAGGACATCTTTGCGCCGGCGAACAATCCGTGGTTCGCGGAGGAGTTCATTCACCCACGCGAATTCGCCATGCGCCAAGGCGCGGGCGTTCTCTCGTACGAGGCGCCGGACTGACGCGGGCGCG
>CALBST010000384.1 GCA_937967425.1 uncultured Caulobacteraceae bacterium
GATTGGCCGCGCGCTCGGAAGCCGTCTCCATCAGCCCGACGAGGCCATAGACGGCATCGATCCGCGTTGACCAGATCATGTGCGGCGCCCGCCCCGCTTGCAGGAGGGCTTCGCGGTTATCTGATGCGGTGCGTGTCCGGACAACGCGGCGTGGCGGCTGCACGGCGCGCCACGGGAAGGTGTGCGCGCCAACCCAAAGCGCAAGCGCGTATTGGTTGGGCAAGGTTGACCAGCCCCACACGGCGGGCGCGACCAGCACAAGCCGATCGATCTCTGGCGCGTCCTCGGCGCCGAAGGTGGCGATCGCTTCTGCTGACCCCATAGAGTCACCAACGACGACGATCTTGGCCCCCGGATGCGCACGGCGCGCGACATTGACGGCGGTGCGAAGATCCTCCGTCAGCAATTGCTCACCGGCCCACACGCCGCGGCGTGGCGAGCGGCCAAAGCCGCGCGCGTCATAGGCGTAGAGTGCAATGCCGCGCTCGGCGAACCACGGCCCCATGAGATAGAACGTGTTGGCGTAGTCGTTCATGCCGTGCAGGCCGATAATGACCGCGCTTGGTTCTTCGTCTCCGGCAGGCAACCACGCCGTCAGGCCGAGTTCGGCGCCATCGAAGGAGACGAACCGCTCGTTAGCTGCGTCGAAATGCGGGCCAGCGAATGTATCCAACGGAGAACCCGCGCGCTGCACGGTCGGCACGCATGCCACGAGCAACATCATTGCAAGGCAGATGAAACTCTGCGCCGCAATTCGGGGAGCAAATCTCGTTCGAACCATGGATTACGCTTCAGCCAGCCCGTATTTCGCCACGACGGATGCGGCAAAGGCATGACATTGGCGGGGTAATCGCGCCATGCGCGCACCGTTTCGCCAAGAGTCGGCTTCACCGCAGCGCCGAGATGATAGCGTTGCGCATAGGCGCCGACTAGAAGCGTCAGCCGAACATTCTTCAGAAGCGGCAAAAGACGCGGACGCCACAACGGCGCGCATTCGCGGCGTGGCGGCAAGTCGGCGCCGTTGACAGTTCCCGGAAAGCAAAAGCCCATCGCAGCGACGGCAATATTGCGTTTATCGTAGAACGTTTCGCGGTCGAGCTGCATCCAGTCGCGCAGGCGATCACCCGACGGATCGTTCCACGGGATGCCACTCTCGTGCACACGCCGGCCCGGCGCTTGGCCAGCGATCAAGATGCGCGCGCGTGCATCGACCCAGATCACAGGCCGCGGTTCGTGCGGCAACGCCGCGGCGCAAACGCGGCAGGCACTGATCTCTTCAACGATGGATTTGAGTGCGCGTGACACTGAAACTCTTTGCCTGAACGGCGCGCACGCGTCGACAACCGCTGGCAGCACGGCGCCGCGGCACTCTTTTATTGCTCCTCTTAAAATGGGAGCCGGGGCGCGCGATCCGCGCTGAGCAGTCTCTGT
>CALBST010000385.1 GCA_937967425.1 uncultured Caulobacteraceae bacterium
CGTCCTCGCCGTTGATGGCCAGTGCCGGGATGTCGTCCAGCGCGGTCTCAACGGGCTTCAGGCGTTCTGACGCGGCGCCCTTCTGACCCAAAAGCTGCAATTCGTCCAGTGTGACGCTTTCAGCCTCGGTAAAGGGGCCGACTGCCGTGCGGCGGAGCCGCCAGACATGGCCCTCCGCGCCAAGTTTTGCCGCCAGATCACGGACCAAGGCGCGGATGTAGAAGCCTTTGCCTGACCTGAACCGGAAGGTGGCGAGGTCATCGCCTTCGGTTCCAACCAGCTCGGCTTCGTAAACGGTGACTTTTCGGGGCTCGAGCTCGACCGCCTCGCCGGCGCGGGCGAGGTCATAGGCGCGCTCGCCATCGACCTTCACGGCGCTGAATTGGGGCGGGATCTGCTCGATCTCGCCAATGAAGGCTGGCAGCGCGGCGCGGATGGCCTCGGGCGTCGGGCGAACGTCGCTCTCGGCGATCGACTTGCCTTCGCGGTCCTGCGTGTCGGTCGAGACGCCCCATTTGATGGTGAAGAGGTAGGTCTTCCGGGCCTCCATCAGCCAAGGGACTGTCTTCGTCGCCTCGCCGAGCGCAATCGGCAGGATGCCTGACGCTAGCGGATCGAGCGTGCCGGCGTGGCCCGCCTTTTGGGCGTTGAAAATTCGGCGAACAGCGGAGACGGCATGCGTCGACGTCATGTCGTCCGGCTTATCAAGCACGACCCAACCGGAAACGTCATCGCCCTTCTTGCGGCGGCCCATCAACGCTTCTCCTCATCGTCGTCGTGATGGAGATCGCGCGCGACTTCAGGGCTGGCGAGCAGCTCGTCGATGTGGCGGGCTTCGTCGTAGGAGACGTCCGGCTGAAAATGCAGCTCGGGCGTGAACTTGAGATCGATGCTGCGCGCGAGCCTGCCGCGCAAGAATGACGCGACGCGCGTCAGGCCATCGGCGATCTCATGCGGATTGCCTGGTCCGAGCGAGGAGACGAACGCCGTCATGTGCTTCAAATCCGGCGATGCGCGGACTTCACCGATGGTAATGTAAGCACCCTTCAACGCGGGATCGCGTAGTTCTTCGCGCTGCACGATGTCGACCAGCGCATGGCGCACCAGTTCAGCGGCGCGCAATTGGCGCTGCGAGGGGCCGCGCCCCTCATGTCCACCGCGAGACCTGCGTTTCATTTTACTGCGCCGTGTACGAGTAGGCGTTGCAGAGTTGCGGATCGGAGCTCGATGGCGGCTGAGCATCGCCACTAAAGGCCGCGATTTTGAACACCCAGCGCCCGGCGCCATCGACGAACTCGCTGACAGCCAGATAGCGCGAAACGGCTTCGCCACAAAGGCCGCCGCGCGGCGCGCTCGGCGTCACGTTCTCGGAGATCACGCGATAGAGATAGACCTGAACCCGCGGATCGCCGCCCAGCACCGCCGCGAAACTTTGTCCGCCAACGCCGGAGCGCGAATCCGCCGGCACGACATTGTAGGGTTGCGCAGTTACGGTCACGCCGGTCGCGAACGCGAACACGAGCGGCCCCCCGCGCCGCGCCTGCAAGCTGACGCGCAGATTTCCGGTGACCGCGCGCGCATCCTCGTTGGCCGCACGCCATTGCGAGCGCGCGATCGCCGGCTCTTCCTGCGGCACCGTATCGACGCGGGTTTCCGCTTCGACGATGGTCTCAGGGCGTTCGCCCGGCACTGTTGAGGCGCTTCGATCGCGGTCGCAGGCGCTCACGCCGAAGGCCAATGCAGCGAAAGCTGTCAAAATAATCTTCCGCATGTCACGCCTCAGAGCGAGCGCTGCACCACTTCGACGTTGAAGCACTCGATGACATCGCCTTGCTTGATGTCCTGGAACTGGCCGAAGCTCATGCCGCATTCCTGACCCATCTGCACCTGGTCGACCTCTTCCTTGAAGCGCTTCAAGGTGGTGAGCGTGCCCATTTCCTGAATGACGATGTCATCGCGCAGGATACGGACTTTGGCGCCCTTGCGGACGACGCCCTCGGTGACCTTCACGCCAGCGACCTTGCCGACCTTGGAGATGTTGAACACTTCCAGGATCTCGGCATTGCCGAGGAAGGTTTCGCGCGTAAGCGGCGCGAGCATGCCCGACATGACGCCTTTGATATCGTCGATCAGGTCATAGATGATGTTGTAGTAGCGGATTTCGACGCCTTCGCGCTCGGCCAGGTCACGCGCCTCTTTCGAAGCACGAACGTTAAAGCCGATGATCGGCGCGCCCGAACCCTTGGCGAGTTGAACGTCCGACTCGTTGATGGCGCCGACGCCGGAAAGAACCACACGCGCGCGCACCTCTTCATGCGCGAGCTTTTCGAGCGAGCCAACGATCGCTTCGGCCGAGCCTTGCACGTCGGCCTTGATCAAGATCGGCAGCTCCTTCGCCGTCGAATCCTTGAACTTCGCCATCATGCTCTCAAGCGAAGTGCCGGTGCGCGACGGACCGCCTGATGCCTTCTGTTTCTTGGCGCGCGCGCGATAGTTCGCGACTTCACGGGCGCGGTTTTCGTTCTCGACGACGTTCAGCACATCGCCCGGCTCCGGCACGCCTTCGAGGCCCATGATCTCGACCGGCTCGGACGGGCCCGCGCTTTGCAGCTGCTGGCCACGTTCGTTGGTGATGGCGCGAACGCGGCCAATTTGAGCGCCGACAACGACGATGTCGCCACGCTTCAGTGTACCCTTCTGGACGAGAACCGTCGCGACAGTGCCGCGGCCCTTATCAAGCTTTGACTCGATAACCGTGGCTTCCGCCGCGCGATCCGGATTCGCCTTTAAGTCCATGACTTCGGCTTGCAGCAGGATCGTCTCGACCAATTTGTCG
Source organism: uncultured Caulobacteraceae bacterium (assembly GCA_937967425.1). The sequence goes on from CALBST010000385.1 coordinate 2,837, forward strand.
AGGCCGGTCTTCTTCAGCGCCGACACTTCGACCGCAAGCGTATCGCCGCCGTGCGCTTCGGTAATGATTTCGTGCTGCAGGAGATCGGTCAGCGCGCGTGTTGGGTTCGCTTCGGGCTTATCGATCTTGTTGATCGCCACGATAATCGGCGCGCCGGAAGCACGCGCGTGGTGAATGGCTTCAACCGTTTGCGGCATGACGCCGTCATCGGCTGCGACCACGAGCACGACAATATCGGTGACCCGGGCGCCGCGGGCGCGCATGGCGCTGAAAGCGGCGTGGCCGGGCGTATCCAGGAAGGTGACCCGCTGGCCGTCCTTCACCCGCACCTGATAGGCGCCTATGTGCTGGGTGATGCCGCCATGCTCGCCGGAGACGACGTCTGTCTCGCGCAACGCATCGAGCAGCGAGGTCTTGCCGTGATCGACGTGACCCATGACGGTCACGACCGGAGGACGCGGCTGCAAATTCTCGTCAGTATCGACTTCGCCGGAGAGACCCTCTTCGACGTCGGATTCCGCAACCCGCTTCACGCTGTGGCCGAACTCCGTCGCGATCAGCTCGGCCGTATCGGCGTCGAGTTCATCGCTCTGCTTCAGCATCTGGCCTTGGCGCATCATGTACTTGATGATGTCGGCCACGCGGACAGCCATGCGATTGGAAAGTTCCTGAACCGTGATGGTTTCCGGGATGGTGACTTCGCGCTTGATCTGATCGCGCTCGCCGCCGCCCATAAGTTTGGCGCGGCGCTCTTTTTCCTTCTGCTGCGCACGGCGATAGGCTGCAAGCGAACGGACGCGGTCGTCATCGCCCGCCACTTCGCGCTCGACCATGTCGAGCGTGAGCTTGCCTTCGCGGCGCTTCGGCTCGCCCTTCTTGGCGGGCTTGACCGGCGCCACCGGCGCCGGCTTGCGCGCCGACTTCACCCGGCCGCCGAGCTCATCGAGCAGCGACGGGCCAGCGGCGGCGGCGGCGCCTTGTTGCTGCGCGGATTGCGCGGCGGCGCGCGCAGCCGCGCGCTCGGCGGCGGCTTGTTCGAGTTCTTGTTGTGCCTGCTCGGCGCGGCGGCGCGCCTCGGCTTCCGCTTCGATAGCGGCAAGCTCGGCGGCTTTGCGGCGCTGGGCGTCATCAAGCGCGCGGCGCTGATCTTCCTCAGCGCGCAACTTCTCTTCGCGCGCTTGGCGATCCGCCATGGCGCGGTTCACGGCCTCTTGGCGGCGCCGCGCTTCTTCGTCGCTGATCGCGCCAGGAGGAGTCGGCGCCTTCGGTGCGGGCTGGAGCGGTTCCGGCGCGGGGACGGCGCGCGCCTTGATCGGCGGCGGCACGCCAGGGCCGGGCGCCCCAGGCGCAGTGGGCGAAGCGCCCGGCCGGTTGATCGAGCGCTTCTCACGCACCTCAACGGCGACTTGCTTGGTGCGGCCATGGCTAAAGCTCTGACGCACCGTGCCGGCGGCGGTGGTGCGCCCCGACAGCGTCAGCGGCTTGCGGCCGGAAGGAGTGTCTTTTTGTTCGTTGCCGTCAGACATGCAGTGGTGTTGCCGATCCTAAATTCATCTTCACGCGCGGTATTCTCAAACGTCTTCTTGCCCGCCGCGGCTCTGGTCCATTGAAGGTCCAGCGTCCGCGCCGCCCAGTCCCAGACCAATAGAGCGCCAGGGTGTGGGCCAAGAGGTCGGAACGATGGGACGGAAACCCGAAAGGCGGCCAATTTCAGCCGCCCAAACCGAAGCCAAGCGCTCTTGAAGCAGGCAAGCGTGTATCACACGTTCCCGCCCCAAGGCCACGCCCAAATCCGAAGAGCTGAAGCACCCAACGGCCGCAGGCGGCCGGCCCCAGAGCCCTATATGGAGGCTCATCAGCTTTTCGCGACCCTCTTCGGCGCCATCTTCGGCTTCGATCAGCAAAAAAGGCGGCTTAGAGCGAATCGCGGCGTCGACTTGCGTTGCACCGACAGCAATCGCGCCAGCGCGCTGGGCCATACCGAGCTGATCGAGACAGCGGCGTGACAACAGCGTTTCCACCGTGTTCGCCACGCCTTCGGGAACCTGGACCTGCGTCTTGAAGGCGCGCGCAAAGGCGCCCTTCTTGACCGCCAGCTCTATCGTGGCGCGGTCGGCGCGCACCCACGCGCCCCGCCCCGGCAGCTTCGCTGCGACATCCGGCGTCACGACGCCATCGGGCGCCAGCGCGAACCGGATCAGGTTTGCGCCACTGTCGTGATCACCACTGACTATGCAGCGCCGCTCGCGTTCGCGGCGCGGCCCCTTAGCCTCTATCTGGGAAGACGCTGGCGACATCGTCGGCGTCTCCTTCGGCTTCAGGTTCGGGCTCCGGCTCCGGCGGCGCTTCGATCCAGCCAGCGGCGATGCGCGCGTTCAGTACGAGCGCGTCCGCCTGCTCAGCTGTCAGCTGATAATCTTCGAGCACGCCCGGTTCGCGCACGCGCTCGCCGTTCTTGGTTTCGAAATAGCCGCGGATGTCGTCGCCAACCAGGCCGGCGAAATCCTCGAGCGTCTTCACGCCCTTCTCGCCCAAGGTGACGAGCATGGGACCCGTGAGGCCGGGGACGTCCTTCAGCGAGTCCTCAACGCCAAGCTCAATACGCTTGGCTTCGAGTTCGGCGGCAAGCTTTTCGAGATAGTCTTGCGCGCGCGCCTGGAGCTCTTCCGCGATCTCGTCGTTCAAGCCCTCGATCGAAGCCAGCTCGATAGAGTCGACATAAGCGATTTCCTCGACCGTCTCGAAGCCCTCCGACGCCAGCAGCTGAGCGAACATTTCGTCCACTTCCAGCGCCTTGATGAAAAGCTCGGTGCGCGCAGCAAATTCCTTCTGGCGCCGCTCGGATTCTTCGGCTTCCGTCAGAATGTCGATCGACCAGCCTGTGAGCTGCGAAGCGAGGCGCACGTTCTGGCCACGGCGACCAATGGCCAGCGAAAGCTGCGATTCGCCAACAACCACTTCGACGCGCGCCTCTTCCGGATCGAGCACGACCTTGGAGACTTCCGCCGGTTGCAACGCGTTGACGATGAACGTTGCCGGATCGGGCGACCACGGAATGATGTCGATCTTCTCGCCCTGCAATTCGCCGACAACCGCCTGCACGCGCGCGCCGCGCATACCGACGCACGCGCCGACCGGATCGATTGAGCTGTCGTGCGAAATCACCGCAATCTTGGCGCGCGAGCCCGGGTCGCGAGCGGCGGCCTTGATCTCGATCACGCCTTCATAAACTTCCGGTACTTCCTGCGCGAACAGCCGCGCCATGAATTCCGGCTTGGCGCGCGACAGGAAAATCTGCGGGCCCTTGGTTTCACGGCGCACGTCATAGACGTAAGCGCGGGTGCGATCGCCGACGCGGAGGTTTTCGCGCGGAATGCTCTCTGACTTGCGGATCACGCCCTCGGCGCGGCCGAGATCGACGATGACGTTGTAAAATTCAACGCGCTTCACAACACCGTTGATGATCTCGCCGATGCGATCTTTGTACTCACCGTACTGGCGCTCGCGCTCAGCTTCGCGAACTTCGTGATTGATCACTTGCTTAGCCGTTTGCGCGGCGACACGACCGAATTCGATCGGCGGCAGCAACTCGACATACTCCTTGCCGAGCACCGCTTCCTTGTCCGACTTCAGCGCCACATCGAGCATGATGTCAGTCGACGGATTGAACGGGCGCGTTTCCGGATCGAGAACGCTATCGTCCACCACCGTCATGACGCGCTTCAGCTCCATCTCACCGGTCTTCGGGTCGATGGTGGCGCGGATATCGTGCTCGGCGCCGTAGCGTGAGCGCGCGGCCTTCTGCAGCGCGTGCTCCATCGCCTGGATGACAATCTCCTTATCGATTGACTTTTCGCGCGCGACCGCGTCGGCGATCTGCAGAATTTCCAGCCGGTTTGCTGAAATGCCGGTGCTCATACTTCTTCCTCTCTTCGAGCCCCCTCCTCTTGAGAGGAGGGGGTTGGGGGTGGGGTGATGCGCCAACCTCGCCAATCCCAGCGCGAACGGTGCATCGCCGACCTTTTGAGGACGAGGTTCACCCCGCCCCTAACCCCTCCCCTCATGGGGAGGGAAATTGTTCATTCCTCTTCCACTTCAACACCTGCGGCTTCGGCCGCCTTGGCGCGTCTCAAATCGTCTTCGATCAGCTTGTCGGTCAGCACCAGGCGCGCGTCCGACAACGCCGAAAACTTCAGTTTTGCTTCGCCGTGTTCGGTCGCGAGCGTGATGTCGTCACCGTCAACAGCTTGGATCACACCCTTCCAGCGGCGCTGGTTGTTGACCGGCACGGCGGTTTCGAGTTTGGCGTCGAAGCCGACGAAACGCTCGAAATCCTCAATACGCATCAGGGGCCGATCGATGCCGGGCGAGCTGATTTCTAAGTCGTACTCCCCCTGCACCGGGTCCTCGAGATCGAAGACGGGGCCGAGTGCGCGCGAGAGTTTGCTGCAATCGTCGATGCCCATTTGGCCGTCGCTGACGCGCTCGGCCATGATCTGCAGGCGCTTGCGGCGATTACCGGAGAGACGCACGCGCACGATCCGGTAACCAAGGCCAGCGGCCGTCGGCTCGATCAGCGCAATTACGCGCTCTTCAACAGGGTTCGTCGCGCGCAGTGGCGGCTCCCGAGGTAAACAAAAAGCGGCGGAGCTTGTGGCCCCGCCGCTGAACCCTCATCGAGGGCATCAGCGATGTGTTGGATGGGGATATAGCGGGT
>CALBST010000386.1 GCA_937967425.1 uncultured Caulobacteraceae bacterium
TAGGGATTAGGTACTAGGGTCTGGGTGCGGTGTTAGCCGAAGGCGCGCCGAATCTTCGTGCGCCTTCAATTCCCCTAGTCCCCAGTCCCTAAACCCTAGTCCCTATGGGGCGTTTGCTTGACTGGCCCACCGGCGCTCCATACCTGAGGGGCCATGGCACTCCGTCCCATCCTCATCGCGCCCGATCCGCGCCTGAAAGAGAAATCCAAGCCCGTCGAAGGTCCGGTCACCGACGAGCATCGCCGGCTCATGGATGACATGCTGGAGACGATGTACGACGCCCCCGGCATCGGCCTCGCCGCCATCCAGATCGGCGTGCCGCTGCGCATTATCGTCATGGACCTCGCGCGCGACGATGAGCCGAAAGCGCCGCGCTATTTCGTCAATCCGGAAATCCTGTGGCGCTCGGAAGAGATGTTCTCCTACGAGGAAGGCTGCCTCTCGGTCCCGGAAATCTATGACGACGTCGAGCGCCCCGCGCGCGTCCGGCTGCGGTACATGGATTACAACGGCAAGCAGATCGAGGAGGACGCCGAGGGCCTTTACGCGGTCTGCATCCAGCACGAGATGGATCATCTCGAAGGCGTATTGTTCATCGACCACCTGTCCCGGCTGAAAAAGGAAAAGGCGCTGTCGAAGCTCAAGAAGGCCAAGAAGCTGGCTGAAGAGAACAAGGAACACCGCCTCTGAAATTGGCGGTTTTTCGGCTCCCGGCTCTTTAACCAATCGCCAAACCTACTATTCTCCGCCCCGATTTGACGGCGCGGCAGTCGCGCCTTCCTCCCGGGGGTCTCCATGACTGAAGCGTTTCGCGGTTACGTCTGCACATCGGCGGCGATCGACGCGGCCATCGCCGAGCGTTCGATGCTGTCGCATCCGTTCTACCAAGCCTGGGAAGAGGGCACGCTGACCAAGGACGCGCTGCGCGCCTACGCCCGCCAATACTTCCATCACGTCGAAGCGTTCCCGCGCGCCGTCAGCGCCGTGCACTCGAACTGCCCGGACGCGAAGGGCCGCCGTCTCTTGGCCGAGAACCTTGCGGAAGAAGAAGGCATCGAAGCCGGCAAGGATGATCACGCCAAGCTCTGGCTCGATTTCGCCGCCGGCATGGGCGCCGACGAAGCCGAAGTCCGCGCCGTTTCGGTGAACCCGGAAACGCAAGTGCTGATCGATGCGTTCCGCAATCTCTCGCGCAAGTCGTACGCCTCGGGTCTCGGCGCCCTCTACGCCTACGAAAGCCAGCTCCCCGCGATCGCGAAGACCAAGATCGAAGGCCTGGTTGAGCGTTACGACGTCACCGATCAGTCAACGTTGAAGTTCTTCCAAGTGCACGAATACGCCGACGTCGAGCACTCGGACGTTTGCCGCGAATTGCTCGACGCGCTGCCGGAAGCCGATCGCGCCGAGGCCCATGCCGCCGCCTGCGAACTCGCGGAAGCGCTCCGCACGTTCCTCACCGGCATGCAACGCGAAACCGGCATGGCGTGCTGATCGTTCCACTTCAGGACACGGCCGACAGCTCCCTCGCTCGCGGGGGAGCTGTTATGTTTTGAACCATGCCGTTTCGCATCGCTTTCATGGGCTCGCCCACCTTCGCGCTGCCGACGCTCGATGCGTTGATCGCGGCGGGGCACGAGATTGCGTGCGTGTACTCGCAGCCACCGCGCCCGGCCGGCCGGGGCAAGAAAGAACGGCTGACGCCGGTGCATGAGTTCGCGGCCGCGCGCGGCATCGAAGTGCGCACGCCAAAAAGCCTGAAGAAGCCGCCCGAGCAGGAGGCGTTCGCCGCGCTCAATCTCGATCTGGCCATCGTCGTCGCCTACGGGCTCATTTTGCCGAAAGCCATTCTCGATGCGCCCAAGCACGGCGCGCTCAATCTGCACGGATCACTTTTGCCCCGCTGGCGCGGCGCCGCACCGATCCAGCGCGCCATCATGGCCGGCGACAGCATCACCGGCGTGCAGGTCATGCGGATGGAAGAAGGGCTCGACACCGGGGCGATACTTTCGAGCGCTACAACCCCGATAGAATTCGACGACACCACCGCGACCTTGCACGATAGATTGTCGGCGATAGGCGCGAGATTGATGCGCGACACGCTCGACAAGCTGGAGCGCGGCGAGACCACGGAAACGCCGCAAGCCGAAGAGGGCGTAACTTATGCTCATAAGATTACGCCCGCCGAAACGCGCATCGACTGGAACCGCCCCGCGCGCGAGATCGATTTCATGATCCGTGGCCTTTCGCCGGCGCCTGGCGCCTGGTTCGAGCTAGACGGCGTGCGGGTGAAGGCGTTGCTTTCCCGCCTCGGTCAAGGCGCCGGCGCTCCTGGCGAGGTTCTGGACGACAATTTGCTGGTCGCCTGCGGCGAAGGCGCCGTGCGTTTGCTCACCGTTCAGCGCGAAGGGCGTGGCCCGCTCGCCGCAGACGTGTTTTTGCGCGGCCAGGCGGTTCCCGCGGGCGCGCGCCTCGCTTGAGCGCAACCCGCACGGCGGCTAAATAGGCGGCAGAAGGATTTTCATGATGTTACGCTTCGCCGTGATTGCTTTCGCGCTCGCTTTAGCCGGCTGCAATCAGCAAACCGCTTCCACCGACGCGACGAGCGACGTGCCGCAACTTGATGCGCCCGCGCCGGAGAGCCAGCCGTCGCGCGTGTTCGCTGCGGCGAATGATGCCGCGCGTGCGGTTTCAAACGAACTTATTGTCTCGGTGACGCAGGAGTTTCCCGACGCCGCGGATGCCGACATCCAGGAGCGGCTTTCGCTGCGCGGCGACAATAATCTCAACGTGAGCGCGCTTGTCACCGGCGCGATTTCGCCAGCGACGCAAGTCGGCGGCCAAACGCTGCGCGCTTTGCTCAACCTGGACGTCAACGAAGCGCAGGTTCTCGTCTATCGGGTTGCCGAAGCTGCGGGCCCCGGCCTCTGCACCGAAGGCACGCTGACGCACGTTGTTGTTTGGGAGCCGTCAACCCCCGGCGATTCATCGATGAAGCTGCTCGGCATCACCGGCGGCGCGCCGGGCGCAGGCGACTCGCGCGCGTGCCAAATGCTCGAGTACCGGCGCTCTTAGCGCAGCGATGCGCTACAAACTCAAGATCGAGTACGACGGCGGCCCGTTTCAGGGTTGGCAGCGTTTGCCCGATGCGCCCAGCGTGCAGGGTGCGCTGGAAGATGCAGTTGAGAAGCTGACAGGAACGCGCAGCGACGTTATCGGCGCCGGCCGCACCGACGCTGGCGTTCACGCGTACGGGCAGGTCGCGCACGTCGACATCGAGAAGCCGTTCGAGCCGTTCCGGCTCTCGGAAGCCCTGAACGCTCACCTGCGTCCACATCCGATTGCCGTGATCGAGGCAGAAGAGGCGCCCGCGGATTTCCACGCGCGCTTTGACGCGACGAGCCGCGCCTATGCCTACGAGATCATCAATCGCCGCGCGCCGCTCGCGCTCGATGTGGGGCGGGCGTGGCGCGTAGGGCGCCCGCTGGACGTGAAGCTGATGGATGAGGCGGCGCAAGTCTTGTGCGGCACGCACGACTTCACAACGTTCCGCGATGCGCACTGCCAAGCTAAAAGCCCGATCAAAACGCTCGATTTTGCCTGGGTCGAAGCCATTGAAGAGCAGGTGATCTTCCACTTCGAAGCGCGCAGCTTCTTGCACCGCCAAGTGCGTTCGATGGTAGGTACGCTGGTGGAAGTCGGCATTGGCAAGATGAGCGTCGCCGATGTCGCCGAAGCTCTTGCCGCCGCCGATCGCGCCCGCTGCGGTCCCGTGGCGCCGCCAGACGGGCTCTACCTCACGCGGGTGGATTACGGCCCGAAATAGCGCCGCAGCACAGATTCGTAGCAACGAGCCAGGGTGCGAACGTCCTCCACGGCGCAATGCTCATCGACCATGTGGGCTGTCTCATTGCGCAGCCCCAGTTCCGCGACTTGGCAATAGAGCCGAATGTAGCGCGCATCCGAGGTGCCGCCGGTGGTGGTGAGTGCAGGCTCGATACCGAACGCTTCTTTCACCGAAGCGCGCAGCAAGTCCGTGAACGGCCCTGGGTCCGTGTAGAACGCCAAGCTCTGCGAACTGATCGTGCGTGAATACTTCGCCCCGGCGCGCTCCGCCGCCGCATTGGCGGTTTCATCAATCCACGCGAGCAGCGTTTCCGCGGTGTGCTTGGTGTTGAAGCGGATATTCAGCTTCGCCATCGCTTTCTGCGGAATGACGTTGTGCGCTGGATTGCCGACATCAACGCTCGTAACTTCCAAGTTCGACGGATCGAACCCCGGCGTGCCGTCGTCGAGCTTTCGCGCCTTCAGCGTAGCCAGCGTTTCCACCAACGGCGTCACCGGATTGCGGGCGCGATGCGGGTAGGCGACGTGGCCTTGCTTGCCCTCCATCGTCAGCACGACATTCAAGCTGCCGCGCCGGCCGTTCTTGATCACGTCGCCGACGCGCGCCTCGCTCGTCGGCTCACCGACAAGGCAGTGATCGATCGTCTCGCCCTCAGCCTCCAGCGCTTCCAACACGCGCTTGGTGCCGTCAACAGCGGGGCCTTCTTCGTCGCATGTCAGCAGAAACGAGATCGAGCCTTTCGGCACGCCGCCGCGCAGGAAATTCTCCGTCGCCGCGATCATCGCGGCGATCGCGGTTTTCATGTCGGTCGCGCCGCGCCCGTAAAGCAGGCCGTCCCGAATTTCAGCCGCGAACGGATCGCTGGTCCAGCCTTCGCCCGGCGGCACCACATCGAGGTGCCCAGCGAAACAGAAGTTCGGCGCCGCACTGCCGAAGCGTGCGTAGAGATTGTCTACCAGCCCGAACTTGTAACGCTTCACCCGGAAGCCGAGCGCCTCGAGCTTCGCCTGCGCCAAATCCATGACGCCCGCTTCGTCGGGCGTAATGGAGGGCCGTCGCATTAGGGCTTGGGCGAGCGGGATCGGATCGGTAAGAGTGCGGGCGTCCATCGGCGACCGGTCTAGCCGCGCCCGCGGCCCGGCAAAAGGGGGAAGACCATGAGCGACGTCGCGCCGGTCCAAGAGCAGAGCCGGATCAAGAGCCTGGACACTATGCGCGGCTTCGCGCTCCTGGGCATCCTGGCCGTTAACGCCGCTTTTTTCGCAGCCCCCTGGCAGGCAGCCTTCAATCCGCTGATGCCGCCGCTCGCTATCACGGACGACACGATGTGGTCGTGGTGGGTGATGCACACCTTCTTCGAGTTCAAGTGCATTACCCTGTTCTCGATGCTGTTTGGCGCGAGCATCTACATGCTGGGCGGCGAGCGGAGCGACAAATCGCGCGGCGCTGTTCTAAGGCGGCGTCTGTTCTGGCTGATGATCTTCGGGCTCATTCACGGCCTGCTGATTTGGTACGGCGACATTCTTTTCCATTACGCGCTGGTCGGCTTTTTGGTGCTGTTTGCGCGTTCGTGGAAACCGGCGACGCTCTTTATCGTCGGCAGCATTCTCTATGTGCTTTCGTTTGCGCTGCAGACGATGAATGGCCCGCTCATGTCGATGGTCCCACAGGATCAGCTTGGGCCGATCCTTGCGGAACTCGAATCCGTGTTCGCCGTATCGCAGGAAGACTTCGAACACATGCGCGCCGCCTATCAGGGCGGGCTTGTTTCTGGCGTTCAGGAGAACGTGGACGCCTGGGTGGAGATCGTCGGTCACAGCGTGCTCGGGCTCATGCCGCGCACGATCTCAGTCATGTTGATCGGCATGGCGCTGTTCAAAGTCGGCTTCCTCAGCGGCCGCGCGCCAGTTTGGCTCTACGTCGCGATGATGCTGATCGGCGCGGCCTCGCTTGCCGTCATCGGCTATCAAGCTCTGATCAATTGGCAGCTGCGTTTCGAGACCATCCATATGCTCGGCGCCGGCGTCGCCGCCAATGCCGGCCTCTCGATCTTCGTTTCGCTTGGCTATGCCAGCTTGTTCGTGCTGTTGGTCAAAGCCGGCGCCCGCTTGCTCACTGAGCCGTTGGCCGC
>CALBST010000387.1 GCA_937967425.1 uncultured Caulobacteraceae bacterium
GGCGTACTTAAGTTCGACTTGATCTGATCTTGATCGTCGGCGCGACTCTACTTGCCCCTCAACCGGAGAGAGGGGCATGACGCCACGCGAAATCCAACCGCTTTCATTCAAAACCGCCGCCGTGCTTGGCGCGGGCGCCTGGGGCACCGCGCTTGCGCTGGCGCTTTCGCGCGCGGGAATCAATGTCAGGCTCTGGACGTGGCGTTCGGCCCATGCCGACGCGATGGTGGCGCAAAATCAGAACGCTGAGCACCTCAGCGGCCACCCGTTCGGCGATCGCATTCAACCGACCGCGTCGATGGAAGAAGCGCTTGATGGCGCCGATGCCGTCTTGCTTGCCGCGCCAAGCGACGCCGCAACGTCTCTGGCGGAATCCGCAGCGCGCACCACACGCGCCGGCACGCCGATCATCATTTGCGCCAAAGGGCTTGGCGATCGCGGCGCGCTTTTGTCCGATTGCGTCGGCTTGGTCTGGCAGGGGCCCGTGCTTGTGCTTTCGGGTCCAAGCTTTGCCGACGAAGTCGCGCAGCAATTGCCGACCATTCTGACGCTGGCGGGGCCGGCGCCGCTGGCCGCCAAACTGGCGGAGCGGTTCTCCAATGGCGACTTCGTCCTTTGCCCCAGTGGCGATGTCGCCGGCGTGCAGATCGCCGCCGTGTTCAAGAACGTGGCGGCGATCCTGTGCGGCGTCAGCGATGGCCTCGCGTTCGGCGCCAATGCGCGCGCCGCGCTCATGAGTGAAGCCATGCGCGAAGCCGCGGGCGTCGTGCGCGCTGTCGGCGGCAGTGTCGACACGTTGCTGGGTCCGGCGGGTTTCGGTGATTTCGCGCTGACCTGCACGGACGCCAAGTCGAGAAACTATAGTTTCGGTTATCGCCTCGGCGGCGGCGTCGCCTGCATCACGCCGGGCGTGACTATCGAAGGCGCGGCCAATGTCGCAAGTCTAGTGCGCCTTGCGCGCCGGCTTGGCGTCGATGCGCCGCTGGCGAGCGCGGTGAGCGCGCTTCTCGTCGGGCGCAGCCAGCCGCGTGAAGCGGTGGAGGCGGCTTTTGCCTGGCGGCTCAGCCGCGCGACAGAGGCGGCGCGCGCGGCATGAATCAAGCGGACGCGAAACCCTTACGCGAGCGCGACCTGCTGCTAGCGGTTGATCTCGATGGCACGTTTCTAGGCGGCTCGGCCGATGACCGGCGCGCGCTCTACGATTTGATTGCGCGCGATCGCGGCAATATCGCGCTCGTCTTCGTCACCGGGCGCGACATAGCCTTCGCCTCGGGGCTTGCCCGGCATGGCGAGGCGCCCGCGCCGGACATCATTATCGGCGATGTCGGAACCAGCGTCGTGGTCGCGCCGGACTGGACGCCTCATGCTGAAGTTGAGCGCTGGATCGATGAGAATTGGCCGGGGCCGGAGCGCGCCGCGTTGCTTCTGGAAGGCCGCGCTTGTCTCGCGCCGCAACGCATATTCGGCGGTCGAAGGCTCTCATATTTTTACTCTAACCACGATGACGCCGCGCGCGCGGCGTCCGAAGTCCAAGCCGCGGGCTATCAAGCTCTCATGTCGGCGAACGTGTTCTTCGATGTGTTGCCGCCCGGCGTGAACAAGGGCGCCACGCTGCTCAAGCTGATCGAACATGAGGGCTTCGCACCCGAACGGGTGCTGTGCGCCGGTGACACGATGAACGATCTCTCATTGTTTGAGACGGGCTTGCGCAGTGTCGCTGTCGGCAATGCCGAGGCCGCGCTGCGCGAAGCAATTGCACGTCTCGACAACGTCTATAGCGCGCGGCGCCACGGCGCGGGCGGCATCTTCGAAGCGCTTAGCCATTTCCAACTCTTGCCCGCTGCTACGGTTGAGGCTCACCAATGACCAACGCCAAGAAATCCTCTTTCGTCATCGTCTATCACCGCCAGCCCTACGAAGAAGGCGTGGAGAACGGCAAGCCCGTGCTGCGCGAGAACAAAAGCCCGAACGGCATCGTGCCGGCGCTCAAGGGCTTCTTCTCAAGCGCGAACGACGCGGTTTGGGTGGCGTGGAAGCTCGCGCCGCCGGAGGGCAAGCCCGCCTTCGAGCGCACAGTGCGGATTAAGGATTCTTACGGCGAATACGACGTGGTGCGCTTGCCGCTCACCGCCGAGCAGGTGAAGGCGTTCTATCATGTCACGTCGAAAGAGGCGCTTTGGCCGATCCTTCACTCGTTTCCGGGCCGCTTCAACTATGGCCCGGCCGATTGGGACAATTTTCGTGAAGTGAACCGGCTCTTTGCTGAGGCAGCGTGCGAGCAGGCGGCCGACGATGCGCTGATTTGGGTGCACGACTACAACCTTTGGCTCGTGCCCCTTTATGTGCGTCAGATGAAACCGGACGCGCGTATCGCTTTCTTCCATCACACGCCGTTCCCGGCGCCCGACGTGTTCAACGTTCTGCCTTGGCGAGAGGAGATTCTCGAAAGCTTGCTGAGCTGCGATGTCGTGGGCTTTCACATTCCGCGGTACGGCGAGAACTTTGCCTCCACAGCATGCGCGATGATGGGTGCGGAGCGCGAGCCTTCAGTGCCGGCGCAATCGCCGTTCGAGCCGAAAGGTGTGGCTTTGGCCGAGCCGATGATTACCCCTGCGCTTCAGTACAAAGGACGCAAGGTCACGATCGATGTGTGGCCGATAGGCGCCAATCCTGGCCTCATCGATAAGCACCTTGCCGATAAGAAGGCGCGCGAGCGCGTCGCGGAGATAGAACGTGAAATCGGCGATCGCCGCTTCTTCGTCTCTGTCGGCCGCGTCGATTACGTCAAAGGCACCAAGGAAATGCTTGAGGCCTTTGGGCGCTTGCTCGAACGCCGGCCGGAACTGCGTGAGAAGGTCAAGCTGTTTTGCGTTTGCGTCGCGCCCGCCGAAGGCATGAGCGCCTATCGCAGCGCGCAGCGGGAGATCGAGCGCCTGGTCGGGGCAATCAATGGGCGCTACGGCAATTTGAGCTGGACGCCGATTATGCTCTCGACGCGCGGCGTCCCGTTCGAGGAGCTGGTCTGCTATTATCGCGCGGCGGACGTTTGTCTGGTGACGCCGCTGCGAGACGGGCTCAATCTGGTGGCGAAGGAATTCGTCGCCGCCCAAGGCGATGATGCAGGCGTGCTTGTGTTGTCGGAGTTCGCGGGCGCGGCGGTGGAGCTGCCGGAAGCGGTGCTCGTCAATCCCTATTCGGAACGCAAGATGGACGCCGCCTTCGATCTTGCGATCGATATGGACGACGCCGAACGCGCGCGGCGCGCAGCGGCCATGAGAGAACGCGTGCGGCGTTGGGATGTTGATCACTGGGCAGGGCATGTGCGCGATTGCTTCGATGCGATCACGCCCGCGGCCGCGCCAGTGACGAAAACCGCGGCCTGACGGGCGCCGCCGTGCTGCACCCCATCGATCTTGGCGTGATCGGCGTCTATCTGGCGCTCGTTCTCATTATCGGCTTTGCGGTTTCGCGCCGGGCGGCGGCCTCGGGCGAGGAGCTGTTTCTCGCCGGACGCAGTTTGGGGTTCGCGGCGATCGGACTTTCGCTTTTTGCGTCGAACATTTCCTCCACCACTTTGATTGGGGTGACGGGGGCGGCCTATGTGAGCGGGATCAGTGTCGCCCACTACGAATTGATGGCCGCGCTGATCCTGATCTTCATGGCGATCTTCACCATTCCGGTGTTCCTGCGCGCGCGCATCACCACGATCCCGGAGTACCTGGAGAAGCGCTTTGGGCCGATTGCGTGCAAGTACGTCTCGGCGCTGACGATCTTTCTATCGATCTTCGTCGACACCGCCGGCAGCGTTTATGCCGGCGTCTTGGTGTTGCAGGTTCTGGTTCCCGGCACGCCGTTCTTGCCGGCATGCATCGGGTTGGCGGTGTTTGCGGGGCTTTACACGGCCGCGGGCGGATTGCGCGCAGTGGTCTATACCGATGTGCTGCAAGCAATTGTGCTTCTGCTTGGCGCGGGGGTCATCACCTACGAAATTTTTGCGCAGTTCGATTTCTCGTGGGCAGCGGCGCAGGCGGCAATTCCGTCCGAGCATTTGTCGCTTATTCGACCGCTCGATGATCCGAACTTGCCTTGGCTGGGCGTTATCCTCGGTCTGCCGGTGCTCGGCTTTTATTATTGGGGCGCCAATCAATATATCATGCAGCGGGTTTTGGGCGCGCGCTCGCTTGAGCAGGCGCGGTGGGGCGCCATGCTGGCTGCGGCGCTCAAGCTCTCGCCGCTCTTCCTCATGGCGATACCTGGGGCGCTCGCGTTTGCGCTGCTGCCTTCGCTCGAGAGCGGCGATCAGGTGTTTCCGGCCATGATCGCCAATTTCCTGCCTGTTGGTTTGGCGGGGCTTGTCATCGCGGGATTGGTGGCGGCGATCATGTCGACGATCGACTCGACGCTGAACGCCGCGTCGACCCTTGTGATGTACGATTTCGTCAAGGCCGATGAGCGCGGCTGGTCGCCGCAACGGATCGTCGCCACCGGGCGGCTCGTGACGGTGCTGTTCATCGTCGTTGCAGCACTCTGGCCGCTGGTGATCCGCGACTTCCCGGGCCTCTTCAACTACATCCAGCAAGTCTTCTCCTACGCCGTGCCGCCGATCGCTGCTGTGTTCTTGCTCGGCGTGTTCTGGAAGCGCATGACCGGTAAGGCCGCGATCGCGACGCTTGTTGCGGGACACGGCGTTGGCGTCGCCGTGCTCGGGTGGAAAATATGGACGCAGGCGCAAGGCGTGGAAGATGGCCTGCCGCATTTCACCATTGTCGCCGGTCTAACCACTGTATTCTGTTTGCTGCTCGGCGCGGTCGCAGCCGTCATAACCGCGCCACCGGCGCGTGAGCGGACGGAAAACCTCATCTACGCAGGCGCTGTTGGCGTCGCGCGGAGGGGGCTCGCCGACTATCGGCTGCAGGCGCTGGTCATTGCTGCTCTCGTGTTCGCAATCATCTGGGTGTTCCGCTGAGCGCGGCAAACACCGGCGAACGTGCAGCGGCGCTGCGCGGCGTGGCGATCTCCCCGGCGGCCTGACCTTCCGGCCGGGCATGGGCGCGATAGGCACTCGCGGCCGGGTTTGAGAGCGACAGCCGGATCGCCTCGCCGACGGATTCTCTGCTAGTCGGTCCACCGTGTTGAACGATCCCGAAGCAGCGCGGCATTTGGATGCCGCAAAACGCGCTTATGCTGGCGGTGATAAGGCTGGCGCGGCCTTCCTGGCGCGACAGGTGCTGCTGCGGGCGCCGGGCGAGGCGACGGCGCTGCAGATCCTTGGCGTTATCGCGCTCGATGCCGGTGATTTCGCGGGTGCGCGCCGGCATCTGGAAGCATCCAACTTAGCGCGGCCAAACGCGGCGACCTTCAACATGATCGGCGTGGCGGCGGAACGGCTGGGTGACGCCGAAGCTGCACGCGCGGCGTTCACGCGCGCGGGGGAACTCGGCCTGATCGACGGCTGGCGCAACCTGGCGGTGATCGAAAAGGGCGAGGCGCAGATCACCGCGTACCGGCGCGCGCTTGCGCTCGCGCACAACGATGTGGCGTCACATGCGGGGTTGGCGCGGGCGTTGGAAGCGCGTCACGACGTTGCGGGCGCCAAGGAGCATGCAAACGCCGCACTGCGAAGCGATCCGGCGAACGTCACGGCGAGGTTGGCGCTTGCGCGCGTATTGATGCGCGAGAAGGACTTTGCCGGCGCGGAGACGGCTGTAGCGCCGGTGCTTGAGACCCCGCGGGCAGCGCCGGATCAGCGTGTCCAGGCTCTGGGCTTGATCGGCGATGCGCGCGATCGGCGTGAAGATGCGCGCGGTGCGTTCCAGGCCTTCACTGCGGCGAACCAGCTCTCCTTGCAGATTCATGGCGCTTTGCTCGATGCCACGGAACGGCTCTACCATCCCGAAAGCATCCGGCGCATGGCCGAACGGGTCGCGCGGCTCGATGTCTCGGACTGGCCGAGCGCTGAGGGGCGGGCGCCAGCCTTTTTGATTGGCTTTCCGCGTTCGGGCACGACGCTGCTCGATCAAATCTTGTCGTCGCATTCCGGCATCGTCTGCTTAGAGGAGAGCGAGCATTTCAGCGATGCGCTGAATGAGATTGTCGCTGAGCCGGCGCGGGCGCTGGAGGTCGTGTCGCTCAGCGCCGCCGAGCTTGCCCAAGTGCGCGAGAGTTATTGGCGGCGCGTCAAGGCGCCGGACGGCGCCATCGTCGTCGACAAATATCCGCTGAACATCGTGGTGTTGCCGCTGATTAGACGGGTGTTTCCTGGCGCGAAGATCATCTTTGCGTTGCGCGATCCCCGCGATGTCGTGCTGTCCTGCTATCAGCAGCGCTTCGCGATCAATGTCGGGATGGCGCAGTTTCTCGAACTCGGTAGGGCCGGCGCTTACTACGATCGGGTAATGTCGTTGTTCGAGCTCTGCCGCGAACGGCTGGCGCTCGATCTGCATCAAGTGCGCTACGAGGATGTCGTCAGCGATCTTGAAAGCGCGGCGCGGGCGCTGTGCTCGTTTCTTGGCGCGCCCTTTGAGGTATCGATGCTCAACTATCGGGAGACGGCGCTGGCGCGAAAGATCGCCACGCCGAGTGCGCGTCAAGTGATCGAGCCGCTCTACAATCGCTCGATCGGGCGCTGGCGGCGTTATGAGCGGGAACTCGCGCCTGTGCTGCCGGGGCTTACAGCTTGGGCTGAGCGATACGGCTATGCGCCCTAGCGGGGCCCGTTGAAGGCGGCTTGCGCCTGCATCACCGCAGCGTCAGCGCGGGTGAAGTCGCCAGAAGTGATGGCGTTGAGCACATTGCGGAGATGATCAGCGCACTCGGACAGATGCTGACGTTCAGCCTCGGCCGCGGCAAAGCGCGCGAGCTCGTAAACGCGACGGCGTTCATCAGGGGTTGTGATGCCGTTCAGCTGAATTCGCAGGCGGCGCATCACGGCGCCGAGCGGCGGCGGCTCACCGGCATCGTCGTAGGTGCGCTTGTCGCCCCAGCGCTTTCCGAGGCCGCCTTTGCGCCGGTCAGGTCCGAAATAGACCTCGTTATCTACCCATTTGCGGTTCATCGCGCGCGCGACGCTAAACGCAGTATTGCTAATGCAGCGTTAGTGAAACTGAAATCACACGCAAAAGTTGCGGTAAAACATTCCGCAAAATGCATCAGCGCTTTCGGATCAGGCCTTCCTGCGCCGTCGACGCGACGAGAGTTCCATCGTTGCGATAAATAGCGCCGCGATTGAAGCCGCGCGCGCCTGAAGCGCTCGGACTGTCTTGCACATAGAGGTGCCACTCCGAGAAGTTGGTCGGGCGGTGGAACCAGATGATGTGATCAAGGCTCGCTGTCTGCACACCGGATTGCCAGCTGACGCCGTGCGGACGCATGGCCGTGCCCAGAAGCGAATAGTCGGACGCGTAGGCGAGCAGAGCTTGGTTCAGTGCAGTGCCATCGCCGGCGTTTGAGCGGGCGCGAAGCCACACGCTTTGCTGCGGCGCCTTGGGAACGGGCTTGGAGACGTCGACAGGGTCAATGGCGCGCATTTCAATCGGCGCGCTGCGCCACCAGCGCGTATTTTCTTCTGGCTGGCTCTTTAGCCAGGCTTCGACAATCTTGCCGATTTCGTCCGGGGAGGGCGTCTCTGGCATGTCGCTCTGGTGCTCGTAGCCGGCTTCCTGGGTTTGGAACGAGCAGGCCATGTTGAAGATCTGCTCGCCCTTCTGAATGGCGATAACGCGCCTGGTGGCGAAGCTCTTGCCGTCGCGTGAGCGCTCGACCTGGTAGAGAACTGGGATCGATGGATCGCCCGGGCGGATAAAATAGCTCTGCAGCGAATGGCAGATCTGGTCGCCGACGGTTTTGTAGGCGGCCATCAGCGCTTGGGCGACGACCTGACCGCCGAAGATGCGTTGACGCTCCTCCGGCGGGGAGACGCCGCGGAACAGGTTCACCTCGATCGGTTCGAGCGTGAGGATGTTGATGAGATCGTCCATCGCGGACATGGGGCGCGCTTCCAGGCTTGGGGAGGAGCACCCGGCTTTATGGCGCGGCGGCAGCGCTTACAAGCACGTGCTCGCCATAGCTGCCCTACGGAATGAGGTTGCCGTCGGCGTCACACCAGGGCTCGCGGCGCCCGCGCCAGGGTCGGGCGAGGCCCTCGGCGATCAGGGTTTCGCCCATGTCGTGGCCGTCGATCAGGACGAAAGCAATTGTGCGGCCGTAGCGGTCGGTGCGTCCGGTGGGGCGCAGCTCCAGCCGCTCCGCGCCGGAGAGAAGGGTGCGCACGGCGTTAGTGGCGCGATTGCCGAGATCGCGTTCGGCCGGGCAGCGCGCGCGTGAGCCGGTCTCGGGTGTATCGATGTTGACGATGCGATAGGTGATCTCGTCGCGCATGTCTTCGAGCGTGTCGCCGTCGATGACGCGCATGCGCTCGGCCACGGCGCTGCTGCGCCCGCGCAAGCCGCGCGGGGCCTCGGCGCTCGCGAGTTGCGTCGTCTGCGCGACGGCGTGAGGCGTCGGATCGGATGTGACGAATAGCAACCCAGCGCCAATCGCGACTGCGATTGCGAAAGCGGCGACGCCGGTGCGGATTGATTTTGAGAACGCCATGGCGGAAGCCAGGGGCTCAAGGCGTTACCAGGTGGTGAACGCGCGAGCGGCAGAGCAAGAAATTGCAGTTGCCTTAAAGGCTCCCCAACCACGTTCGTGTTTCCATCTTCGCGTGTTTGACACCGATTTCCCTTTGCTTTCGCCGCAAGAACTGACGGCGACCGGCCAAACCCTCTATGGCCCGGGCTGGCGCGCGGCGCTGGCGCAGGCGTTCGACGTGACGGAAGCGGAGATCGTCGCGGTGGAGAGCGGAA
>CALBST010000388.1 GCA_937967425.1 uncultured Caulobacteraceae bacterium
CCATCTCCGCGTGCCGGCGAACACACGCGCGCCGTTTTGCTAGCGGCTGGCTACAGCGACGCCGAAATCGACGCAATGTACGCCAGCGGCGCCGCGGCTTAAGTCCCACTCGTTCGCGCGTACGCCGTAAGGGCTTCCAGCGGGTTGCGCTGATTGGTCTGCTCATCCTCGCCGCCGCGCAGCAAGGGCAAGAGCGCGAACGCGAACAGAGCCTGCGCCAGAGCCGGCGACATCGCTTCGCCTTCGCGGCCATACTCAGGCCGCGCGCCACCGTTCGGCTGCGCGGCGCCCATGCCGGCGTCTGCGTCGAGTTGCAGCCGGTCCAGCAAACCTTGAGCGCTGCGCGGCTGGCCGTTGGCGTAAAACAGACCACGGTTCGCGGCCGCCTCGCGCGGGAACAGGGAAACCGCGTTGGGCGCGCCCTGCTGCGCAGCCTCGATCAAGCGCAACGCGCCGCCTGAACCCATAACGTGCGCGGCGTAGAGCTCGCCTGCTGTTGGCGTGCGGCCCAATCGCGCCTGCAACGTCGTCGCGTTCTCGCGCGCAAGCTCGCCCGCCATCCGCGCTGAGAGCTCGGGATCGCTGCGTAGCGCGAGGATCTCGCGCCGTGTTTCGGCATTTGCGCCATTGCGCAACGCGTTTGCCTGTTTGCCAAGTCCATGCGCTGCGCCATGCCGGCGCACCATGTCGAGCCAAGTGCTCTCGATAAACTGAAACAGCCCCGTCGCGCTTGACGTCGAGGCGCGCGCGTTGGGGTTCATCGCGCTTTCGCGGCGCGCAGTTTCAACCAGCAGCGAGAAATTCACGCCCGTCGCATCCGCAGCGCGGCGGATCGCGGCGTGCACGGTCTCCTGACCCGCTGGCGCGATCGGACTTGTCATGGCTTTCGGCGTCAGCCGGTTTGGTAAACGCGACGTTAACCCGCGCGACGTCTTACCCAACCCATTCGGTACGGAAACAAAACAAAGCCTGCGAGCACGACAATCAGCGTCGTGAAAGATGTGAGGATCAGCAGGCCGGAGTTGAAATTCTCGTGGTCGCGCAAGTCCATGATGTGCAGCGCCCAGAGCGCATCATAGACACGCCAGATATCCGAACGCCGCGCCGTGACGCGCGCGGTGTCGGCGGCCACATACACGGCTAGCCCTTCAGCATCCTCGAACGCGACCCGCCATGCGGGCAGCGGCCCGCGATATTCCGGACTCTCTTCCGTCACCAGGATACGCTCGCGCACGCGCGGACTGCCCGCGGTGTAAGCGCGTGCGATCTGCGCAGCGGCGTCAGCGGTCAGTGGCGAGGCCGCTTCCCAATCGTTCAAATCGATCAAGATCGGCCGGCGCTCTGCAAACTCGGCAACCGCCACCGGCTCGCCCGCCGCGTCGCGCTCATACGTTACGCGCGTCGGCGCCTCCGGCAACAGCGCGCTCACATCTTGCACCGGCGCGCTGAGAGGCGCCGCGTGCTGGTGAGCGATGCGATGTTCGCTCCGCACCTGCTCAATCGGAAAGATCGCAAAGAGAAGTCCAGACCCAACCCAGAATAGCACCTGCACGCCCACGATCAGGGCGAGCCATTTGTGGGTCCATGAGGCCAGAGCTTGCAGTTTCATGGCCGCGAGCGAACACCCGCACCTGCCGCCAGCAATGCGACCTGTTGCCCGTTACAACGTCAGTAGCTCTTCGGCAGCCCGAGGACGCGCTCGGCGATGAAGTTCAAGATCATCTCTCTGCTCACCGGCGCGATGCGCGCAATCATCGCCTCGCGGAAATAGCGCTCGACGAAATATTCTTTCGCATAGCCCATGCCGCCGTGCGCGAGCACGGACGACTCGCACGCCCGGAAACCCGCTTCGGCGCCCAGATACTTTGCGGCGTTCGCTTCCGCGCCACAATCCTTGCCGGCGTCATAAAGCGCCGCCGCCTTGAACGTGAGCAGGTTGGCGGCTTCGAGCTCCGCCCACGCCTTCGCCAGCGGATGTTGAATACCCTGGTTCTGACCAATGGGCCGTCCGAACACGACGCGCTCCTTGGCGTACTGCGCCGCACGCTTCAGCGCCGCACGTCCAAGTCCGATCGCTTCCGCCGCGAACAGAACGCGCTCCGGATTGAGCCCACTCAGCAGAATCTTGAAGCCAGCGCCCTCTTCGCCGATCAGCTCGGCGTTCGAGACTTCCAGGTCTTCGATGAAGAGCGTATTGCACTCCACCGCCTTGCGGCCCATTTTCGGAATCGGCTGCGCTTCGATGTGTTTACGATCGAAGTCGGCGTAGAAGAGCGAAAGCCCTTCCGTCGGCCGCTTCACCTGATCCTTTGGCGTCGTGCGCGCGATGATCAGAATCTTGTTCGCACGCTGAGCGTTCGTCGTCCAAATCTTGCGGCCGGTGATGCGATAGCCGCTGTTGGTGCGCTCGGCGCGCGTCTCCAGGCTCGATGTATCAAGGCCTGAGTTCGGCTCAGTGACTGCAAAGCATGCCTTGTCCGCGCCGTTGATCGCCGGCGGCAGGAAGCGCTGCTGTTGCTCCGGCGTGCCGAACTTAACGATCGGCATCAGGCCAAAGATATTGAGGTGGATCGCGCTCGCGCCGGAGAAACCCGCACCGGACTCCGCCACTGTCTGCATCATCAGCGCCGCTTCGGTGAGCCCAAGCCCCGCGCCGCCAACGCTTTCCGGCATTGCAACGCCGAGCCAGCCGCCTTCCGCTATGTCGTTGACGAACGCGTCCGGGAAGTCGCCGCTGTTATCGGTTTTCAGCCAATAATGGTCGTCATACTTCGCGCAGATTTCTTCGACCGCGTGTTTGATCGCGGCTTGCTCTTCAGTGAGGTCGAGGGCGAACGTCATGATGGCTCAAATCTCTCAGGCGACAACGCGGCCCAGCGGGCCGGAATCTCGTTGCCGAACACATACGCGGTTATGATCTCGGCTGTAATAGGCGCCATGAGCCAGCCGTCACGCGAATGGCCAGCGGCGAGCAGAACGCCCTGGCTCGAAGGCCCGATCATGGGCCACCCGTCCGGAGACATGGGCCGGATGCCGGCCCAGGCCTTTTCCGTGAGCTTTACTTCACCTGGCAATAGGCGCTCAGCCGCGGCGTGCAATTCGGCGACTTTGGCGCGATCAACTTTGCGGTCGAAGCGGTCGAACTCCAACGTCGCGCCGAGCACCGCGTCTTCGCGCCGCTGAGCGAGATAGAACTCCCCCGCGCGCAAATTCGGCCCCAACCGCCTCTCCAACTCTACCGCCGCGACAATACCTTTGCCGGCGCGCACCTGCTTCAGCGCCGGAGCGACGGCAGCAAGTTTCTCCGTCGCCCACGCGCCCGGCGCCAGCACAACAGCATCTGCTTCGAACACCTTGCCTTCATGAGTCGTGACACGCGTCGCCGTCACTTCCGAAGCGTCGGTATCGTAATGGCGCAGCACCCCCAGGGCGTGCGCTTGCATCGCAAGTCCGGTCAGCACGCGCAAAGGATCGGCGACGCCTTCCGCCTCGATGAACAACCCATGGTCCACCTTCGCGCGAAAGCCGGTGCGCTTGCGAAACTCGCCCGCCGGGAGCGCAAAGGCTTTCTGCCCGAGACGCGTCACATTTGCCGCAAACGCAGACGCTTCTGCCGCACTCGGCCGTACAACCACGGCCCCGTCGAAGCGCACGCCATCGGCCCACTCGGCGCCCTCGCGACATTGCTTCCAGAGATCGAAGGATTCCAGCGCCACGTTCTCATGCGCGCTTGGCGCATCACTTATCGGCGCCAACATCCCAGCGGCCGCAGCTGAAGCGATCGGCGAATAGTAGGTTGGATGTTCTGGCCCGCCTTCCAGCAGCCACACGCGCGCGCCGCCCTTGCGCAGGCGTACCGCACAAAACAAGCCAATTACGCCGCCGCCAACGACGATCACGTCCTTCATGCCCGGCCATGTCTAACGAAAAGAGGGCGCGCGCAAGGCGGCGCGACCGGACGCCGCGTCGGCGCTAAGCTTTCCTCGCCGCCGCGGCCACGGCTTCAACGCCCGCAATGAAAAGCGCCTCCGGCGTGACCTTGCGGCCGAGCACTTTGGACAAATCCTTCGCCGCCGCCTCGAGCCGCGCCCAAGCTTTCGCTTCAACCCGCACGGTCTTGTAGGCAGCCTTGGCCTTTGTCTTCTTTACGGCCTTCTTCTTCGGGCTTGTTGCCGCGATCGCCTTCTTCATGCGATCCACGTGCGCGCGGTCCTTGTCTTTCTCCACTTCAGGCAGCTTTGCGTATGCTTTGAACAGCGCCTTCGGCTGGCTCGCATCGCCCTTGTTTCGCGCCATCCAACGTTCGTGCACATAGTTTGCCGCAGCTTCGCGATCATCGGGAAAGCGCATCACAGCGTCGTACGCGTCATAAGCGGCGCGCTTGTTGTCGGCCTTCGCTTTCGGATCGAGCTTCGCCCATGGTTTATTGATATCAACCATGACGCCGCCGCGCAGGCGCATGCGGGGCTTACCGCGTTGCTCTGGATTGGTTTCCAGCAGCCGCTTGCGCCACGCGTTGTGTGAACGCGAGGAGAAGTAGTCCGCGGCCGCTTCCTTCGCGGGAGCGACCTTTTTTGCCTTGGCGGCTTTAGCCATCCTGAGACTTTAGCAACAATTCTTTAGAAAACCGCAAACCGCTTCGCCCGCTCGGAGAGCCTAAAAGAACACCAACGTCGCCGGATCGCGACCCAAATGCAGCGCCTTAAACTCTGCTGCGAGGAAGAGCCCCCCGGCCACATAGACCGCGCCGCCACGCGCCTTTGCCAACGCGAGACGCCGCGCGTCGGCGACGGATTCCGCTAGCGTGATCTCCGCGCTCGAATTGGCGCTCTGCGCGTGCGCCGCGATCATGGCCGCCGGCGCCCCTTTGTGCTGTGCCGCCACGCAAATGATCTCGGTGAACGCCGGCGCCAAGCGCGCAATGATGGCCTCCGCATCTTTATCCTGCGAGACACCGCACACCAACACTGCCCGGCGCTCTCCACGCAGCGCAATGAAGCCCTCCAGCGCTGAGCTCACGCCATCTGGCGTGTGCCCGACGTCGATCACCACCAGAGGGTCGTCGTCGATCGTCTCCAGACGCCCTGGCCAGCGCACCGATGCGAACCCGCGGTTGACCTGTTCGGACGAAAGCGGCGCGAGCGCCGTCGCCAACTCCAATGCAAGCGCTGCATTTTGCTGCTGGAACACCCCCGCCAATGGGGCATCGCCAGCGAGAGGCGCGCGAAACACCGCTTCAATGCTGTGCGCCGTGCAATAACGCTCGATCTGCGCGCGCACCTCGGAGCCCGGCGGCGCCGCCCCCTCGCTCACCGCCAAACGCGCGCCCTCTGGCGCCGCTGCGATCTTCTCAAGCGCGATCTGCTCAAGCGTATCGCCAAGCAACGCCGTGTGCTCGAAATCGAGCGCCGTCAACGCCACATTGCGCGCGCCAATCAGCCTCACCGGATCAAGCCGCCCGCCAATCCCCGCTTCCCAAATCGTATGCTCGCATGCGCGCGCAGCAAACCAATCGGCTGCGATCAGAAACAGAAACTCAAAACCGCCGATCGTTTTCTCAAATCCACATGCGCCGATCGCAGCACGCACGCGCTCCCAATGGCCGCCGAGTTCATCGTCGCCAATGTCGTTATCGTCGATGCGAAAGCGCTCGTTCAGCGCAAACAGATGCGGCGAGGTGAAGAGTCCGACGCGCTCTGTCGATTGCCGCAGCAACGCGGCGCACATGGCGGCCGTAGAGCCCTTGCCGTTCGAGCCGACGACAACCGCGCCGCGCGCGCCGAAGGCGCCAAGATTGACGCCAAGCTTCGCCGCCACCGCAGCGCAGCGCTCCAACCCCGGCCCCGCGCCAAACTTCGGATAGGGCACGCGCCAGATGTTCATCTGAGCGCCGCCTCGAAATTTGCGCGCCAGATCTCGATGATCAAATCCCAGCGCCCGTTCTCCTCCAAGGTCGCAATCATCGGATTGGAGTTCACTTCGATGACGGCCAGTTCCGCGCCAGCGCCCGAGAGATCGAACAGATCCACCGCCGCGAGCGACAAACCGATCGCGTCCGCGGCTTGAACTGCGACCCGCGCCATCGTCTCCGGCGCGCCATCGCGCAAGCCATTGGCGCCGCCGCCCGCGGCGCGGTTGGCCGGTCCCTCCAGCACGACAACTTCACCATCGCGCGGCACATCACCTCCAGCCAAGAGGCGGCCGCGTGGATCACGCCCGCGCGCTTTGAGAGGTGGCGCCTCCGGCTCACGCGCAAGCGCGGCCACAAGCTCCGAAAGCGTCCGCCGCCCATCACCCGTCACACGCGGGGAAAGCTTGCGATAGGAAAACAGCGCTCGTCCCTTGAGCACAAACACACGATATTCCGCCGCGCGCACATAAGGCTGCACGAGGATGGCGAAATGTTCGCGCGCAACACGCGCCGCGTAGTCGTCAAACGCCTCAGCGCTCTCGATCACTTCCGCATAAAGCCCATTCGAAGCCGAAAGCGGTTTGCAGAACAGAGGAAATTCGGCTCTCGTCACAAATGCGCGCGCATCGTCAAGCTCGCGGCCTGGCGTTCGCATCTCCGCCCACCGCGGCGTCACAAAAAACAGCTCACCCGGCACCACCGGCACGCCGGCTTGCCGCAGGACTTCCGCACAGAACGCTTTGTCGCGCGCGATCGAGGCGCCTCGCGCATCGTTCAACGCATAGGGTGTGCCCGCACCCGCGGCGAATGTCGCAATGCGCGCGCCGTCGCGCACCTCAAACAGATACCCGTCAGCGCCATCAAGCGAGCGAAACGCATAGCCGCACGCCTCCGCCGCCGCACGCGCATAACGCGCTTGCGGGCTGAGCAAACTCGGACCTGATGGGCTGCCCAATGGCAATGGTACCGCCTCCCGGGCTCGAACCGGGGACACCTGGTTCCACAAACCAGTGCTCTAACCAACTGAGCTAAGGCGGCATCCTGCTCGGGGCGCGGAACCTAGCGCCACGTCCTGGCCGAAGCAAGGCGGGCGCAAGCCATTGTTTCTACCCGCTTAGACCGGCCCCCAGCCCTGCGCGTTGATATAGTCACGGATGCGCTGAATGCGATTATCCGGATCCGGGTGAGTCGAAATGAACTCCGGCGGACGCGACCCGCCGCCTTGAGCCATGCGTTGCCAGAATGGGATCGCCTGACGCGGGTCATAGCCGGCGGCGTGCATGTAGCGGATGCCCAATATGTCTGCCTCAGCTTCCTGCGAACGCGAGAATGGCAACGACACACCAATCTGCGCGCCCAGCCCAAGTGCGGCCATCGCGAGTTGGCTGTTCACCTGCGAGCCCACCACCTGCAACCCCAATTGTGTCGCATACTCGCGGCTGTAGCGTTCTGCCGCATGACGGCCAGTGACATGGCCGGTCTCGTGGCCAAGCACTGTCGCAATCCAATCGTCGCGTTCGCTGATTTCATAAAGCCCGCGATAAAAGCCAACTTGCCCGCCTGGCAGCACAAACGCGTTTCTCTGTGGGCTGTCAAATAGCACGAATTCCCAGCTCTGATTGCCACGACCCGCTGCTTGCACGATGCGGCGGCCAACACCCTCCAAACGCCGCTGCGCCGCCGCGTTGCGCCATTCCGGCGTCTGCTGGCGCACTTGCGCCCATGCCTGCAACGAAGCCTGCGCGAGCTGAGCCTCATCAACGATGATGAATTGCTCGCGGCCCGTTTCCGGATTGGTGGTTGTCTCGCAGGCGCTGAGCGCCATCACCGCCGCACCGGCGGCCGCGCCTTTTAGGAGCCCACGCCGGTCCAGGTAGTGGAGGGAAGAATGGACGGCGTCCGTTCCGCAAAATTGTTGGCACATTTCGGGTTGTCCTCCTGGAGTGACGTCCACCGCCTCGCTTAGAAGCCTATTTTCGGGCTCAAGGCCGCGGAGGCAAGGGCCCGTTTCGGCTCTGTGGGGCTCGCTTCAACCCGGCGTGGACAGGCCAGGGCCGCCCCGCTATAGAGCCACGCTCCGAAAGCGGCCCTGGAACCTCAGGGTCCGTTTCTCCGGTCGCCTGGGTAGCTCAGTTGGTAGAGCAGCGGATTGAAAATCCGCGTGTCGCTGGTTCGATTCCGGCCCCAGGCACCA
>CALBST010000389.1 GCA_937967425.1 uncultured Caulobacteraceae bacterium
GCATGACGCTGTGGCCCGAAGCGTGCTAGCCGCGAAGCCATGCTGACCGGCCTTAAGACCAACATGATGAACGCCGCGCGTTCTCCCAACGCGGAGCGGGCTCTGTTTGTGGTGTCATTTGCGGAGAGCTCGTTCTTTCCGCTGCCGCCGGATTTGATGCTTGGGCCGATGGCGGCGGCGGAGCCAAAGAAGTGGCTGCGCTACGCAATCGTTTGCACCATCGCCTCGGTGTTGGGCGGTTTGGCAGGCTACGCGATCGGCATGTTCCTGATGGATCAGGTCGGGCGTTATATTCTCGACTTCTTCGGTTATTCTGGCGAACGCGAGATGGAGTTGCGCGCCTTCTACGATCAGTACGGCGCCTGGTTCATTTTCCTGAAGGGGCTCACGCCCATTCCGTACAAGCTGGTGACGATCCTCTCCGGCGCACTCCACTTCTCGATCCCGATTTTTATCGCTGCTTCCGTGGTGACGCGCGGACTCCGCTTTGCGGCGGTGGCGTGGATCTTCCAGAAGTTCGGCCCGCAGATCGCGCCGATCATGGAAAAGCGGATGGGGCTGGTGCTGGTCGTGGTGGCGGTGGTGATCGTCGCCGTCGTCTTGGCGCTGCGTTTCATCCCCCATTAAGCGCGGCGGCGCGCCGCAGACTCCGGCCGCAATTTCCGGCTAGGATCGCCCTATGATTGCCCGCCTGCGCCCGATCTGGCCGCTTTTGATCCTGCTTGCTTCCGCTGCGATGTTGGCGACGGCGGTGTTCTACTTTCAAGGCTACATGGGTCTGCAGCCATGCCCGCTTTGCTTGCAACAGCGCTACTGGCACTGGGCCGTGATTGGTGTTTCGGCGCTGGCGTTTATCGCGACGCGCATTCAGCCGAAGTGGATCAATTGGGCGATCGTGCTTGTCGGTCTCGTGCTGCTCGGCAGCGCGGCGATGGGCGGCTATCATGTCGCGGTTGAGCAGGGTTGGGTCGTTGCGCAGTGCGATATCGGCGGCGGCGCCGTCGATGCAAGCCAACTCGGTCTCGGCAATCTGCCGGACGGTGAGCTGCGGCCGCCGCGCTGCGACGAGGTCGTGTGGTCGTTCCTCGGCATTTCGATGGCCGGTTGGAACGCGATCATCTCGCTCTTCCTCGCGCTTGCGAGCTTCTATGTGGCGCTGACCGGAAAGCGCGAACAATGAGCCGTCCGCATCCGCCTATGCCGGGTGAGAATGTCACCAAGCGGCGCTTGGAAGAGATGATCCGCGTCGATCACGCCGGCGAGTATGGTGCGGTGCAGATTTATCGTGGCCAGAAGGCTGTATTCAGCCGTATCGCCAGCAAGTCGCATGCGGCGAAGCTCATCGGTGAAATGGAAGCCGGCGAGCAAGAGCATCTCAAGACGTTCGATCGCCTAATCGCTGAGAGGAATGTGCGGCCGACCTTGATGGCGCCGGTTTGGCGCGTAGCCGGCTTTGGCCTTGGCGCGATTACGGCGCTGATGGGCGAGGAGGCCGCGCACGCCTGCACGGAAGCTGTCGAGGAAGTGATCGAGAAACACTACGGCCAGCAGAGCGATGAGCTTGAGGCGGTCGACGGCGAGTTGAAGTACATCGTCGACAAATTTCGCGAGGACGAGATCGCGCATAAGGGCACCGCAGTCGAACAGGGCGCCCACCAAGCGCCCGCTTACCCGGTGCTTTCCGCGGTCATAAAGTTCGGCTGTCGCGCAGCGATCCGGATTTCGGAAAAAATATGAACCCGGCAGTGCGAGTCGCGCGCGCGGATGAGTTGGACACTGCAGCCGCAGTGCTGACGGATGCGTTCGTCGACGAAGCCGGGCTCAATTACTGGCTGAAGCAGGACGCCTCGAAGGACCGTAAGCGGCGGAAGTTCTTCGATGCCGTGGTGCGAGAGATGCTGCACCCGAAGCGCGACATCTGGATCGCGGAGAGTGGCGGCGTGATGACGGGCGCTGCTGTCTGGCTCGGGCCGGGATTGAAGGCTTTTGATTTTCCATGGTGGCGTGAGCTTTTCTATACGCCATTGTTTCTTTCGATTGCCGGCGCTGACGGATTGAAGCGTGCGCGGGAATTGGGCGCGCGGCTCACGTCGTGCCACCCGGCCGTGCCGCACGCGCATTTGCAGTTTCTCGGCGTCTCCAATGAAGCGCAGGGGCAGGGTGTGGGATCGGCGTTGTTGAAGGAGACGCTGGCGCCGCTCGATGCGGACGGGACGGTCGGCTACTTGGAAGCGTCGACCGAGCGGAACGTGGCGCTTTATGCGCGGCATGGCTTCGAAGTGACGAACGAGTTTGATCTGCCTGGACTACACTTCTGGTGCATGACGCGGATGCCGCGCTAATCGCCGGGCTTTTCGCCGGCGCTTATCTCTTCTGTCTTTAACGCATCGGCCAGTCGCATCTTGGCGCTGCCGGGCTTTAGCGGCTTCTGCTGGCTTTCGTGCGGCGACCAACCGGTGGCGGTGAGGATTTCGAATGTGGCGCGGACGCGGCCGTCTTCGGAATAGCGTTCGCTGTAAATTTCGAACGCACGGGCGAGGATGCGTCGGCTCAGCGCGCGCGGGCTGCGTTCGCGGAGCGCGGAGGTTTCGCCCATGGCGCGGAGATCGGCGAGCAAGCGCATCGGCTCGCCGTAGCGGACTGTCACGACGTCGCGGTCGGCGGCTGGGAGTGCGAATCCGGCGCGCTGGAGCAGGCCGGCGATGTCTTGCAGATCGGCGAACGGCGAGACGCGTGGACCGGCGCCGCCAGTGAGTTCGGATTCGGCTTCAATGAGCGAGAGACGGAGTTCGTGCAGGGTCTCGCCGCCGAAAAGGGAAGCGAGAAGGAGGCCGTCAGGCTTCAACGCCAGCCGCAGCTGAATGAGCGCGCCGGGTAAATCATTGATCCAATGGAGCGCAAGGGACGAGACGATCAGCTCAAACGAGTTGGGCGCGAACGGCAGCTGCTCCGGGTCGATGAAGTCGAGATCGGCTTCGAGGATGGCGCCTATCCGGGCCGAGAGTTCTGGCCGAGCGCGGACTTCCTCCGAAAAGAGACCGCCGCCGCCGAGCGCGAGCACGCGCGGGAACGGACGCGGGATGGCTTCGAGGCGATCGGCCAGGTCCGCAACCACGCGCTCATGCAGAAACGCCGCGTCGCGGAACGTCGCGCGTGCGCGGCGCTTGCGCTGACGCACAAGCCGTGGCTCGAATGGACCCAGCTGGGGATCGCTCATGGGTTCATCCTATCGCGCGGCAGGCGCGTTCCGGAAACGCGGCGTGATCTCGCGCCTGTCGGACCTGATCTGGCCGCCGCGTTCGCTGCTCTCCGAGACGATCGTGGACCGCCCCGGCGTGATTGAGGCCGAGCTTTGGGGTGAACTGAAGTTTCTGACCGACCCACAGTGCGCCTGCTGCGGCTTCCCGCTGCCCGAGGGCGGCAATCCTGGCGACAAGTGCGGGGCGTGTGCGGGGCGCAAGCCCGCTTACGATACCGCGCGCGCGGCGTTGGCTTATGAGGATCACGCGCGGCGGCTCATCCTGGATTTGAAACGCGGTGGGCGGCGCGATGGACTGCCGGTGTTTGCGAAGTGGATGTCCACAGCGGCGGCGGAGCAATTGGCGAAGGCGGACTTCGTAACGCCGGCGCCGATGCACTGGACCCGGTTGGCGGCCCGCAGTTTTAACCAGGCGGCGTGGCTAGCGCAGGCGCTGGCGCGCGCGGGCGGCAAGCCTTGGAAACCCGGAGCCCTGACCAGGGTCAAGCGTCGCAAAAGCCAAGCCGGCCTCTCGGCATTGGAACGGCGCAGGAACGTCGGCGGGGCGATCAAGGCATTTGGCAGCCACAAGGGAAAAACCATCCTCGTGGTGGACGATGTTTTCACCACCGGAGCGACTTTGGAAGCGTGCGCCCGTGCATTGCGTAAAGCTGGGGCTGCAGAAGTGCATGCCGTGACCCTGGCGCGCGTTGTTAGGCCGATTGATATTTCTATCTGAGATCATGAGTCGGACATGGCCCAGGTAACCGTCTATACGCGCGCCTTCTGCCCCTACTGCACGCGAGCCATCGCGTTGCTGCAGCGCAAGGGAGTCGAAGTGAAGGAAATCGACGCGACGGCCTGCCCGCTGACCAGGCAAGAGATGATCCAACGTTCCGGGCGTTGGACGTTCCCGCAGATTTTTGTCGGCGAAACGCATGTCGGCGGTTGCGATGATTTGCATGCGCTGGAGCAGCGCGGAGCCCTTGATCAGCTCCTGGCGGGCGCCTGATGCGTAAGTTGCGGGTCGCGGCGGTTCAGCTGCGTTCAGGTATTGATCCGAAGGCCAATCGCGAAGCCGCGATGCCGTTGCTGCGGGAAGCGGCGTCGGCCGGCGCGCGCTTCATCGCGACGCCCGAGTGCACGATGGTGCTCGATCGCGACAAACCGCGGATGCTGAAAACAATAGCCTCGGCCCAGATCGAGAGCGAACTCAAGGCCTGGGGCGCTGCGGCGCAGGAGCTAGGCGTTTGGTTGTTGCTGGGATCGGGCTCGATCGATGCGGGCAACGGCAAGGTCTGGAACCGCTCATTCGTGTTCGACCCGAGCGGCAAGATCGCGGCGAAGTACGACAAGATCAATCTGTTCGACGTGACGCTCGGCGGCGGCGAGATGTATCGCGAGAGCGACTCGTTCGAAGGCGGTTCGCAGGCTGTGCTCGTCACCGGCCCAATGGATGCGAAGATCGGGCTGACGATCTGCTACGACGTGCGCTTTGCGCCGCTTTACAGCGCGCTGGCGCGCGGCGGCGCGGAGGTGATCGCGGTTCCGGCGGCGTTCACGGTGCCAACGGGGCAGGCGCATTGGGAGACGCTGCTTCGGGCGCGGGCGATCGAGACGCACTGCTATGTGATCGCGCCGGCGCAGGGCGGTAAGCATGAAGATGGCCGCTCCACCTACGGCCATTCGCTGATCATTGATCCGTGGGGCAAGGTGATCGCCGAGCTGGATCATGATGAGCCGGGTTACATTGTCGCCGATCTCGACCTAGATGCTGTCGGCGCCGCGCGGGAGAAAATCCCGGCGTGGCAGGGCGGACGCAACTTTACTGGACCATGATCAAGTACGACCTCCGGTGCGATAACGGCGACGAGTTCGAAGCCTGGTTCGGCTCGATCGCCGACTACGACAAGCAGGCGGAAGCGGGCCAGGTCGAGTGCCCCTATTGCGGCTCTAAGCACGTCAGCAAAGCGCCAATGGCGCCCTCAGTCCAGACGGCGCGCAAGAAGGCCGAGCGCAGCGAACGCGCGGTCGCCATGGCGATGGCGGCGAAGGTGCGCGAGCACATCAAGGACAATTTCGACTATGTCGG
>CALBST010000390.1 GCA_937967425.1 uncultured Caulobacteraceae bacterium
GGCTCCGCATATTCCTTCGACTGATTGATGCCCCACAGATAGCCAGTCACCGCCAGCAAGCAGAAGAGGTTATAGCCCCAAAGCACGAAGAGCGGACTCAGGTGGCCAGCCAAGCGGACGCGGCACGTGCGCTGCACGACATAAAACGAAGTGGCGATCAGCGCATTGCCGCCAAAACCGAAGATCACGCCCGTCGTATGCACAGGGCGCAACCGACCGAAGCTCGCCCAAGGCTCGGCGAATGTAAGGTCAGGATCGACCAGCAGCCACGCGACCCAGTCGCCGACGAACATGGCGAGCACGGCCCAGATCATGGCGAGGATAATGCCGGCTTTGACGGGAGCGTCGTAATAACTTCCTGACCGGTCCGCGGCCGGCTCCGGTTCATGGAAGCGCGTGAGCACGGTAAAGGCGCTGATCAGGGCGACGCCCAGGACAAGCCAACCATGTGCGGCGATCTGATCGGCCCCGGCGAAACCGGCGACAAACAGCCCAACGAAGGCGACAAGCGCCAGAAAGATCAACGCGGCCTGGCGTTGGCCGCTGCTTAGCTCGCTCAACATAGCCCTGCCCGCTTCTCCGCAGTCCTGCAGACCGACGCGATGGCGCGACGGCTAACAAATATCTTAAATGCCGCTTTCAAATTGCGTCAACTTGGCGTCAGCGATGATATCTATGCCGTAGTCTCGCCGGCATCGGCCCGCTCTCCTTGCGCGGCGCTAGTCCGGCTTCGCCATACCGGAACAGATCGGCGTTGTGGGAAGCTCCGTTGCGAATTGCGGAAACAGCACGTTGTTTTCAAGGTGAATGTGCTGCATGAGATCGTCAGCGAGTTTCGTCACTCCAGCGTAGAGCGCCCGCCAGCTACTACACGCATCCTCTGGCAACGCTCCATGACGATAGAGCGCCTCCAGTTCGCGCAGCCGTTGGCCATGATCGTCGTGTTCCAGACGCATGCGCGCGATCGGATGGCCGATCATCGGCTGCGCGCCCATACGCATCATCGGAAATAGAACCGCTTCTTCCTTCTGCATGTGTGTTTCGAGTTCAACCGCCATGCGCCCAAGCGCGACGGCCAATCCGAGTGGCGCGTCAGGGTGGCTGGCGTGGACGCGCTCGACCTTCTGGGCCAATCGAATAAGCTCCGGCAGCTCCCGCCGGTGCGTTTCATGATAGCGCTCCAGAATGCGATCAATCAGCGCAGCGGCTTCGCGTGGATGATCGCCCGGCGCCGATTGATCCAAACGCTGCAGCTCATCCACGATCTGCTCGAGCGCGACCCCCGGCTCGCGCACGGCGTCAGCCAACACCACATCGCCGCCGCAACAGAAGTCGAGGCCAAAACGGCGAAATACCGCGGTTGCGCCCGGTAGGCGTGTGGCAATCTCGCCCAGGCGCATCGCTTCCAGCGGCCGTGTTGCGACGTCGCTCATGAGCCAACCTCCTCCGCTGATGCTACTGACAAGGGCGCGAGCCGTTCTTCGATTTGCAGAGTCAGGCCGCGGGCGCCGGCAACGCCCAATTCGAGGCTTTCGGCGATGCGCTGCGCACGCTCGACAAACAAGTGCGCCGCTCGCGGACAAACGCGCGACGCTGACGCTTCGAAGAGCGCGAGCCAACGATCGAAATGACGCGCATCCACAGGCAGCGAGGCGTGCTTGGGCATTGGCCGACCGTGATAGCCGCCGGTGCGCAACATCACCGAGCACCAAAACGCGCCCATCAGTTCAAGATGCGGCTCCCAGTCGGTGATGCGCGCGGCGAAGATCGGCCCCAGCAATGGATCGGCGCGAACTTCGGCGTAGAAGTCGCGCACGAGCGCATCGATTAACGCCGGGTCCACGTCTAGCGCGATCGCCTCGGCGACATAATCCGCTTTGCCGGCTACCGGACGGGGATGCATCATACTGGCATATTAAATACCACTATTAGAAAAACAAGCGGCGCATCGCCGCGGCCTCAGGCCGACAGCAACCGGCGCATCCGCCGCGCCGCCGCCGCGCTGCCGATAAGATCGCTCAGCGTGTAACCGTCGAGCACGTCGAGGAAGGCCCCGAGCGCCTGACGGAAGGGATCGCGCAGACCGCATGCAGGCGCAACGATACAAGTGTTGGTCTCACGGCAGAAACATTCGACAATGTGAAAGTTGTCCTCAGTCGCGCGGACCACGCGGCCCAAATTGATCTCGCGGGCGGGGCGCGCCAGCCGCACGCCCCCGCCCCGCCCGCGTTGGCTTTCGATGAAGCCTGCTTGCGCCAGCGTCTGCACCACCTTGTTCAGATGGTTGCGCGAGACCCCATAGCGGCGCGAGACATCTTCAACCGTGTGGCTTTTATCGGGCTCAAGCGCCAGCAACATGAGCAAGCGCAATGCATAATCGGTGTGCAAGGTCAGACGCATCGTGCGTTCCGTTGGTTGGCGAGCGACCATTCGCCGCTCGCTTAAATTGAGTATATCAGATACTTTTTTGCCGAAGAAGCGGGAGAGACTTCATGGCCGGCGCTGTGATCGCCTTGATCTGGCTCGGGATGCTCATAGGCGTCTCGTTTCTGGCCACGCCGATCAAGTTTGTCGTGCAGGATCTTTCCCTGCCGGTGGCGCTGCAAGTCGGTCAAGCCACATTCGCTGCGTTTGCCAGGATCGAATGGCTGCTGGCGTCGGCGTTAGTCGTGGCCGCGGCGCTGAATTGGCGCTCCCGCCGGTTCGCGTTGACGCTTTCGCTCTTGGTTGCGCTCGCTGTAATCGCCCAAGCCGTGTGGCTTTTGCCAATCCTTGACGCGCGCGTGGCGGCGATCGTCGCCGGCGAGACGCCGCCGGCTTCGCCGCACCACGGCTACTACGCAACGCTCGAGGCGCTTAAGGCCCTCTTGCTCGGGCTGATCGCGTTGCTCGGCCTGCGAACGCGGCGCGCTCAAGGCCAATAATTGTCGGATGTGGCGATGGTCTGCAACTTGACGGCGGTTCGTTCATTATATAGTTCTCCTATCTATGTTGCCGGAACAGCTCTCCCATGGCCTAGCCAGATTGGCCGCGCTCGCCCGTCAGGACGACTGGCGCGCCAGCGAGGTCGAGGGGCTAACGCCAACTCAGGGCGATATTTTGCGCACGTTGTTTCAAAGGCCGGAGGGTCTGCGCGTGAGCGCG
The DNA here is from genome assembly GCA_937967425.1 of uncultured Caulobacteraceae bacterium. The sequence continues at coordinate 3,145 of CALBST010000390.1, forward strand.
CTTGCGGCGCATCTCAACGTCAGCCAACCCACCGCCAGCGACGCTGCGGCGGCGCTTGAACGCAAGGGTTTCGTAGAGAAGCACGCCGATCCCGAAGACGGGCGCGCGCTTGTTCTGCGCATGACGCGCAGCGGCCGCGCCCTCGCCCGGCGATGGCCATTGAGCTTCGGCGCCGTCGTCGAAGCGTTGTCGGACGACGATCAGGCGCATCTACTCGCCATTGTCACTCGCGCCATTTACGACTTGCAGCGCAGCGGCGCGATCTCGCCCCAGCGCATGTGTCTGAGCTGCCGCTACTTCGCGGCGGATCAACACCGCAACAGCGCGCAGCCCCACCATTGCCGCTTCATCGACGCTCCGCTTGGAGAAGGCGATCTACGCGTTGATTGCCCGGAACACGAGGAGCTGGCCGCCTAGCCCGTCAGTTCTCGATCTATGGTCGACTACATCTAGAAAACATAGGAGTACTAAGCAATGAGAGCGAAAGCCATTTTTTATCACGCCGGTTGCAATGTCTGCCTTTCCGCCGAGCGTCAATTCGCGGCCGCGCTTGATCCGGCGAAGTTCGATGTGGAGGTGGTGAACTTCGCCGATGCTCCGGATCGCATTGGCGAGGCGGAGAGAGCCGGCGTTATCTCGGTCCCCGCCTTCGTCATCGGCGGCGCGCCCTTTCACATCAATTATGGCGCGTCGATAAGAGATCTGAAGGGGGCCGTCTGATGCGTTGGCTATTGGTTTCGGCCGCGGCCGTGTCGTTGGCTGCATGTGCGGACGGACAAGGCCGCATAACCGACCCGCCCTCGCATGAGCACGCCGGGGGCATTGTCGCTGCGCCCTCGCCCGAGACACCGGCGCCGTTCGACATTGTGCACGCAAGACTTAGCACGGATGGCAACGTGGCGGTGTTTCACATGGCGGTTTCGGGTGCGGCAGGCGAGACGATCCCCACTTCAACCGGTGAGTTCGCGGGCTCAGAGGTGTTCTCGTATGTCTGGCCGACAACGATCGATCCTTTCGAAGTCGGCTTCGAGCGGGGCGCCGGCATTCTGGCGCTGGCGGTGACTTCACATCCAGACTTTGACGACACGCCGCTATTCGATGAATCGCGCGACGGCGATCTAAGCAATGACGGAGGCGTTTGGCACATGCATTGGGTGGTGCTAGGCCCCGATCCGGCGTGCGGCGACGGCGCGCTTAAAGTGATCGACATTCCCGACGGTGCGCAGCCGCGCTTGCCAGCGACCTGGCCGGGGGCGCCGATCCTGCTCGATAGTCCCGGCTGGCAGCCGATGCTGGACCGTGACACCGTCGAAGTGCGCGTGCCGTTCTCTAACATTGCCATCGTCGAACAAGCTGGTTTCGACGGCGTGACCGCTGGCCTGCGCATAAACGCCAGCGCGCATTCGCCGCTCTTGTGCGTCGCTGACGTGTTCGATGTCGCTTCGGGCGATCTCAGTCTGCCGGGCAGAACCAACCAATAAGGAGGGCGGGTTCCGACGCGAGACTCTTTCCTCCGTGTCGGAATCTGCAAACCTCAAGAGTGGAGAGCACATGCTTGACCCGAACCTCGCGCCTGAATGGCGCACAACGCAATGGTTCAACGCACCGGCGCCGTTGAGCCTAACGCAATTGCGAGGCCGAGTCGTCTTCGTCACCGCCTTCCAGATGCTGTGTCCTGGCTGTGTCAGCCAAGGCCTGCCCCAAGCGCTGCGCGTGCATGAGGCGTTCGGCAAGGACGATGTCGCCGTTGTCGGCTTGCACACGGTGTTCGAGCATCACGAGGCGATGACGCCGGTGTCGCTCGAAGCGTTTCTGCACGAGTATCGCATTGGTTTTCCGGTCGGCGTCGATGCGCCCGACACTGCCGGCGGCGCGCCCGCGACCATGCGCGCCTATGCGATGCGCGGAACGCCCACCACGTTGCTGATTGATCGCGAAGGCAGGCTGCGCCGGCATGCGTTCGGCCATCTTCCGGATCTGCAGCTTGGCGCCGAACTTATGGCCCTGGTCGGCGAAGGCGCATCGACGGCCCCTGCGGCGCTCGCTAGCGGGGTATGCACGCCGTCAGGTTGCTCCTGATACGGGCAGGCCGTCAGCAACGGAGGCCCGCTTCCCTTTTCGGCGCGCCGGACGCCGCTGGTGCGAAGAGCGGGGTGGGACAAAGCTGCCCTGCTCAACCAGATGGATCATCGGCGGCTTTGAGTTTCTACTGCTTGCCGTCCATGGCCGTCATCTGCTTCACCTTGAAGTCGAAGATGGCGCGCCGTCGGCGGAGGTGACGACTTTAGCGTCGGAGAACTGGCCTGCCCGAAGCGTTTCATTCCGGTCGGGGGCGTCATTTTATGGATACGCAACGCTACTTCGCAAGCTCGCGTCGCAACGCCGCGATCTCGGCGGCTAGGCTCTCGACCGACAAGCACACCGCCTCCTGGGCGTAGAAGATCGTGTGCGACACGTCACCGATATTAGCGGAACGCCGCGCCAGTTCGAGATTCTCCGCAACGTCTCGCCCCGGTTGGAGCGCCCTGACGTCGTTCATAACTTACTCCTTCTCTCATCGCCGGCGGGTTAGTCCGCTCCGTTGTCCGTTAGATTCACGAGCCGCGCCAGCACGGCTTCGGTGATGCGCTCACAGCGCGGACCGAGGAAGGGGAAAGCGTCGCCAAGCGTAGCTGCGAAAGAAGTGCTCAGCGCGGCGCGCAGCTGCCGCCGCGCTCGATGCAAACGGGTTTTCACGGTCTCTTCGCGAATATTCAACGCCGCTGCGGTCTCGGCCACGCTGCAATCCTCGATGTCGCGCAGGATGAACACCGTGCGAAAGTCATCAGGCAGCTCATCCACCGCTCTCTCGATAACGCTCCGGACCTGCATGCGTGCGACGTCCTCTTCGGGGCTGGCGGACGCATCCGCATTAGGGAACATAATGACGTGCGCCCCCATGTTTTGAACCGCCTCCACCTCTTCTATGCCGACCTCTTTGCGGCGCTTGCGCAATCGTCCATTGGCTTCGTTGACGACGATGCGCGTCAGCCAGGTGAAGATGCTCGCGTCGCCACGGAACTGCGCCAAGCCGGCGAAGGCGCGGACATAGGCCTCCTGCAACACGTCCTCGGCTTCCGCCTCGTCGCGCACTACGCCGCGTGCGACCCTGAACAGCCGCTGGTTGCCCCGTTGCATGATGGCGCGAAAGGCTCCGCGCTCGCCAGCCCGCGCCCGGCGCACCAGATCCGTCTCCGCCATATTTGCATAATCGGGGCGTGCGATGTCGTGGGCGGACATGGCTGTCTCCTGGTCTACACCCTATCTGATGCGCCAGCGCCAACAAGGTTCCCGGCCGCTCAGCTATCGGACCGCTGCAACAGGTTCAGCACTTCGCGCCGCGGCGGGGCGTCGGTGTAGACGCCCCGGAAAGCTCGCGTGACCAGCTTGGCTGCATGTTTGCGCACGCCGCGGGAAGACATGCAGGCATGTTCGGCTTCCACGATCACAGCGACACCACGCGGTTTGAGCGAATGGTCGAGCGCATTCGCGAGTTCGGCTGTCAGCCGCTCCTGAATCTGCAGCCGGCGCCCATAGGCATCGACGAGCCGGGCCAGTTTGGAAATGCCGACGACCTTCGCGTTGGGCAGATATGCGACGTGCACGCGCCCGCGGATCGGCGCCATGTGATGCTCGCAGGTGGATTCGAGCGGAATGTCGCGCAGCATGACCAGATCGTCGTAGCCGCCAGCTTCGCCGAAGGTCGTCTGCAGCATCCGGTGTGGATCTTGTCCATAGCCGGCGAACCATTCCTCGTAAGCTCGCACGACGCGCGCGGGCGTCTGGCGCAGGCCTTCGCGCGCAGGATCGTCTCCCGCCCAGCGGATCAGAGTACGCACCGCTGCTTCGGCCTCGGCTCTGCACGGACGCACAAGGCGATCGTCGAGCGGCGCGCAGGACTCCACACTCTCCCCGGCGAGATTGTCTAATGTTGCATCCAGCATCATGGCTCCTTCGTGAAACGCCGCTTCATTCGATGCGCGGCCGGTGTTTTGGTTCCGGCCTCACTGCACGTGACGATCTACTGCGCGTCACGCCATCCGCTCGTGACCTCGTCTTTGTGCGCAGCGAAGGCGCCCAGCACTTCATTCTTCTCACGCTGGGGAATGTCGAAATGGTCGAGCGTACGTGACAGAACGCCTGCAACCGCATCGAACTCCGCGGGCGAAATCCGAAGCTCCCGGTGTGCGTTTTCGAGGCCAAGATTGGTCGCGCCGGCGCGCACGGGCGTATAGTGGAACGGTCCGCCGCTGATCGATGCGACCCAGAGCGTGCGCATGAACTTCAAGCCAGGCAGGCGGCCGAGTTGTCGGGTGTGCCACTCGCGCAAGCGCGGGTTGGCCGACAGGGCGCCGGCGACCGGATCTTCGATGATGCGATCGCTGAAATAATCGACGACGGCGGCAATGGCGAAAATGCCGCCTAAGCGATTGTAGAGACTTTCCGCGTCGCCGCCTTACTCCTGCGCGCTTGCAGCCGGCGTCGCGCACCCGCCGGCAAACGCGCTCGCGGCGATTGCGCCTGCCGACCACAGCGCGCCATACGACAAGAGATCGCGCCGCGATTGATCTCCGTCCCGAGCAACCACTGCATTTTCTGCGTCTTTTGGTTCTTCATGGGGTCCTGCCTCTTCACCGGCGCGGCGCGCTGCTTGAAGCGCCGCCTCACATGCGTCTTTGATGTCGCGACCGCATCGAGGTTCCCGGGAAAGGGCGACGCGCTGTTGGGCGTTTAAGGTTTCTCCCTCGGGAACGTTTCGTGGGCCGGCGCATCTGATTGAGCGAAGGACGGGTCAATGAGCGCATCGACTAAGGTTTCTGGACCGGATTTCAGCGCGGGCGTGGCGCTCGACAGGATCGCCCAAGGCGCAACCATAACCGGCCATGTTGGCGAGGAGGCTGTCCTCTTGTCGCGCCGCGGTGAAGACTTCTTCGCGGTGAGCGGATCTTGCACTCACTATGGTGCGCCGCTGGCCGATGGCCTCGTCGATGGCGATCGCGTGCATTGCCCTTGGCATCACGCTTGCTTCAGCTTGCGTACGGGAGAGGCGCTCGCGGCGCCCGCCTTCGACGCCCTCAAACGTTGGAAGGTTGAGGTCGACGCCGATCGGGTGTTCGTGCGCGATCTTCTGGATGAAACTTCCAAGCCAGCGCCATGTCAGCACAAAGTGCGTCGTATCGCGATCATCGGCGGCGGGGCGTCAGGATTTGCCGCCGCCGAGATGCTGCGCCGGCTAGGCTTTGCGGGCGATCTCGCCCTGCTGAGCGGCGACGCCGATCCGCCGTGCGACCGGCCAAATCTGTCGAAGGACTATCTCGCCGGCAGCGCACCTGCGGAATGGATTCCACTCAAGCCGCCGGAATTCTACCGCGACAAAGGCATCAACCTTCGCCTGGGGACCGCCATTGCGCGGATCGACGTGAAGCAACGTCAGATCGTATCGGCGGCGGGCGACGTCATAGCATACGAAGCGCTTTTGCTGGCGACCGGCGCAAGCCCTATTCGGCTCAAGGGCTTCGATAATCCCAAAGTTCACGTGCTTCGAAGCCTGCAGGACGCCGATGCGTTAATCGCCGCCGCCGCGCAAGCGCGGCGCGTTGTCGTCATCGGCGCCGGTTTCATTGGCCTTGAAACCGCAGCTTCCTTGCGCAAGCGAGGCCTAGAGGTCGACGTGGTCACGCCCGACGCTCTCCCCCTCGCGCGCGCCCTGGGTGACGAGGTCGCTGGCTTGATACGCGCGCTTCACGAGGCGCGCGGCGTTCGCTTTCATCTGGGCCAAACTGCCGAGCGCTTCGACGGCAGGCGCGTGCGCCTCAAAGGCGGCAGGGCGCTTGACGCCGACCTCGTGGTGCTGGGCGTCGGCGTGCGCCCGAACACAGAAATCGCCGCGGAAGCGGGTCTCGCTGTCTCCAATGGCGTCGACGTTGACGCGCACTTGCAGACCAGCGTCCCGGGCATTTTCGCCGCGGGTGATGTCGCCAGCTTTCTTGATGCATTGAGCGGCGCGCGTGTGCGCATCGAGCATTGGGCCGTCGCCGAACGGCAAGGCCAGATCGCAGCCGTGAACATGCTGGGCGGCGCTGAACGTTACGAAGCCACGCCCTTCTTCTGGAGCGCGCACTACGATGAGCACCTGCGCTATGTCGGCCACGCCCCCAAATGGGACAAGATCGAGACGGACGGTTCGATTCCAGCCCGAGATTTCACTGCTCGCTACAGCTTTGAAGGGCGATTGCTGGCCGCGGTCTCGCTCAACCGCGATCGTGAAAATCTTGAGATAGAGCGGACCTTAGATAGAGCACGCCACGAAGCGAGCACCCGCGCCGCGTCATGACGCATTCAACGCGCGGAACCTTCGCGCTATCTGCGCATCCAATCTCTGGCCCATGAAGACGTTTGTCGAATTCCTGAGATGCTTGCTGTCGCCATATTCGTTCTAGCAGTTGTGCTCGCGCTCGTGGAGGCGCCGGCGCGAAGCTACCCCAGCCGCGCCGAGTGGCGCAATGAGGCCCGCACCAGTTTCGTGCTGGGCGCGGCCGCACTTGCCATCGATATGGCTTTGCCGCGGCCAATCGCTGGCGGAGTTGAGACGACGTTCCTGCTTGCGGCGCTCATCTTTCTGGCGGACGATTTTCTATATTACGTGAGCCACCGGCTTGCGCACGGCGTGGCGTTCTTCTGGGCCTCGCACGCGGTGCATCACTCGCCCCGCCGCTACAATTTCTTGACCGGACTGCGCCAGCCGCCGACCTGGATTTTGACGCCGGCAGCAGTCGCACCGCTTGTTTTGCTGTCGTTAGGCGCGCCGCCAGTGCTCGTCGCCACAAGCGCCGGCGTACGGGGCGTGCATCATTTCCTCATCCACAGTGAACACGTCCGCCGCCTGCCTGGTTGGGTCGAGTTCGCGTTCAACACGCCGTCGCATCACCGGGTGCATCATGGCGTGAGCGCCGACTGCATCGACCGCAACTTTGGCGCCGTACTTATCATCTGGGACCGCCTGTTCGGCACGTTCAGTGCCGAACCCGAGGACGGCGTGCGCCGCTACGGCCTCGTCCACCCGACGGGCGCGGGTGCGTGGCGCACCATGATCGATCCGTGGCGATCGCTTCTGAGGCGCGTCGCTGCAACACAAGGGACCACGCGCAAGCTCGCGCTCATGCTCGCTCCGCCGCGACGCTAGCCGCGTCACGACGATCAAACGAAATCTGGGAACCTAACGGCCGATCACGCCATCCAAGAGATGCACGACGTGCGGCAGTCGCACTTGGCCGCGCGCAACGATCCGATCCTCACCCTTCGATTTAGGAGCATGGAGTTCGCCATGTCGGTTTCAGAAATTTCTCACCCGCTTGTGAGCAGGCGCCTTGCTCTTGGCGCGCCCGCAGCTGCGTTCGCCCTGCTCGCGCCAGTGTCGGCGCGCGCCCATCCAGGACCGCACGAACAAGTCACAACACCTGCCTGCCGCACACCCAGCATGAGTGCGCTCTATAGCGCCATGCAAATGCTTTGGGCGCAGCACATGGAATGGACTTATGCGGCGGTATTCGCGTTCGCGATGGCGCCGTCGGCCTTTGACGCCACGGCTGCTCGGCTGATGCAAAACCAGGCAGACATCGGCGCCGCCATCAAACCTTTCTACGGCGATGGCGCAGGCGACACGCTGACCCGCTTGCTCCAAGAGCACATCGCCGCCGCCGTCGACGTGGTGCGCGCCGCTAAGGCCGGTGACGAGCCGGCAAAGACAAATGCGATCACGACGGCCTATGCGAATGCGCAAGAGATTGCTGACTTCCTCGCCGCCGCCAATTCCAACTGGCCGCAAGACACGGTGCGCGGCATGCTGCGCGCACACATCGACACGACCCTTGTCTATGCAACCTCGCTTCTGCAGGGCCGCTACGCCGAAGGCATCACCGAATACGGCGCCGCCGAAGCGCACATGATGATGCTCGCCGATGCGCTGAGCGCCGGGCTCATCGCCGCCTTTCCAGAGCGCTTCGCGCAATAGGCGTGGGTCCGCTCAGGGCGTTTGGCGGGACAAGCGTTTGATGGGCTCTCACTCGTCCCGCCAAATCTTGGTGCGATCCGCCGCGCGCGATCCGGGAACCTCCGGCCGCCGGCCGCATCCAATGCATGCATAGTTTGGAGGAGCCCCATGCTAGTCATTTCGCTCGCGCTATTTGCCGTTGCCGCGCTGTTCGGCGTGTATATGATCGTGCGCGTGTTCAGGGGCGCGCTGCCGCCGTGGCCCGCCGCCATTCTGCATGGCCTCTTCGCCGCCACGGGCCTTGTGCTTCTGCTCTACAAGGCGTTCGCTTCCGGCGCGCCAGCGCAGATGCTGGTGACCGTCGCGGCCGGCCTCTTGCTAATCGCGGCCTTGGGCGGATTCGCACTCGTCAGCTTTCATCTACGCAAACAAGCCCCGCCGCGGGCGCTGGCCGGTATTCACGCCTTCGTCGCGGTGAGTGGTTTTCTCTGCCTCGCGGCGGCCGCGCTCCTCCCCGCTTGAACGACATGACCCTTCATCCGCTTCACCCCATGCTGGTGCATCTTCCGGTCGCGTGCTGGACCCTGACGCCGCTTTGCGACGCGCTCGCGATTCTGCTTGGAAAAGACGTGTTCTGGCAGGCCAGCGCCCTTATCGCGGCTTTTGGCGCAGTAGGCGGGGCACTCGCCGCAACTGCCGGCGCGATGGATCTGCCGCGCGCACAAGCGAAGGCGGCCAAGCTCGCGCTGATGCATGCAAGTCTTATGGGTGCTGCGTGGGTGCTTGCGGTCATCGGCCTCTTAGGACGCGTCGATCAAACCTATGTGGCGCTATCGCCTGCCCCATGGTGGGCGATAGCGGCAAGCGGGGCGGCGTTCCTGGTGATGATCGCCGGCGCCTGGTTCGGCGGCGAAATGGTGTACTGTCGCGGTGTCGGCGTGCACGAGGATAGCTAGTTGCTGGGGCAAAACCGCAGCGGCGGCCCCGCGAGAGACTTCAAGCGTCCGGCGCCGCCGGCGGCAAGAGGGCGTGCACGACCTTCGCCAATGCCTCGCGCGTAAGCGGCTTGGAGATAAAGGCTTGCCGCGTCCACGCAATCGGCAGGCGCTCACGGCTCAGCCCTGAGCAGGAGACAAACAGCACAGCTCTGCGCTGCAATTCCTCTGCTACGGGAAAGACGAGTTCCGAACCCAAATTAACGTCCAAGACTGCAAAGCACGGTGTGCGAGAAGACAGGTCGCGTTCGGCCGCCTCCACACAATTGGCCCAATGCACATCTTCGAAGCCGAAGTCTCGCAGCAGGCTCTCGAGACACTCTGCGAGGATCGCATCGTCCTCAACGAGCAGCACATGCTGGGCGGCATCGGGTTCGTTCACGCTCAGGTCCCCGAGCTCACCCGGCGGTGGCCAAGCCTCCCTTAGCGATATCGCGCCGCCCTCGTTCTCCCATCTAGAAAGCGCTGCGTTCAAAACAGCCTCCTCGCCGCGAAGTCCGGCGTTTATCTCAACTAACTCTCAAGCTAAGCATCCCAACCCGATCGGCAACTGCGCCAAAGTGCTATGCCCAGATGACACCGACACTCGGGCGTGCGCCTCAGCGCGAGATGAAGGTCGGCACCGAAGAGGTTCTGATCATGGATCGGGTGACGCCGCCGAACAACAACTCCTGCAGACGTGCATGACCGTAGCCGCCCATGACGATCAAGTCGGCGCCGATCGCTTCGGCCTCGCGCAGCAGCAAAGAATCCACCTCTGCGCGGCTCCCGAGGACGGAACGATAATGGCATTGAAGTCCGAGACGGCGCAGGCGGGCGACCAGGTCGGCTGCGGGCAAACCCGCGCCAGGACCAACGTTCACCTCAAAAACCAACACGCGTTCCGCGCCCGTCAGCATGCGTTGAGCGTCGGCGACGGCGCGCGTCGCCTCTCGCGAACCGTCCCAAGCAATGAGAATTGTCTTGCCGAGTACGGCGCCGCGCCAGCCCGGCGGCACCAGCAAGACCGGTCGTCCCGATTCATAGAGAACGCTCTCGAACATGGCGCGCCTAAACGCGGCGTCACGTCCGCCCCGCGGCTGCAACATGATCGTGATGTCGGCGCGGCGCGCCTCTAGGCCAGCGCGATCGATGTCGGCTCCGATTGCGACCTGAATGCGTTTGACGGATACGCGCCCAGGCGCCTCTCGCAGCCTGCGCGCAAGCGCGCTCATCTCGTCCTTCGATGTGGACCGGGGCGCTTCGGGCGCAAGCACCCAAAGCCCTGCATAGACCGCCCCCGCCTCACTCGGCTCCGGCGCCTTATCGAACAGCAACGCCGAGACGGTCGCTGCATGCGCTGTCGCCAGCTGAGCCGCGGCCGCAAGCACAGGCTCGTCCTCGCGCGTCGATACGATCATCGCCAGGACGTCGCCCACGCTCGCCTTCGCGGCGCTCCCCATCTCTGCAATGACCGTGTTCACTCGCGCGATCCCCTCCCCGCCAACTCAGCACGCAATGCATCAACGCTCTGCGCCAGGCGCTCGACAACGCCAAACAACGCCTCCTGGCTGTGCAGCACCGTGTGAGAAACGTCGCCGATGTCGGCGAAATGCCGCGCGCGCGCCATCGGTTCTGAGGTCAGCTTTGACAATCCGTCCGGCATTGGCCGTCCCTTTCATCAGGTCTAGTTTCAACACTCATCGCGGTACGAACGTCGCGATCACGATCAAGCCGAGCATGAGGGCGACCGGCAGCAGAGCAATTTGAACGGCTGCCTCTACATCGCTGCATCTCCCATTAAGGATATCGATCTGCCGTCGATGAGGTTTGAGCGTTACGGACTTGGTTCGGCGCGTCATCCGCAAGAGAACCAATGGCGTGACGAAGAACACCGCTGCGAACGCGGCAACCACGCCCAGTACAAAGCGAACTTCATTACTGACACCGAATGTGACGACAAAAGTCCCAAACAGCGCCGCCCAGGCCGCAAAGAACACGCGCCAAATCCATGGCGGCATGTCTTGAAACGGGCGCTGCTCGCCAGTGCTGGCGCTTGGGCGCTCCAGCCTGGTTTCAGACGCCGGCGCTATTGATGGCGGCGCTTTAGTCGCGTCCTCGCCCGTTTGATCGGCAGCGGCCAAATGATCCAATCGCAAGTCCATGAGTCTGAGTGTTGCGCATGGACGTCCGGGCGAGTTGACAATTCTCAACCGTGCCGCGCTCAAGCGTCGCTGGACGACATGAGCTTTGCGGCCGCACGCAGACCCTCGCGCGCGCGCGCAAGCACACTTTCATCGGCTTGCGTGGAATGAACAGCAAAAGCGGAGAAGCCAAATTGAGGGGCCTCCGGCGCCAAGACAAGACGGCCTTCTTCAAGGTAGGGCGCCACAATGCTTCTACGGAAATAGCCGCTCCCTCCCATGGCTAGAATATAGTCAAGCGCCAAGGGTCCGTAATTCGACGAAAGCACGGGATTGGGAGAATCGGGAAATGCCGCGCCATAGCTCATGGCGAAATCTTCGCCCCATTCCACGTGCGCATAGTCCTCGGCGCCGAGTTCATGCGTGATCGGCGTTGTGCGCACTTTCACCAATTGCTCCGCGAAGAGCAGCTCGCACACCACGCCGGGGCGGCGCGGCGCCGCGTAAAGAACCGCAAGATCCAGCGCGCCATTCTGCACCTGATCCATGAGATCGGCTTCGCTAGCGATCTCAACACGCACTGCAAGTTCGGGACACTCGCGGCGCATCCAGAGCAGCCAGTGACGCAGGAACGGCGCCCACAAAGCCAGTTCTGCACCGAGCGAAACGACGCTCTCGCGCCCCGGAGGCAGCGCCACCGCGTAGCGCGCCCGCTCCCAAACCTGCACCATGGTCGCCGCGAAACGCTGGAATTGCGCGCCCGCCGACGTCAAGCGCGCCCCGGCCTTGTTCCGGACAAACAGCGGCCGTTCGAGTTCGGTCTCTAGCGCCCGGATGCGCGCCGCCACTGCAGTTTGGGTCACGTTGAGGTTGGCGGCCGCGCCGACGAAGCTGCCGCTACGCACCACCTCCAAGAACGTGCGCGCAACGGTGATGTCCATCCAGGCGCCTCTTTAGCACAACTATATTGGGCTTATAGCGTCATATCATTCGTTTGTCTGCGCTAAAGAGAAGGTCCACTCTGTCCCGCATGGCGCTGAAGCTTGGACAATTGGCTCCGGACTTTGAGCAGGACAGCACCCAAGGTCTCATCCGATTTCATGCTTGGCTGGGACGGTCCTGGGGCGTCCTGTTCAGTCATGCGCGAGACTTCTCGCCGGTGTGCACCACTGAACTTGGCGAGGTCGCGCGCCTCCATGATGAATGGGCGCGCAGGGACGTGAGGGTGATCGCGCTTTCGGTCGATCCCGTCGAAGCGCATCTGAAATGGGAAGCCGACATCCAATCGACGCAAGGCGAGCGACCGCGCTTTCCAATCTTGAGCGATAGCAACCGCTGCGTCGCCCTGCTCTACGGCATGATCCACGAACGGGCGACTTCGCCGGCAACGGCGCGATGCGTCTTCGTCATCGATCCGGCGAAGAAGGTTCGTCTCATCCAGATCTATCCGCCGAGCACCGGGCGCAGCTTCGCTGAGCTCTTGCGGGCGATCGACAGCCTGCAACTGGCCGACGCGCAAAGGGTCGTCACGCCGGCCGATTGGCGTCCCGGCCAGCACGTGTTGATTTCGCCGAGGCTCTCGGATGAGGAAGCGGCGCGGGTCTTCCCGCAGGGGTTCGAAGCACGCAGCCGCTATCTGCGACTGGTTGACTTGGATAAGGCGCCGTCATGACCAAGCTTCATCCATCCGAGACTTCGTCGCTTGCACATCTCTTGAGGCGTAATCAGGCCTGGGCCGCACGCAAAGTCTTAGCCGATCCCGCTTTCTTCAAGCGTCTCACCACCCAACAGAGACCGTCCTATTTCTGGATTGGCTGCTCGGATAGCCGCGTGCCGGCGACCGAAATAGTAGATCTCGATCCCGGCGAAATGTTCGTTCACCGCAATGTCGCCAATCTCGCCGTCGCAGGCGATCCGAGCTTCGAAGCGGCGCTCGCCTACGCGGTTGACGTGCTCTGCGTGGAGCATGTCATCGTCACTGGCCATTATGGCTGCGGAGGCGTGCTTGCAGCGCGCGATCTGAAGGACGACGAATTGGGACGATGGTTGGCGACGCCGCATGCCCTTTATCGGCGCCAATGCGGGTCCGAAATACATCGATCGTCGAGCAACGACCGTCTCTGCGAACTCAATGTGGTCGATCAAGTCGAGCGACTGCTGACGCATCCGACAATCACACGCGCATGGCGCGCCGGCCGGCGGGCGCCGTGGATACATGGCTGGATCTATTCCATCGCCGATGGGCTCATCACCGAATTGTGCGCGCCGATTGCACCTCTGCCGCAGACGGTCTCATCACATGGCTGACGCATCAGCGCCTCATCGTTTGCCGGAGCTTCCCTATCCAAAGGATGCGCTAGCGCCTTACCTCTCGGCCGAGTCGTTCGACTTCCATTATGGCAATCATCACGCCGCCTACGTGAACCAACTCAACCAGTTGCTGGATGGCCACGAGTGGGCTTCGCTTCCGCTCGCGGATTCCTGCGGACGTATCTGGATCACCTCGTCAGTTGGGAAGAGGCGCTGCAGCGGCTCAGCGGACCGGAGGCGTAGCGGAACGCAATGACGCCGTCATTCAACGTCGACCCCAAGCAGGCAGCACACATTGAAGGCGGCCCCTTGGCCGCGTTGCTCAAAGCCATTCCCGGCGCAATTCAGTCGCTGGCGCCCGATCAACATCTCACTATGGAAGGGAGCCACCGCCGCAGCGTCATC
>CALBST010000391.1 GCA_937967425.1 uncultured Caulobacteraceae bacterium
TCCATCGTCGCATTCCAATTGTGCGCCTTGCCCAGTTCGTAGAGGCGACGGATTTTGGCGTTGGCGCTGTCGTAATCCCAGTTGAAGGAGCCCGTCAGCGGCGTGTGGAAAATCTCGCGAATGGTCTCGACATCCGACATCGTGAGCTTGTCAGACAAGTCGTCGAACGTACGAACGGTTTGCGGCGGACCTTCAACAATCGTGACTCGCATGACTCACTCCCGAAAATGACGCTGGCGTCACGTTCAGGAAGGCATGCGTACGCGCGCTGAGCATTGATCCGGATCAAGTGCGACGATTGCACCGACGAGAAACGAAAAGCGGCCGGCGCTCCGAGAACGCCGGCCGCCTATCGATTGAGCTACGCGCGACGGTCAGTGCCCGCGCGTAATCCAGGTTGCCCAACCGAGAGCCAGTGCAAACGAGGTCATCACGCCAATGACAACCCAGATGAATGGATCGAGGCCCATTTCGTCTTTCCTCCGACTAGAAGCGATACGCGATCGAGGTCGAGACAACCCACGGATTGATGTCGACTTCATCGCTCGCCGTGATGTCGCCTGAGATGTCGACATCGGTGTTGATCCAGATGCGGCGGACATCGAAGTTCACGCCCCAATGTTCATCGATGCGATAATCGACGCCGGCTTGCAGCGCCGGCCCCACGGATGAATCGTACTCGACGTGTCGGCCGGCCGGGGGATTGCTGTCGATGAACGCGGTGAAGTTCACGCCTGCGCCGACGTAAGGCTCGAACTGTCCGAAGTTCGTCCAGCGATATTTGAGCGTCACGGTCGGCGGGAAGTGTGTGACTTCGCCGAGATCGATCGTCCCGTTCGCCGCCGTAACATCATGCGTCGCGACACAACACAGCAGCTCGGCCGAGACGTTATCGTTGAAGAAGTACTCGATTTGCAGAGACGGGACGTATTCGTCGGAGATGTCGACGTCGATTGGATCACCCTCTTCGTCCGGCAGGATGCCCGATATCCCGAACTTCACCTGAAAATTGTCCAGCACGCGCGCCTGCGCAGGCGCCGTCAGCGCCAAAGCCGCTGCTGCCGCAAACGCGGCCATCCCAAACTTGCTCATCCAAAACCCCTGCTTTTGAACAGGGTGAGGATGACGCTGGTGTCACTTTCTACTTTTGAGGCGGATCAAATCTAGGCGCGCGATCGTATGGACAAACCGTCGCGCTGACGCAGCGCGAGCATCAACTAGGGACATCATCGTCATCGGGGATCAACACCCGATGCGCCGCGCCTTCAAGATCTTCGTACTGGCCTGAGCGCAGGCTCCAGAAGAACGCCGCGAGCCCTACCGCCGCCATAAACAGCGCAATCGGGATCAGCACGATCATGACGTTCATGTGCGACTCCAACGCAATTGCAGCCGCAACGCATTCAGCGTGACCACAAGCGACGATCCGGACATTGCAAGCGCTGCGATCAGCGGTGTGAGAAAGCCCGCCGCCGCGAGCGGCGCAGCGACGACGTTATAAAGCGCGGAGAAGCGTAGATTCTCCAAGGCCCGCGCGCGCGCCATCTTTGCGACATCGATCGCTTCCACGAGCGGCATCAGGTTCGCGCCCTGCAATACAATGTCGGACGCGGCCTGACTGGCCTCGAGCGCCGTACCCGGCGACGCCGACGCATAAGCAGCGGCGAGCGCGGCGGCGTCATTGAGACCGTCACCGATCATCAATGGTTTCTTGCCTTCGGCGCGCAGCGCAGCAAGGCGTGCAGTCTTATCCGATGGCGAGGCGCCGCCCGACCAACGCTCAATTCCGGCCTCGCGGGCGGCGGCTTCAACCGCGATTGGGCGATCGCCCGAAATGAGTTCGACGGCGATGCCGCGCGCGCGCAACGCCGCCACGGCCGGCTTGGCATCGACACGAAGCGTATCCACGAATGCAAAGCGTACCGGAGGCGCCTCGCCGTTGGAGAACCACAACTCCGCGGCGCCGTCTGCGGCGTCATCACAGGCGGGCGCCGCGAATGAACGGCGGCCCAAACGCATTCGGCCGGCCTCGATGCCTTCACCGGGACTCTCGCGCGCATCTTTCACCGCCGCGCCAGGCCCCGCCGCTTCCACCAACGCCCGCGACAAGGGGTGACGGGAGACGCGCGCGAGCGACGCCGCGGCTTGCAACACGGCGGGGTCAACGGTGCTGACCAGGCGCGGCTTTCCAAGCGTGAGAGTTCCAGTCTTATCGAAGACCGCGACATCCACTTGCGCCAAGCGCTCTAACGCATCGCCGGACTTCACTAGCACGCCGCGCTTGAAGAGACGGCCAGTCGCGACGACCTGTACGGCGGGCACGGCAAGCCCCAATGCGCAAGGGCATGTGATGATGAGCACCGCGACAGCGTTCATCAATGCTACGCGCAAACCGACGTCAGCAAAGTCGAAGCCGGCGATTCTCAGCAGCGACGGCCCGAACATCCAGCCCAGGAACGTTGCCAGCGCCAGTGAGTGGACGACGGGCACATAAAGCGCGGCGGCCTTCTCCGCGAGCCGCACGAAGCGCGCCCGTCCTTGCTCGCCCGCCTCTATGAGCCGCGCCAATTCCGCCACCGAAGAGTCCTGGGCGCGCGCCGTGGCGCGAACGATCAACCTTTGGCTTAGGTTGATCACGCCGGCATGGATTGGGTCGCCCACGCGAACGGCCTGGGGAATGGTTTCGCCGGTCAACATCGAGCGATCGAGATCAGAGACGCCTTCGACGACGACGCCATCGACGGGCGCGCGATCGCCGGCAGCGAGAATGAGACGATCGCCAGCGCCGATCTCGCCAGCGCCGATCGCGACAACGCGGCCGTCCGGCTCAATCCGCGAAGCTGTCACCGACTGCAGCGCCAGGAGATCGCGCGCTGCGGTTCGCGCCTGTTCTCTCAATCTGTGATCGAGATAGCGGCCGATCAGTAGGAAGAAGAGCAGCATGGTGATGCCGTCGAAATAGGCATGCTCACCCTGCTGCAGCGTCTCGGCGATTGAGATGCCGAGCGTCAAGAACACAGCTAGCGAAATCGGCACGTCCATGTTGGCGCGGCGGGCGCGGAGCGCTTGCCAAGCCGAGCGGAAGAAGGGCTGCGCCGCATAGAGCGCCGCGGGAATGGCGATAAGCGCGGATATCCAGTGCAACAGCGTGCGCGTGCCCTCGCCCATCTCGCCATCGCCGGACCAGACGGGCACCGAGAACATCATGATGTTCATCGCCGCAAAGCCCGCGACCGCGAGGTAGCGCAGCAGCTTACGCCCTTCTTCGTCGACCCGGCGTATCGCAGCGGCCGGATCGAAAGCCGCCGCGCCATAGCCCATACGCGTGAGCGCGTCGATAATCGCGGAGGGCGGCAGCGCACCGGGCGACCAGGCCACGCGCAGACGTGACGTCGAAAGATTGAGACGTGCATCGGTGACGCCAGGAAGCGCAAGCAAGCCGCTCTCAATCTTGCGAATGCATCCGGCGCACTTTGCGCCCTGCACCATGAGTTCGAGCGTATCGTGGCCGCTCGCATCGCGGCGCACAAACGCGGCCGGATCGGCGCGCTGCGTCTCACGCTCCTGCGCCGGCGCGAGCCCTGAGGGACAGCCAGGTTCGCTCAGCGCGAGGGCCATGTCAGCTCCGCTTCGAAGTCGAGCGCGCCGGTTGAACTCTCGGCGCGCGCGCGCAACCGCCAACGGCCGTGGGTCAACGCACCGAGACGCGCAACATAACGGCCATCTCCCAATGGCTCGAAGGTCAGGGCGCGATCGAACTGCGCGTTCGTCGGCCATTCGAGCGCGCCCACGAGAGATGCGCCGTCGATGCCGACATCGTCTCGCGAGTTCAGGCGGACTTCGAGGAACGCGCCGAGAACGTCCTCCCGCAGCATCGCTGCCGCGCTCCATCCTAAGGCTGCCTGCGCACGGCGCTCGGCCAAGGTATCGTTGTAGCGGAGACCCTGCAGGTACGACCGCCGCACGTCCTCGCCGGGAAACGATTGCACGGCATAGATCGCGAACGTCACGTTCACGGCAATGACCGCGGCGAAGAACGCCAAGATGGCCGCGAGCACATGCCAACCGCGAACTTCGTAATGCGCTACGCTCATGGCGGGCTCCCTGCAAGGAAAGCGGATTCACTGGTCGCAACATCGCCAGACGCGATATCGCGGATGGTGAAGCGCAGATCGTGTGAGCCAGCGCCGAGACTGGGCGGCGCCACGACATGGACGCGCACATTGGTAACGCTGTCTGCGTGCGCTTCCGCGATGACATCGCCTTCGATTTCGAGCGACGGCGCCAGCAGGCGGACGCCTGCGGGACCTTCGACTTCGATCTGCAACCGCCGCGCGCGATCGGTCATGTTGATCAGCTTCAACGCGTAATCATTGCGAATGCTGCCGTCGGCTAGGCGGACGAAGGGCGGGCTCCGGTCGCGGATGACATTCAGATCGAGCGTTTGACGTGTGGCGAGGCCATAGATCATGAACGCGGCGACAAGCGCCATGAGTGTGCCGTAAAGGATGGTGCGCGGCCGAATGAGTTTGTAGCGGCTGGGTTTGCCCTGCTTGCGGCGATCGAGGTTGGCGTAGCTATCGTAGGCGATGAGCCCAGTCGGTCTGCCCACTTTCTTCATGATTTCATCGCACGCATCGATGCAAAGTGCGCAGTTGATGCACTCCAGCTGATCGCCGTCGCGAATATCAATGCCTTGCGGGCACACGGCCACGCACTGGCGGCAATCGATGCAATCGCCGCGCCCTTCCCAACTCTCGCCCTTTTTGTGGGGACCGCGCGGCTCGCCCCGGTCGACACGATAGGTGACGCTCAGCGCGTCTTTATCAATCATCGCCGCCTGAATGCGCGGCCATGGGCACATATAGGTGCAGACTTGCTCGCGCATGCTGCCGGCGAGCGCGTAGGTCGTAAACGTCAGCACGCCTATGAACAGATAGACGACCGGGTCGGCTTGGCCGGTGAAGATGTTGCGGAAGAGCGTCGGCGCATCGGCGAAATAGAAAACCCAGGCGCCTCCGGTGGCGGCGGCGATGAGTATCCAGATCGCGTGTTTGGACACCTTCTTTGCCACCTTCGTCACCGACCAAGGCGCCTTGTCGAGCTTCATGCGTGCATTGCGATCGCCTTCAATGGCGCGCTCGACGTAGATGTAGAGATCCGTCCAGACAGTTTGCGGGCACGCGTAGCCGCACCACACGCGGCCAAACAAGGCCGAAGACAGAAAGATCGCGAATGCCGCCAGGATCAACAGGCCGGTGATGTAATACACCTCCTGCGGCCACAGCTCGATGAAGAAGAAATAGAAGCGACGCCCCTCAAAATCGACGAGCACCGCCTGATCAACCCGGCCGTCGCCGCGATCCCAGCGCAGCCACGGCGTGATGTAATAGATGCCGAGCAGCACGACCATGGCCGCCCATTTGAGGTTGCGGAAAAAGCCGTGTGCGAGCTTCGGATAGATCTGCTCACGCTTCTTGTAGAGCGCGCGAGCCTCCTTCGAGTTGACGGCGCGCGCGTCGATCGCATGCTCGTCCGCGCGTGCCTTCGTATCGATCAAAGTGACTTTGGCCATGCCGCTAGCGTAGCGGAGCGCTCGGTTGCCCGTTTTGAGTTGGCTCAGGCGCCGCTGCCGGAGTCGTCACCGGCGCAGGCGGCGCGTCTGGCTCACCACCGCCCATTTCATGGACATAGTATGCCAACGCCCGGAGCGTGCCGGCATCGAAGCGATGCTCCCACGACGGCATGACGCCCGCACGGCCAAGTTCCACCTGCCGGCGGATTTCCTCTCGCGAGCCGCCATAGAGCCAAAGGTCGTCATTAAGGCTCGGCGCGCCGACAGTTCGATCGCCCGCCCCGGTCGCGCCGTGACAGACCGCGCATTGGGCCTGATAGATCGCCGCGCCCCGCGCAGCAGCAGCCGGATTCGGATTGAGCCGATCGCGCCCCGCGGAGATCGAAATGACATACTCCGTCACGTCGCCAATCTCCTGCGCCGTCAGCAAACGGTCGCGCCCGAACGCCGGCATCATCGACATGCGCGTTTCGGGATGCTCGGCGCGAACGCCGACGCGCAACGTGTGCTCGATGTCGGCGAGCGACCCGCCCCAAATCCAGACGTCATCGGCGAGCACCGGGTAGCCGGGCGCGCCGGCGCCGCCGGCGCCGTGGCAAGTTCGGCAATAATCTCCGAACACTGACTCGCCGGCGGCGCGCGCGAATTCCTGTAGCTCGGGATCGGCCGCAATTTCGGCGGCGCTGGCGTTCGCCAGCCGCTCGTACATAGGCGCGCGCGCAGCGCGCAACGCACCGACATCCGCCGCCACATTGTTGCGATCGGAGAAGCCCAGAATGCCTTTGGTGTAACCGTTTCCGATAGGCCAAGCGGGCATCAGCACCCAGTAGATCACCGCGGCCAGGATGCTGGCGTAGAAGATGTAGAGCCACCAACGCGGCAACGGCGTGTCCAACTCCTTAACGCCGTCCCATTCGTGACCGGTCGTCTCGGTTCCGCTTACCGAATCGCGTTCACGTTCAGCCATTGTCGTCCCCATTTTCGAGAGGGCTGCGCGCCGCGTCGTCGAACTTTTTCTTGTTGCCGGGCCAGAGAGCGTAGGCGACCGCTAAGCCGAAACAGACGGCCAACAGCACGAGCCCCCAAGTCTGAGCGAAGTGCGTGGCTTGCTCGTAGCTCATCCCGCTTACCTCGTGTTCTCGGGCGCTTCGGCCTGGTAGGTGTCAAAGTCGACGCCGGCGCCGAGCATTTGCAGATAGGCGATCAGCGCATCCATCTCGGTGACGCGATCCGGATTGCCGTCGAAGTCGCGCACCGCGGCGCCTGGATAGCGCTGTTCGAAATCGTAAGCGTGCGAACCAAGCGGCTCGGCTTGCGCGCGCGCGTCGATTGCCGCGTTCGCGAGCTGCTCGTCGGTGTACGGCACGCGCAACATTCGGTTGGCGCGCAGGTGCCCGCCCATCAGCGACGTGTTCACATCGGCACGGGCGAGGAATGCGTATGGCGGCATCACCGATTCAGGCACAACCGAACGCGGATCTTCCAGGTGCGCGCGATGCCATTCGTCCGAATAGCGGTTGCCGACACGCGCGAGATCCGGGCCGGTCCGCTTCGAGCCCCACTGGAACGGGTGATCGTACATGCTCTCAGCTGCGAGCGAATAATGGCCGTACCGCTCCACTTCATCGCGGAGCGGGCGCACCATTTGCGAGTGGCAGACGTAGCAGCCTTCGCGAATGTAAATCTCGCGGCCGGCCAGCTCGAGCGGCGTATAGGGACGCACGCCTTCAACGCGCTCGATCGTGCTCTCGATGAAGAAGAGCGGCGTGATCTGCACTAGACCGCCGATCGAAACAACGACGAGAATGCCCACCACAAGAATGAGCGAATGACGCTCGAACCATCTATGGAATTTCCACATCTTTCAGCCCCTATTCCGCCGCGACCGCTACGGCCGGAACATCCGCAGCGCGGACATGCGCGGGGTCGCGCGCAGTCGCTGTGCGCCACAGATTGTAGGCCATGATGAACGCACCGATGAGGAAGAGCGTCCCGCCAAGCGCGCGAATGATGTAGTAGGGATTCATCGCCTCGACGGTTTCGACGAACGAGTATTCGAGGAAGCCGAACTCGTTGTACGCGCGCCACATCAAGCCTTGCATGATGCCCGCGACCCACATTGATGTGATGTAAAGGACGATGCCGATGGTCGAGAGCCAGAAGTGCCATTCGACGAGCGCGTTCGAGAACAACGCCTTGCGCTTCCACAGCCACGGCACGAGACAATAGAGCGCGCCGAAGCTGACGAAACCAACCCAGCCAAGCGCGCCAGAGTGCACATGGCCGATGGTCCAATCGGTGTAGTGCGAAAGCGAGTTGACGGCGCGGATCGACATCACCGGGCCTTCGAACGTCGACATGCCATAGAACGCGACCGACACGACGAGCATGCGGAGCACCGGATCAGTACGCAGCTTGTCCCACGCGCCGGAGAGCGTCATCAGGCCGTTGATCATGCCGCCCCAGCTCGGCATCCAGAGCATGACCGAGAACGTGGCGCCGAGCGTCTGCGCCCATTGTGGCAGCGCCGTGTAGTGCAGGTGGTGCGGGCCGGCCCAGATGTAGAGGAAGATCAGCGCCCAGAAGTGGATGATCGAGAGCCGGTAGGAATAGACCGGGCGATCAGCCTGCTTCGGGATGAAGTAGTACATGATGCCGAGGAAGCCGGCGGTCAGAAAGAAGCCTACGGCGTTGTGGCCGTACCACCATTGCGTCAGCGCATCCTGCACACCGGAAAAGAGCGAATAACTGAACCAGCCGCCAAGACTCACCGGTACGGCGAGATTGTTGACGATGTGCAGCATCGCGATGGTGACGATGAACGCGAGATAGAACCAGTTGGCGACGTAGATGTGCTTCTCTTGCCGCTTCCAGATCGTGCCCAGGAAGACGAGCAGATAGACGACCCAGACCAGCGTCAGCCAAAGATCGGTGTACCACGGCGGCTCAGCGTATTCGCGGCCTGCGGTGATCCCGAGCAGATAACCGGTGCCGGCAAGCAGGATGAAGAGCTGGTAGCCCCAGAACACGAACCACGGCCAAAGACCGCCAGCAAGGCGCGCGCGGCAGGTGCGCTGGACGACATAGAAGCTTGTGGCGATCAGAACATTGCCACCGAACGCGAAGATCACCGCGGAGGTGTGCAGCGGCCGTAAGCGGCCGAAATTGGTCCAGCCCCATTCTTCAAAATAGAGCAGGTTAGGAAATGCGAGCTGCGCGGCGATGACAACGCCGACCAGAAAGCCCGCGATGCCCCAGAACATCGAGGCGATGACGCCGGCTTTGACGACACCGTTCTCGTAGCGTGATGATTCATTCGTGGCCGGGCCGCGGCCCAGGACGCCAAACAACATGACGCCGCCTAGAAAGAAGGCCGCGAGCGCCGTCCACATCTGGGCGGCGAAGGCGCCGTCCGTGGCGTTCGCCGCGCCCCATAATGCAAAGTACGATCCGGCCGCGAGAATGGCGCCGATCGCCCACGCATCCAGCCGTCCCTGCCCTGCGCCTGCCGTCATCCCGTCAACTCCCCGCCGGCGCTCAGCGCCGCGATTCCGAGAACCTGAGTTGGCGGTAACAGCGCTGGTAAGGATCGCGTTTGATCTGGCTCAACGTGTGCGCCTGCGACGCAGGTAGAGGCAGCGTCAGGAGCTGGATCATGCACGTGGCGAGCGCACGGACTAAAGCCGCATCAGCCTTTGTCGCGGCAGCGACGGCTTGGCCGACGGCGCTCTGCGCCATAACCGACGCGATGATGACGCCGCTGCAGCGCGCGTTGCAGACGTCCTGGTGCGGCGGCGCGCCGCATGCATCGGAGTTCTTGGGACATTGCCCGGCATGCTGGAGCGGCGCCGCGGCCTTTCTGCTCGCGGCGTTGTTGGTGGCTTCCGCGCCTATTCCTGCACGTCTTCGCGCCGCAGCCTAATCAGCGTCTCGCTGCCCGAAGCGGCTTGCAACAATTCGAGCGACTTTCCCCGCACGATGTGCCGCTGAATCTGAGGCAGCACCATCAGAAACCGCTGCTCGTCGGTTGCCGCAGCGATACTATTGCATTCACCGGCTTCCTCGTTTGGCGGGCCGATGCTGACGGTTTCACTGAACACGCTGAGCGGCGCGCTGAAATGGTTGCACCCGGTGAAGCCCGAGACCGTCTCACTCGCAGTGTCGAACGTCATCCAGATCTCGACATCTTCACCCAAGGAGGCGCCGGCGATCTGCTGCACCCGCCAACGCCCATCCAGTGGCTCTTCGCCCGGCTGACATGCCGACAGCGCGAGTGCCGACGCCACGACCAAGACCATATGTTTCATATGTCTCTCTCCACGCGCCGCATGCGGATTAACGGCATCAGGGCAAAAATGATGAGTGTCGCCGCATAGATCATACCCGCTGGCGTGGCGAAGTGCGCCAGCTGATCCTGTAACGTCATGCCGCGAAGGCCGAAACCAACCGCGAGATCGGCGATCTGCTGCATAATGAGCGCCACGACGCCGATCGCGAGAAAACTCGGCCAGCCGCCGCTGACGCCCGCCCATTTGGGCGCGGCTCGCGACGCAAACCACATTGCGGCGATCAGGAATGGCGTCTCCAGAAGAACGGCGATCGCATTGCCGAGCCAAGGCTCGATCCAAATCACGCGGACGGGGCCAAGCAGCAGACCCGCCGCAAACACAAGCGCGAAATAGATCGCAGCTGCGTGCGGCACGCGGTTCGGCGGTTTGAGGGGGACGTCCGCTTCCGTCATTGCGCCGTGTAGCCGCCGTCGATCACCAGCTCGGCGCCGGTTACGAACTTTGATTCATCGGAGGCGAGATAAAGAATGCCGTAGGCGATGTCGTTCGGCTCGCCGAGATGTCCGACTGGATGCAGGCTGGCCACGAATTGCTTCGCTGCCTCGGGATCGGGCTGCGCGGCCAGATAGTTTTCGACCATCGGCGTCCAGATATAGCCCGGATGCACAGAATTCACGCGGATCCTGTAACCGGCCTTGGCGCAATGCAGCGCCGCAGACTTGGTGAAAATCCGAACACCGCCCTTGCTCGCATTGTAGGCGGCGAGGTTGGCGTCGCCGATCAAACCTTCGATCGACGACAGATTGATGATTGAGCCACCGCCTGTTTCCTTCATCGCAGCAATGGCGCGCTGCGTCCCCATGAAGACGCCATCCAGATTGACCGCCATCAGAGCGCGCCACTGCTCCAGGGTCGTCGCCTCGACGCTGCCGCCAAGCGCGACGCCGGCATTGTTTACGAGGATGTCCAGCCGCCCGAACCGGCGCAGCGTGGCGGCGATGACGGCGTCCCAGTCCGACTCCGACGAAACGTCGTGGCGCATGAACATCGCCTCACCGCCCGCTTCGACGATCTCATCCGCGACTGCTCGGCCCTCACTTTCCTTCAGGTCGGTGATCATCACCTTGGCGCCTTCGCGGGCAAGCAATGCGGCGCAGGCGCGCCCGAGACCGAGGCCGCCGCCGGTGACCAACGCGACTTTTTTCTCCACCCGTCCCATGGCCGCCTCCCTCTAATGAGCCATGAACAAAGGAACGGACGACGCGGCCAGCAGTTCGCGCGTCACGCCGCCAAACAGAAACTCTCGCGCGCGGGAATGGCCATAGGCGCCCAACACGAGCATGTCAGCGTCAACGGCAATCGCTTCATCCAACAGCGCTCTCGCGTCCGTTCGCCCCAGCCCATCGATGTTATGCACTTCAGCCTGGACGCCGTGGCGCTGTAGATAAGCCGCAAGATCGTGGCCCGGAGTTTGCCCGCCATTAAGCGGTCTGGCGTCCACGGTGGCGATGAAGACGTGTCGGGCAATCTTCAAGAAAGGCATCGCGCCGCTGACAGCGCGCACCGCCTCAGCCGACGCGTTCCAGCCAATAACAATCTTGTCCCAACTACGTTGCCGCGGCGGCTTTTCGGGCACGAGCAAAACAGGACGCCCAGACTTGAACAGGACATCCTCGATCATCGCCTGCCGCGCCCGATCATGCGCGCCGGCGCGCGCCAAGATGGTCAGGTCGGCAAGACGCGCGTGGGCGACGATCTTGTCATCATCCACGGCCCGCTCGATAGCCAAATCACGCACCTCGAATGCCCGCGGCGCGCGATCGAGCCATGCCATCAGACCTCGGCGCAATTGCGCCGCGTGAGAAGTGGTTCCGCCAGCGAGATCTTTCAGCACCGCCGAGAGCGGAGCCTCCTTGTCCATATAACTGGACGCCAAGTGCAGTGCGAGAATGAGCGCAGCGGGCTCGGCGTCAAACTTGTCCGCGATTTCTGCCGAAGCCGTCAGCGCTGCGACGTCTTCGTCCAGCGCGATAACGGGCGCGAGAATGAGCTTGTAGGACATGGTTCAGTGCGCGAGCAGGATATTCGGCCCGCCGGCAGCGTGCACAAGAGCACGCGTGGTGCCGCCGAGGACCACCTCAAACAGGCGCGGCCGGCCGTAGGCGCCCGCGACCAAGACCTCGCAATTGTCCGCGCGTGCGGCGGAAAGAAGCGATTCTGCCACTCGCGCGCCCCGGACATCGCGCAGCGCGACGTCCTTGACGCCATGCAGCGTCAGATACTTGCGCATTTGCTCCGGGCCGGAGGCGTCCGCCTCCTCGCTCTCGTCGTCGACGTTTCGCAGAAGGAGCACGCCTTTCGCCGCTTGCAGTAAAGGCATCGCGGCCCGGATCGCACGCGCCGCTTGCGTGCTCCCGTCCCAGGCGATCGCGACGGGTCCGCCGGAGAACGGCGCCCCCTTGCTCAACAAGACAGGCGCGCGCGTCGAAAGCAGTGTTTCCGCAAACAGCGGTCCAAGCGCCGCGCGCGCGGCGGCGCCAGCGAAGATCACAAGGTCGGCGAGCGTCGCTGCCGGAGCAAGCGCGACGGCCGGCATCAAGGAGCGCTTCTCGACGCCGAACGCAACGCCGTGACGCGCGGCCGCATCGCGAACCAACGACTCTAACCGCTCCTGCGCAACGCGCTCCGAGGCCAGGATACGCTCACCAGCCTCCGCCCCGCTTTGCAGTGCGGCGCCATAATAGACGAAATCCGCTGCGGGATCGGGGAAAGCGGGGATCACGCCCACTTCCGCACTGAATCGCTTTGCGAGCGTCCCTGCCGCATCTATGGCTTCAACGTCGGATGCGTCGCCACAGGCGACAACAACGATCGATTTGAGGGTCATGTGAAGCCTCCTGCGAGACTTCCTCATGACAGTTGCACGGCTGCCTCGCCTTGCGTCAGATCAACGTGGCACACCTTCCATCAGCTCGCGTACTTTCTGCGCAAGCTGATCATCTAGAAGCGGCTTTTCGATGATTTCAACGCCAGCCGCCGAAGCCCGCGCGCGCGTCGAATGCGAGGGATGCGTTGTGATGAGAATGCTTGGCGCAGTTACCCCCGCTGAACGCAAGCGAGCTAACAGGTCCAAACCACTCATGCGCGGGAGCTTCTGGTCAAGAATCAGACACCGCCATAGATGTCGTTGAGACGACGCCAGAGCCATTTCCGCGTCGGCAAAGGTGGCGACCGGAATTCCCGCGGTTTCGAAGGCAAAGCTGAGGGCGTGACGAACCGCAGGGTCGTCATCGACGACCGCGAGCACGGGCGGTTGACGGCAAACGTGATCCAAAGCAGCGCCAGCATCCGATAGAAGCGCTGCGCCGACGTTGATTTCGCTCAACCCCTCAACGTTGTTCGAGCTGCAGGGCCATCCGTACCAGTTCCGAGAGACTATTGGCGTTCATTTTGGTCATTACATTGGCGCGATAAATTTCGACCGTCCGTGGGCTGATGCCCAGGCGAAGCGCCGCCGCCTTGTTGGAATCTCCCGCGACGATTGCGTCGAACACGTCACGCTCCCGGCCGGTGAGCTGGGAAACCCGCGCCGCTATCTCGGCTTGCTCTTGCTTGCGGCTCGCGTCACTGCCGCTCTGCGACAGCCCCAAGCGCACGGCGCCCACCAGGGCCTCATCGTCGAACGGCTTCTCAAGAAACTCCAGCACGCCGGCTTTCATCGCCTGAACCGCAAGCGACACATCTGCGTGCCCCGTCAGAACGATAACAGGATGCGGCACACCCAGACGCTTGAGCTCCTGCACCATCTCCAACCCATTCATGCCGGGCATGCGGATATCGGTGATAATGCAGCCGAACTCCAACTCGGCGCGGCGATCGAGCAGCGCGCGGGCGCCTTCGTACGTGCGGGTTGCGATACCTTCAGCGCTCAACAGAAAGGCGATCGAGTCGCGCATGGGCGCATCGTCATCGACGACATGAACAACCGGCTCAGTCATCTTGCACCTCCGGAGCGCGGCGAAGCGTGAAGCGGAAGATCGCGCCGCCCTCTGGGTTAGGCTCGGTCCATATGCGGCCGCCGTGAGCCTCGATGATCGTCCGTGATATGGACAACCCCACGCCCATGCCGCTGGCCTTGGTGGTCACGAATGGTTGGAACAGCTTTGCGGCTGCGGTCTCATCTACACCCGGCCCTGTATCCGTGACGCTGACCATCGCCATATTGTCTTCCACGGCAGCCGTCGAGACCGTCAGTTCGCGCACCGGCTGATCAACCATGGCGTCGATAGCGTTACGCACCAGGTTCAGGATTACTTGCTGAATCTGAACACGATCCACCAGGACAAGATCGGCGTCGAGCGCGATGGCGTAGCTCACACGCACGCCGTGCTCCTTGGCGCCGACCAAAGCCAGCGCACACGCTTCCTGGACGAGCTTCGGGAGATTTTCGACACGCCTCTCGCTCTCGCCGCGCGCGAGAAAATCCCGCAAGCGCCGGATGATTTCGCCGGCTCGCAGCGCCTGATCCGCCGCCTTCTCCAGCGCATCTGCGGCGCGAGGCTCTTGGACAGCAGAGCGGTCGAGAAGGCGCTTCGCGCCGCTGAGGTAGTTTGCGATGGCGCTTAGCGGTTGGTTGAGCTCATGCGCCAAGGCCGAGGCCATCTCACCCATCGCACTCAGCCGCGACATATGCACCAGTTCCGATTGCAGCTCCTGCAAGCGCGTTTCGGTCGCCTGCCGCTCCGTCAAATCGCGAACAAAGCCTGTGAAGACCCGCCCCCGCTCCGAACGCACTTCTCCGACAGCGAGCTCCATCGGAAATGTCGAGCCGTCCTTGCGCTCGCCAACGACGATGCGGCCAATACCGATGATGCGCCGCTCACCCGTATCCAGGTAGCGGCTGAGATAGCCGTCGTGCTGCGCCCGAAACGGCGACGGCATCAGCATCTTCACGTTGCGCCCCAGCACTTCCGATGCAGACCAGCCAAACATGCGTTCCGCCGCGGCGCTATAGGATTGCATGACGCCATTCTCGTCGATGACGATCAAAGCATCGGGCGCCGTGTCATAGATGGACAGCAGATGGGCCTCGCGCTCGGCCAAGGCGCGCGAGGCATTCGCCTCGACAAGCCGGTTGCTGAATATCGCGCCTCCGACGAACGCGCTGCTGGCGCCGATGATCGCGAGAATGAATAGCCCCGCGCCTTGCGCCGGCTCGATCAAAAACCCCGCCGCCAGCGATAGCGCTGTCGCCGCCAAGCCCGGTCCCATCCCGCCGAGCAACGCGGCGCCGCAGATGACTGGCACGAACAACAAAAGACCTGGCGCTTCGGGCGCGAGCCACTGCACCAACACCGCAAGGAGCGCCGCCAGCCCGCACGCAACGGCCACCGCACCGTAGGCGGCGAGTTGGGGGCGCGCGCGGATCTCAGATGTCAGCTTGGCGGGCAGGAAATCGGCGGGCATCCCTGGTAGCTTAGCGTGCGCCGGCCCAGAGCCAAGGCGACCCTGCGCCATCTTCCTATGCCATAGGGACTAGGTAGTTTCCCTTAAGCGTTCGACCCGAATTTCCGGCGCCGCCACCTGCGCGTATCCCCGACGCCAGAGGAGAGCTTCCATGCGCGACTTCGGGATCGAAACGTTGGGCGGGCCGTCGAGGCAGGTGTCAGACTCCATCGCTCTTGGACCGGGCTTGGTCTTGCAGGGTACGCGCATGCACTTCCGCCGCAACGAGGAAGTATTCGGCGAAGGCGAAGCCGCTGAGTACGTTTATCGTGTCGTCAGCGGCGCCGTTCGCACCATCCGCTTCTCAAGCGACGGCCGGCGTCAGATCCTCAACTTCTACTTGCCCGGAGACATCTTCGGCCTGGAAGCCGGCAAGCATCACACTCTCTCGGCTGAAGCCGTCGCCGATTGCGATTTGGCGCTGGTTCGCCGTTCGTTGATCGATACCGCGGCAAAGCAGGACACCGCGGCCGCCCAAGCGGTGATTGCGATGATGCAGCGTCAGCTCCAGAACGCTCAGGAGCACGCACTGGTGCTGGGACGCAAGGGCGCCGGCGAGCGCGTAGCGGCTTTCTTGCTCAAGCTTGCCGATCGCGTGACCGCGCAGTGCGAGATCGATTTGCCGATGTCGCGCGCCGACATCGCTGATTATCTGGCGCTGACGATTGAGACCGTCTCGCGCGCCTTTACCCAGATGGAGCGCGACCATACCATCGCTCTGCCGAGTTCGCGTCATGTCGTCGTGCGCGATCGCAGCGCCTTGGAATTGCTCGAAGCTGCATAGGAGGGACGGCCGTGAGACCCGTTCTGGCTCTAGTCGCGGTCACCTTTCTCGCTGCGTGCGCCTCGCTTGAGCCGCCGCCAGCCCCGGCGGAGCGCGGGCGAGCCATCGCGCAGCAAAACTGCAGTTCGTGCCATGCGATCGGACTCAGTGGGGAAAGCCCGGCGCCAGAAGCGCCGCCATTCCGGACGCTCTCCGAAAACTACCGCGTCGACACACTTGAAGAAGCTCTCGCAGAGGGTATCAGCGTCGGGCATCCGGCCATGCCTCAGTTTGAATTTGCGCCCGACGATGTCGACGCGCTGATCGCCTATTTGCAGTCAATCCAGCCGCCGGCGCAGGACTGACCCGCTTCAGCGCCGTGCTTCAACACTGTCCACTCGATAGACGAGCGGCGTATCGTCTTCGTCGCGGATCGTCACGTATTCGCCGACGACGAACTTATGTTGCTCCAGCTTGAACACCGGTTCATCGTCCTCGGTCTCGCCGCGCTCATAATCAAAGAACCAATTGTGCCCGCGGCGGCCCAAGCGCCCTTCCCGCGCCGGCTGGCCGGGCGCGAACGCGCGGACCGTGCACTCCGCCTTGTTGTCGCGCCATGCCGCTTCATCGATCAAGCCGTCGCGCGTCAGCGGCGCGACCATCGTGTAGCCGCGATCGCGATCGCCCTCGGGAAAACCTGGATTGCGGGCCAGCCGCATCACAATCGTTTGCAATCCCATCAACACGCCTCCATGGGCGCGGACGTTTACGCTGGCGCGCGGCTCACGCCTTGATCGACCTCAACGGGGGTGAGTTCGGCGCGAAAACGGAACAACTGGCCGCCGGCAA
>CALBST010000392.1 GCA_937967425.1 uncultured Caulobacteraceae bacterium
CTTCGATGCTGAGCAATTCCGTACGCGGCAGAAACCGCATGCGCTCGCTCATGCAGTATATGCAGCGCAAATCGCAGCGATCGGTGACCGAGACGCGCAAGTAAGTGATGGCGCGGCCGAAGGGATCGATCAGTGGCCTCATAGCCGTGCCTCGATTGTCGCCAGTGCTTCTCTGGTGTTGGCGTTGGCGAAGGCCGTGGCATCAGCGTAGCGGACGGCTGTTGAGCCGAGCTCGGCATGAAAGCTCTGAACCGACGGATGACGGTCCGCGAGGCGCGTTAGCAGGTTTGAGAGCACATCCGTGCGCCAGACGGCGCAAAGCGGATTGGGGCCTTCCATCGTCACCGCAAATGCGGCCGGTGCATCGCGCATATGGTTTAAGAGGGATGGAAACAAATCCAACGGCAGAAGCGGCGTATCGCACGGAGCAGTCGCGACCATGCGCAAGCCTCGATGCTTGGCCCACGCGAGACCCGCCGCGAGACCTGCGAGCGGGCCGGAGGGATAAGTAGGATCGTCGTGCAAAACGTCGATCCCGCGCGCTTGAGCATGCTGTTCTGCCGCCGAGCCGGGGCGAGCACTTACGGCAAACTGTGCGAGCGGTGCAAATCGCTCGCACACCGCATCCATCAGCAAACCATCGTGCAATAGCGCCACGGCTTTCTCCGCGCCGAAGCGTGTTGAGAGGCCGCCGGCCAAAAGAACACCACCCGTTGCGGCGAGCAGCTCAGGTTTAACCATGGCGCTTACCCGAAGCCGAGGCATCCGACGGATTCGCCCGATACCATTCGGAGGACCACACCTCAGCGTCTGCCTCAGCAAGGATCTCGCCGCCGCGCGGTGCGTGATTGTCGATAAGGGGATCAGGCTTCGCCAGAGCTTCGAGCGCGCCTATGCTGCGGAGTGTCACGACTGCGCCTTCGACCGTCACGCCGTGTTGCTGCAATGCCGCGAACGCGCGCGAGAGGTTTTCCGGCGTCATGCCCAGGAGCGAAGCAAGCACGCGCTTCTCATGATGAAGCCGCACGACGCCGCCCGAATTATCAGCCGCGCGGAGAGCCAGCAGATAGTTTGCAAGCCGTTCGGTGCTGTTGCGCAGTTTGTGATTTTTGATCGTGCGCACCAAGCCGCGATAGCAGCCAGCCAGATCACGCGAGACCGCCATCCCGAAGCGGGGGTCGAGGCGCATCGCCGTGCGAATGGCGTCGCCAGGGATCATCAGTATTTCGCACCTTTCAAGGGTGCGTGCCGACATCAGCGCCTCAGCGTCGAGGACGACAGCCGCAAGGATGAAGGTTGAGACCGGCCGCAAGATGGCGAGCACCGTCTCCCGGTCATTCCAAGTGCCGTGAAGCTCAACCTGACCGTCGAGCAACACATAAAGGAAATCAACGGGATCGCCCTCAAGCAGCAGGACGGTGTTGCTGGGAAAGCGTTGAAGATGGGCGCCGGCCGTGGCGACACGAAAAGTGTCCGCCGCCACGTCTGTGAACAAGGGCAGCGATTTCACCCGTTCAAGATCGCTCGCTCGCAACGCCCGCCTCCTTCGGATGCGTGATGTTGTGGCGCCGATCCTGGCTACAAGAATTGATGGAAATCAAGCGGTCGAAGATTCGCACACAGGCGATTGTCTTGCCTTGATATTTTTCAAATGGCCAATCGCAATGGATCAAGAGGCTTGGTGGGGCAGGCCGGCGCGCAGCAAAAAATCTGCAGCCTAGTTAGTCTCGCTTGATCTCCATCAAACGCACCAACCGTCTTTTGGCGCTCCCTGCAAATGACCAGAGGGGCGGTTCATGCCAACACAAGACGCAGTCGTTGAACACCGTGGTGCGCCGGGCGCGCTTTGGTTCAGCACATTGGCGTTCACGGCGAGCTTTGCTGTTTGGACGATCTTCTCAATCATCGGCGTTCAGATTGAAGCGGACCTGGGGCTCACGGAAACGCAATTCGGATTGTTGATCGGCACGCCGATCCTGACGGGTTCGTTGATCCGGCTCTTCCTGGGTGTTTGGACCGATCAATACGGCGGAAGAGCTGTCTTCCCGCTTGTCATGTTGGCTGCAGCGCTCGCGACGTTTCTGCTCTCTTACGCGGAGACGTATCCGCAATTCCTCTTTGCTGCGTTAGGTGTCGGAATCGCCGGCGGCACTTTCGCGGTGGGCGTCACCTACGTCTCCAAATTCTACGGTCCTGGCCAACAGGGAACGGCGCTCGGAATCTTTGGTGCGGGGAATGTCGGCGCCGCGGTAACGAAGTTCTTGGCCCCGTTTGTGTTGCTGGCGATGGGCTGGGAAGCAGTGGCGCAAATCTGGGCGGCTGCGCTTGCCATTATCGCCGTATTGTTCTTCTTGCTTACGAAAGACG
>CALBST010000393.1 GCA_937967425.1 uncultured Caulobacteraceae bacterium
CATTCCGCCCGAAGTCCAAGCCATAATGGCCAATGCGTAGTGCAGCCGCGCTCCAACCTGCGGGCGAAATAGGGGGATAGAACCCAAACAATCCGGTGGGGTTGCGAATGGGCGTAGGATGGCCGGGCCATGAAGCAGCCCCCGCAACCGATCATCACAGAAAGCCGCGCCGAAGCGTTTACAGCTTCGGCGTGGCGTTTTGTCTGTTGGTTGTTCGGTGTCGTCGCGACTTTTGGTCTGACCGGCCAAAGCAGGAAACTCCGCGACATCCTTCGCTTTGCCGAACGCGCGGTCGAGGATACGTTATTCCTGCACGCGGTGGCGCGCTTGGGCGCCGTGCCAAGGAAAAAGCAGCGGCCTGCCTCGGCGCCTCCGGGCTTTCGCGTGGCGCCGACGACGTTCAAACTCTTCTACAAGCGCGCCAAGGTTCGCGCCCGCAAAGCCAGCGCCATCGATCGCATCTTCGCTTTGATCGAGGCGCTGCAATATCCGGAACGCGCCATCGCCTATTTCTCGAAGCGCATCGCCAAAGGCCTGCGCGGCCGGCGGCTCGTGATCGCCGCGCCCATCGCGGAGGCAGTCCTCTCCGCTCCCGGTGCGAGCATCCCCCACTTCGCGCTCGATAGCTCCTAAGCCCAACGGAGTCGTGCGCTTTCCTCCCCGTGGCCGGGGAGGAAAGCAGATCGTCATCGTTTGCCGCCGAAGCCCCGTTTCCGGCGGGCGCCGGCGCACGCGCTTAGCTTTCGCGCGCCGCATCCACTGCAGCGATCTCCGCATCGAGTTTCTTCACCGCTTGCGCGTTGAGCCACCAGATCACAGCGAACACGGCGGCCATCAGTCCGAGCCCGGCCAAGAACACTGTCAGCCGTGCGGCAAGCGGCGCCGGGTTGGCTTCGGTGAACGAAACGCCGGCCAGGAACACCACCATCCCCGGAATGAACGGCGCCAGATACCAGCTCCACACCATGCGCAACGCTTCACGCTGGCGCACGAGTTCGGCGCGGTGGAACGCCACCCAGCTTTGCGCGCCGGCATTCATCTCGCTCCGCGTCGCCGCCCGGCCAAGCTGGTAGAGCTTCCAGCACACATAGAGTGCGCCGAGGACGATCAGCCCCGCGCCAAATTGCACGATCGGCTCCGGCACGGTCGGGATCATCCATGCGAAGAACGCGATCACGCTCGCCGCCGCCACATACTCGATCATGTTGCGCGTGCGGATGCGCGATTGGAAACGCTGCGCATGCAGGTGCACGTCGGCGAGGCTCATGGTGAAAGGCTCCTGAGTTTGCTGTGTCCACAGCTTTTGAAGGGGATCGTGATCAGACATTTGCGTTCTCTTGAAACATGCGGGCGAGCTGGCTCTTCAAACGCGAAACGCGAGTCGCGATGGCGCCGGTCG
Source organism: uncultured Caulobacteraceae bacterium (assembly GCA_937967425.1). The sequence continues at coordinate 1,400 of CALBST010000393.1, forward strand.
AAAGCCCGGTGACTTCGGAAATGGATTTGGCGTCGAGGCCTTCGAGATAGAGCGTGATGATCTGCCGGTCCGGTTGACCGAGTTGGCGGATGATCGCATTCAGCCGCGCCACGGCTCGGCTCTCTTCAACCTCGGACGAAATGTTCTCGCCCGATGGCATGTGCTCGATCTCATCGAGCGTCACCAACGGCGCGCGGCTGCGCCGTTCCCGGTCGACATGGCTCGCCGCCACATTGTGCGCGACGCGATAGACCCACGTCCGCAGCGAGCAGCGCTCGTCGTAAGAGGCAAAGCTCCGCCACAGCGCCACGTGCATATCTTGCAGCAAGTCGCGCCGCCGTTCGGGGTTCGCCTCCGTTGCGGAGGCCAAACGCTGCATCGCGCCACCATGCTCAGCGGCGGCTGCGAGATAGCGTGCGTCCTGGTCGGGATGAGCCCTCATACCCCCATAGTCACCCGGGGCTGGGGTTTCTTACAGAGCCTAGTGCGCCCAGCCCGCCAAAACTCGTATGAAGCGCCAGGTTCAGGCCGGCGCTTTAACGCCCAGCGCCGCGAAACAATCTTCGATGGACGAAGCGTTCACCACGCTTTCATTGAAGGATGCCGGCGTCAGGTTCGCATCGACGGTGTGCTGGATCAAAGTGAAGAACGGCGCCCAGAAGCCGTCCTCGGAGAGAAACACGATCGGCTTCCGATGCAGATCGAGCCGCCGCCACGAGAGCGTCTCGACCGCTTCCTCAAGCGTGCCGATGCCGCCCGGCAGCACCACGAACGCATCGCTTTCGTCGAACATGATGTGCTTGCGCTCATGCATTGTGTCGACCATTTGGTGCGGCACGTCCTGATAGGTGATCTCGCGCCGCTCCAGGAAGCGCGGCATGACCCCGAGCACATCGCCGCCGCCTTCATGAACCGCCTTGGCCACACGCCCCATCAGCCCAACCGCGCCGCCGCCATAGACGAGGCGTAAGCCCCGCGCCGCCATCGCCGCGCCAAAGCGCGTCGCCAGATCCAAATACTCAGGCTTGGTCGTATTGGATGACCCGCAATAGACGCATACGGAGCGCACTTGCGGCAGGGGGGAGCTGGAATCAGCCATGGGCATTGAACAGCTTTAGCCAATCAGGCGGCATTGCGGGGAAAATTCCCCGACCTTAAGTGCTGCCTTCAAGGATTGTTCCAAATGGCGCGTGGTGAAGGCAGGACAGTGTCGAAGGCGGAACCAGCCGCCGATGTCGCGCCGCCGCTGACGCGCACGATCGCGCAACTGCTTACTTTGATTGGCGGATTGGATGGCGCGGGCGTGCGGCTGCGCCTCGCCGCGGCGTTTTTGCTGACCCTGGTCAGCAAAGTCCTCGCCGTCGTTTCGCCGCTCGTACTCGCCGACGGCATCAACGTTTTGTCGCGCGGCGACGCCTCCGGCGCGCTGCCAACCTTTCTTGGCCTCGCCGGCTTCTGGGCGGCGCTCCGCTTCGCCTCGACCGCCGGCCCCCAGGTTCGCGACGCCATCTTCCAGCCGGTCAGCGAAGAGGCCCAGCGCCGCGCCGGCACGCGTGTGTTCACGCACGTCCACACGCTCTCCGTCCGCTTTCACCAATCCAAGCGCACAGGCGCCGTCTACCGCACCATCGAGCGCGGCATTCGAGCGATCGATTTCCTGCTGCGCTTCCTGGCCTTCAACATCGCGCCGACGGTGATCGAACTCCTGCTCGCCGCCGCGGTGCTCGGTTTCAAATACGGTTGGATGTTCTCTCTGATCGCGGCCGGCACCGTGATCATCTACGCCTGGGCAACGTTCGGCGTCACCGAATGGCGATTGAAACACCGCCGCGAAATGAATGAGGCGGACACCGAAGCCGCCGGCCGCGCCGTGGACTCGCTACTCAACTTCGAAACCGTAAAGAGCTTCGCCGCCGAACAACGCGAAAGCGAACGCTACGATCGCGCGCTTTCTTCGTACGCCGATGCCGCGGTGAAGGCCTACACCTCGCTCGTCATGCTCAACGTCGTGCAGGGCCTAATCATGACCATTGGCCTCGTCGCAATGGTCATCGGCGCGGGCTGGCTCGTCGCGCGCGGGCCGATGGGGCCGGGCGACATCACCGCCGTCATCCTGATAATGACCAACCTCTACGCGCCGCTGAACATCCTGGGTTTTGCCTACCGCGAAATCAAACAAACCAGCATCGATATGGAGAAAATGTTCGCGCTTCTGGATGAGGCGCCCGATGTCGCCGATGCGCCGAACGCGACGAAGCTCAACCCCAAGGGCGGTTCGGTCGAGTTCGACAATGTCAGCTTCGCCCACGAGGGCAGGGACGTCGGCCTAGAAGGTGTCAGCTTCACCGCCCCCGCCGGTCAAACCACCGCCATCGTCGGCCCCTCGGGCGCCGGCAAATCCACCGTGCTCAAACTGCTTTATCGCTTTTACGATCCCAGCAGCGGCGCTGTACGCATCGATGGACAGAACTTGCGCGACATAACGCAGCAATCGCTCCGCAGCGCGCTTGGCCTCGTCCCGCAGGATGTCGTCCTCTTCAACGACACGATCCGCTACAACATCGCCTACGGCAAACCCGAGGCCACCCAGGAAGAACTCAACGAAGCCGCCCGCAGCGCGCAGCTGCTTGAGTTCATCGAAGCGCTCCCGCAGGGCTGGGACACGCGCGTTGGCGAACGCGGCCTGAAACTCAGCGGCGGCGAAAAGCAACGCGTCGGCATCGCGCGTGTGGTTCTGAAAAACCCCGCGATCCTCATTCTCGATGAAGCGACGAGTTCGCTGGACTCCGCCACCGAAGCGGAAGTCCAAGCCGCGCTCGAAACCGCAAGCCGCGGCCGAACCACCCTCGTCGTCGCCCACCGCCTCTCAACCATCGCCGACGCCGATCAGATCGTCGTCCTCGAAGCCGGTCGCATCGTCGAACGCGGCACACACGCCGCCCTGATCGCCAAAGCCGGCCTCTACGCAAGCTTGTGGAAGCACCAAGCCGAAGAGCCAGCAGCGATCGCGGCTGCCGAATAGTGGGGCCTGTGTTCCGCGAGTTAGAGGACGGAAGACAGATATCTCACGCGTAACAACAAATACGGAAATCACGCCTGCGCAGCTAACTTTCGTTTACCTTTTAACGCCAATCCTTCGCTCGCCATGAAACCGGAAATGACCATCAAGGAATGCGCCTGTGGCGCGCAGTACGAGCGCGAAGTGCGCACGTTGCCGATCAAGGATATCGGCGTGTTCGAGTGCGTCGATTGTGGCGCGCGCCTCGAAATCTGGAGCGGCCGCAGCGTGCCGGTATTCAAGCGCATCAAGGCTGAAGCCGCGCACAAGCGTAGCGCCTAGCGCAGCGCGCCAGTTCGAAAATCACGCTTTACAACTTGCGCCGCATTGTGGCCTGGCGCGCCGGTCACGCCACCGCCCGGATGCGTGCCCGAGCCGCACATATAGAGCCCCTTGATCGGCGCGCGATAATCGCCGTGCCCCAACACGGGCCGCGCGCTGAACAACTGATCGAGCGAGAGCGCGCCGTGCATGATGTCGCCAGCGACAAGCCCGAACGTCCGTTCCAAATCGAGCGGCGACATGATCTGGCGCGCGATCACGCTCGCCTTGAACCCCGGCGCGTACTTATCAACCGTCGCGATCATCAGATCCGCGACCTCCTCGCGGTGATCGTCCCACGAACGCCCGCCCGAAAGCTCAGGCTGCACATGCTGGCAGAATAGCGAAGCCACATGCTTGCCCGCCGGCGCCAATGCATCATCCAGCGTCGACGGAATAAGCATCTCGACGATCGGCTCACGCGACCAGCCAAAAGCGCGCGCATCGTCATAAGCGCGCTCCATGTATTGCATCGACGGCGCGATGATGATGCCGGCCGTCAGATGATCGCCAGGCTCAGGCTTGCAGGTGAAGCGCGGCAGCTCATTCAGCGCCACATTCATCCGGAACGTGCCGGAGCCGACCTTGTAGCGCGTGATCCGTTCGCGGAAATCCGCAGGCAGGGCGTCGGGTGGTACGATGCGCTGATAGAGGAGCTTCGGATTGAGATTGGAGATCACCGCCTTCGCCCGCAGCGTCTCGCCATCTGCAGTGACGACGCCTTCAGCGCTCGGCTCCGTCACGCCAGGCGTGAACGGCGCCAGCAATAGCTCCTTCACTGCAACGCCGGTGCGAATTTCAACGCCGCGCTCACGGCAGCATGCGGCCATCGCCTGCGTGATCGCGCCCATGCCGCCGATGGCGTGGCCCCAGAGGCCCTTCTTGCCGTTCACCTCGCCGAAGACGTGATGCAGCAGCACATAGGCGGAGCCGGGCGTGTAGGGGCTCGCGAAATTGCCGACGATAGAGTCGAAGCCGAACAGCGCCTTGATCGGCGCGCTCTCGAACCACTGGTCCAGCCACTCGCCCGCGGACTTCGTGAACAGATCGAGCAGGTCGCGTTTGCCGGTGATGTCGAGCTTGTTCAGCCGCCCGCCCAAAGCGGCCGCGCGCATCGCTTCCTCGATGCCGCGCACGAAGCCGTGGTCCACCAAATTCGGCGGCTGCTCCAACAGGAGCGCCCGCACCACGTCGGCGACCACCTCAAGCCGGCGTTCATACTCCGCAAGCTGCGACGCGTCGCGATTGGAAAACTTCGCCACCTCCGCCTGCGTGATGCCCGGCGCGGACATGAAATAGGACTCGTCGTTCAGCGGCAGAAAATTCGAAACCTTGCGCTCGACGACGCGCAGTCCGTGCCGATGTAAATCCAGATCAGCGATCACTTTCGGATTGAGCAGCGAGACCGTGTAGCTCGCCACCGAATTGCGAAAGCCCGGGTGAAACTCCTCCGTCACCGCCGCGCCGCCGACGACATCGCGCCGCTCCAGCACCAGCACCTTCAACCCGGCCTCAGCCAGATACGCCGCGCACGTCAGCCCGTTATGGCCCCCGCCAATGATAATTACGTCGTGCATTGGGCCTCCCGCCGCTCTCATGCCCCGGCGGCAGCCAAAGCGGAAGCCTTGAGGCCATCCTCGACGCGCCACACCGCTGGGAATAGGCTCTCGCCATGACCCTCACGAACCTCAATCCCAACGTCGCCGCCTCGCTCGAGAAATGGCACGCCATGGTCGCGAGCAGAGATCTCGCGCACCTCGCCGCCATCATTCATTCCGACGCGACCTTCCGTTCGCCGATGGCGTTCAAGCCGTATCAATCAGCGCAAGCCGTCACCCTGTTGCTCAGCACGGTGATCCAGGTGTTCGAAGACTTCACCTATCATCGCCAACTCGCCAGCGAAGATGGCCTCAGCGTCGTGCTCGAATTCAGCGCCCGCGTCGGCGACAAGAACCTCAAGGGCGTCGACCTCATTCAGTTCGACGCCGAAGGCCGCATCACCGATTTCGAAGTGATGATCCGTCCCTTCAACGGCCTCCAGGCCCTAGGCGCCGAAATGGGCGCGCGCCTCGGCCATCTGTTGCCGGCGTACAAAGCGGGCGCTTGAGCAAAACAAAAGCCCGCGGGCCTTGGCCTGCGGGCTGAGTGATCCAACCAACAATGAAGAAAAGAGAATGGCTCCCCGGGTTGGGATCGAACCAACGACCATCCGATTAACAGTCGGATGCTCTACCGCTGAGCTACCGAGGAACATTCTCTGCCGGCCGGAGCCGAGAGAGCGGGTCTCTATCAAGTTCGGCGCCAGGGGAAAAGACCCTGATCGCTGTTCAA
>CALBST010000394.1 GCA_937967425.1 uncultured Caulobacteraceae bacterium
CATCGGGCCACGCTGCGCTTGGCTTCGGCTGGGCGCTTGTGCTCGCCGAACTCATTCCATCGCGCACCGACGCCATCATCGATCGCGGGCGCGATTTCACCTGGAGCCGCGTCGTCTGCGGCGTGCACTATCCGAGCGATGTCGAAGCGGGCCGCACCGTCGCCGCCGCCGCGATCGCGCGCCTCCACGCCGATCCGGCGTTCCAAACCGAATTCGCCGCCGCCCGCGCGGAGCTTGCGGCGGCGTACGTCCAACACTGATGGCGTTAACGCGGCTCTACGCGGCGATCGCACTCTGTGTGCTCGCACTCGCGCCGCCAACTACTGCACACGCTCAGGAGGCCCATGGGTCGGGGCAGATGTCGATGTCGGCTGATGGCCAGTACATCGCCTTCACCGCGTTAGGCGTGCCCTCGTCCCAGTTCGTGCTCGTGCACGCGCCAACACAACGCGCGACGATCATCCAAGGGCCGCTGCCGCACATCGGTGACCTCGCTTGGTCCGCTGACGGCGATGAACTCACGTTCGTCACTTCAGATACCCAAACGCTGAGCGGAGAAGGCCGCCACGTCTGGCGGCTGCGCGTTACACCGCAAGCCCCAGCAATCGACCTGCTCGCCATCATACCAAATGTGCGTAGTCCGGTGCTCAGCGCCGACGGTCGGCGTTTGGCAACGTTCGAAGGCGTGACATTTGATGGCGCGCGACTGGGCGCGTCGCAGCGCGCATTCGCCATCTTCGAACGCTCGCTCAGCGACGGCGTGGCTGTTCGGCGCTCTGCCGGGCACTACCTCCTCGGCGGCGACCTCAGCTACGACCGCGCCGGCGCCATCTACACACGCGCCAACCATCCTGTGTTCGCGCAGACCAGTGTGATCCAAGGCATGGCTCTACCCGGCTGGGTTAATCGCGACGCGCAAGGCCGTTGGAGCTATCAATGGTCGAGAGACATTCGCGGTATTTTTTCGTTCCGCATTCTACCCGGCGAGACACAAGAGGAATGGCCGCTGCCTTATCCGGCCGCTGGCGTTGAGCACGGCGGAAGCTTCGTGCAAGCACTCGACGACGGCCGCGTTGTCCTGCTGACATCAAGCAATCCATTGCGCACCGCGGACTGGTATGACGCACGCGGGATGCCGCGGCGGCCAGATCGAAGCCCGTCCTTCGACTACGTCGCCTACGAGCCGGACGGCGCCGCAGAGATTCTCATCGCCGATGCGCTCCCCGAAGGTCGCGGCCGCACCGGCGGCGCCGACATATCATCGGATGGACGCTACTTCGCTCAAGTGACCTCGGTCCCCGGCGAACGTCGCGAGAGCGCGCTGATGTACTTTGAAAACGGCGTGCTGCAGCACGAAACGTCTCTCACAGACATCATGCGTATCGCACAGACAATCACGTTCGCGGCAAGCTCAACGCCGGTGATGGCAGTCCCAGACGGCGCGCACCATTGGCCCGCGCCGCCCCCGAACCAGTGATCCGGATTTCCGAACCGAATTCGCCGCCGCCCGCGCGGAGCTGGCGGCGGCGTATCCGAACTAGTTCGGCTTTGCTTTGGTCTTTCTGCTGGCGAACAACCAACCTACGAGCACGGCCGCGGCACCCACAGCCACGAGAGGCCAGAAATGCGCCTGCCCCCATGCTGACCACAGCAGGCCGCCGATCAGCAAGGCACCAAGCGCCAAAGTAAGGAAGGACACGATCCGAGCACGCATGGCTTGAGCTTTAGCTACTCTACCTATGGCATCAACAGCCGAAATTCAGACAAACGGCGAACTAGCGAGACTGCGGATAACGCGTCGGTCTGATCTCTACCGCGCCGGTGCTCGCTGTCGGGCAGCGTTCAGCCCAACTCAAGGCGGCGTCGAGGTCGGGCGCCTCGATCAGATAAATGCCGCCCATCTGCTCCTTGGTGTCGCTGTACGGCCCATCGACGACTTGGCGTGAGCCGCCACGCTTGCGCAGCGTGGTCGCCGTATGCGGCGCCTGCAAACCCGCGCCGCCGACCACGCTTTGGGCAGCAACGCCTGCCTCTTTCAGCGCGGCCAAGAATTCCGCATGCGCGCCCGCGTAAGCCTCGGCCCGCTGCGGATCGTCACGGCGTTCGAAATCGTCCGGCGTCTCGAACACGATCAAGGCGTATTGCATTGTCATCTCCTGGCGGCCTCACGCCACCCACGCCGCTGTGACGCCCGAGCCTTCACGCCTTCGACTTACAACGCATCGCGGCGTGCTTCGAGAAACGCGACCACCGCCCGATCGTCCTCGCGCAAGATTGCTTCAT
>CALBST010000395.1 GCA_937967425.1 uncultured Caulobacteraceae bacterium
ATGGAAATCTCCTCCAAGGCCTCGACGGCGACGACCATCTCATCGGCAACGGCGGCAACGATCAACTGCTCGGCGGCGCCGACAATGACATTCTCGACGGCGGTTTAGGCGCCGACACGATGACCGGCGGGACCGGCAACGACACGTATTACGTGGACAATGCCGGCGACGTTGTGACGGAGAATGCTTCGGAAGGAACGGATACGATCCGCTCGACGATTGGCATTGCAGCGCTTGCGGCCAATGTCGAGAACCTGATCCTGGAAGGCGGCGCCGTCACCGGCAACGGCAACGCCTTGAACAACACCATCACCGGCAACGCCGCCAACAACTTCATCAATGGCGAGGCCGGGGCCGACACCATGATCGGCGGCTTGGGCAATGACACCTATGTCGTCGACAATGCCGGCGACATCGTCACCGAGCTCGCCGGCCAAGGCACGGATACGGTGTTCTCGACCGTCAACGTCACAGCGCTCTGGCAGCACGTCGAAAATCTGACGCTTTCGGGCACAGCGCTCAGCGTCAATGGCAATGCCTTAAACAACATCCTCACCGGCAACGCCCAGAAGAACGTACTGAACGGCAGCGCCGGCGAAGACACGTTGATCGGCGGCCTCGACAGCGACACCTACATCTATAATTCAGCAGGCGACATCATCACCGAGAACCTCAATGAAGGCCTCAACGATACGGTGATCGCCTATATCGATGTCAGCGCCTTGATGGCCAATGTCGAGAACGTCACCTTGGCCGGCTCGGCGGTCTCGGCCACCGGCAACGCGCTCAACAACATCCTCACCGGCAATTCGCTCGACAACTTCCTCTATGGCGGCCTCGGCAACGACCAGCTCAACGGCGCGCTCGGCGCCGACACCATGACCGGCGGCCAGGGCGACGATGCGTATCTGGTCGAGAATCTTGGCGATGTCGTTATCGAAGCTTCGGGCGAAGGCAACGACGTCATCTATACCTGGGTCAATATCGCCTCGCTCACCGCCAACGTTGAGCGCGCCACCATTATCGGCGCCGGCAATCTCAACATCACCGGCAACGAACTCAACAACCGCCTCTATGGCAACAGCGACAACAACACGCTGGCCGGGCTCGATGGCGAAGACATCATCGGCGGGCTCGATGGCGCCGACACCATTATCGGCGGCGCGGGCCGCGATCTGCTGACCGGCGGGGCGGGCAATGACAGCTTCGTCTATCAGGCGCTCAGCGATTCAGGCGTGACCGGCGCGACGCGCGACATCATCTACGACTTCACCCAGGGCCAGGATCGGATCGATCTTGCCGCCATCGACGCCATCACCGGCGGCGGCGACGACGCCTTCACCTTCATCGGCAACAGCGCCTTCTCCAACACCGCCGGCGAACTCCGCTACGAAACCTCCGGCGGCTACACTGTCATCTCGATGGACGTAAACGGCGACGGCGTCGCCGACTCACAAATCACCCTCATCGGAACCATCCCGCTCACAAGCGTGGATTTCTGGTTGTAGGAGGAGTCAGACGCTTCGTCGCGCGACAACACGCACCTGGTAGGGATCGATGTCGGCGCGCTCAGACCGGACAAACTGCCAGCCGGTCTCGGCCAGAATCTTGCTGCAGTGTTCAATGCTCATGCTCGCTGCACCGTAGGTGTCCTCGCCATCGAACATGACGCGGCCATCGCCTAGGAAGGCGAAGCCATCGCGCTCGTGCAAGGCCGCTAGTTCGGGCATCCGGCGCAGCGTCCAAAACTCGACAGGGCGAATGGTGAAAACAATGACTGCGCCGGGTTTGGACACGTCGCTGATCGCCCGCAACGCCGCCAACGTCGTACGCTCGCTAGTATGCGTGAACACGGAGAACGCAATCGCGAGGTCCGCTTGCGCTTCAATTGGAAGCCGTGCTGGAATTGGATCAATTTTCAGGGCATTGCAAGCGACGCCGCAGTCCCTGAGAAGGGACAGCGAAACATCGAGCGCGTCGAGCGCCCATATGTTCGATGGATTCGTGTACTTCGCGAGAAGTCGGGTGAACCGCCCCCAACCACACCCATAGTCAATCGCGATTACATCCCGGAGCGGGCCGCGTATCGCCTCGTAGGATTGCTGGACAAACAACAGGAACGGCAGAGTGCTCGTGCGCAACAATCTCTCATCACTATCACCGACCCACTTCTTCTGAATGTCTGCGCTCGGCATCCGCGGCAGAACTTGATTCAAGAATGGCCAGTGGGCCAGGTAACGCGCCGGGTCAGAAAGCAGGACAGCATAGTCTTGCAGCGCAAGCTCCCGCAGCCGATCTGGATCCTGCGCTAGATTTGCATCGTCGATGATGGCTCGCGCCTGAGCGTCTAGCATGACCCTTGATAGCGTCCCTTGGCGCCCAGGCATAGCCTCGATATGCTCAGATGATGGATAGCTCCCGCATTCACCCCGCCGACGAAATGTACAAGACCGGGCTAATTTCGTTCCAGGGTGACGAAGCCAAAGCGAGGGATTTCTACACGAAGTCAGGTCACGCCATATGTGACCGTGTAGCCAATTGGCTGCGCGAACACGGTCGCGATCCATCGCAGCTGTCCATTCTCGATTTTGCGTGCGGTTATGGGCGTGTAACCCGGCACTTTGCCAAGGTTTTCGGCGAGGTCACCGTCTCTGATCTTGAGCCGGAAATGCTTGGGTTTATCAGCGAACTCTGTGGTGCTGAGGGGTTCCTGTCAAACATCGACCTAGCGCGCGTGAAATGGCCACCGCGTGATTTTGACGTGGTGTTCACATACTCGCTCTTTACGCATTTGCACCCAGAGATTTGGAGCGCTTGGTTCGAAGCCGTCTCAGAGCGTGTCAGGCCGGGCGGCTTCATGTTCCTAACAACGAGGGGCGTCGAGTTCGCGCGCCGGACAGGTGAAGCCGTTGCCGAAGGCGAACAGGTTCGCTTCACTGAAAAGAACGAAACAGAGGGCCGACTAGACACCAGCATCTACGGGCGCACGACGTTGGCCCGAGAGTTTGTGGACGACGTACTGAAAGGCCAACATCGCCCCCTCCCGATGTCACGCGCCGGATATTTCAAAGGGGGGGAGTTCGACCAGTACCAAGATGTGCATGTCTTGGTGCGTGCGACCGGCGTCCGAGGCTAAACAACGACATCGGTCGTTGCCGCGAAGACGCCATCACCGCAGGACGTCCGGCACCGGATCGGGAAGTCAGCGCTTGGAGAGGAAGAACGTCGTTTGCGGCACGACTTTGGTGTCTTCAATCCAGTGCGCAACTCGCAATGACGTCTCGCGCTCGATCCACTGCTTTGGCATCAGACTGATGCCATACACTTCCGGATCGAGCGTGCCGCCTTTCATGTGACGGCCAAACGAGAATTCGCCATCGCGATAACGCCGTTCGACTTCGTCCAAATCATTGAACGCCCGCGTGATGTTGTCCTCCCAGGTGTACAGCGTGTGGCCCGTCGTTCGCTTGCGTTCGAACACCTCAAAAAGCGCCCGCCCCCAGCTGGTCACCACCATCGAACCGCCAGGCTTCAGAACACGCGCTAACTCCCGCAGCCAGAACTTCGCGCTGTCCTCGTTGATGCGTGAAAACACCGAGAACGAGAGGATCAGATCTTGGCTATCATCCGCCACAGGAAGGGACGCGCCTTCTTGGCTCAGGACAAACGACACCTCCGGCATCAGCTCGCGGCAAACGCTGATGTTTTCGGGATCAATATCGACGCCGGTAATGTCGGCCGCGACAAAATCCTTCAAGAACACGCGAATGTGCCTGCCCCAGCCACAGCCAAAATCAAGCAGGCGCGGCGACGGCGGCAGCTTCGGCAAGTGACGGTGCAGAACACGCCGAAACTTGAGAGCGCCCTGCATCGCCGCGACGCCACTCGTGCCATGCAGGGTCTGCTGACGATCAAGCGAGGCCATCGGCGGAAACATGGAAACGCTTCCGTCTTCGGCGTGGCGCAGCCAAAGCCGCTCCCATTCTTCCTCACTAAGCGCGGCAAACTTGGCTTGAGTGCTCACTGTTTCTTCGCGGCTCACTGGCTGACGAGGCGGGGCCTTCACTTCGCGCGCCGGCGACTTCGCACCGGTCACCTCAAAACCCAAGGCCAACAATGCAGCATCCGCGTCCGCGATGAGCCGCCGTTGCTTGAGGTCGCAACCCGCGCTCAATTGTCCTCTGACGTTGAGCCAAGATGAATCCTCTCCCGCAATTCGGATGACCTCAGCGCAAAAGCGTTCGTGAAGTTGCTCGCCCAAGGCGGCCGGCAGCAGCGTGTAGCCAGCATGCGCGCGCTCGGAGAAAGGAAAATCCGCCCAGCTCTTCCACCAGCTCTCAAGCTCGCCCTCAGAGACCCCGTTGCAGCGCAAAGAGCGGACGAGTTCGCAAATGAACGCCGGAACACTCTCGTTCTGCTTTTCGCGGCTCTTGGCCGAAAGTTCTGAAACTTGGACGCCGATCAATTCGAAGAAGGCTGATACGACATTCTGCTTTATCTGCGGATCGTCATAGGCAAAGGCGATGACCTTGCCTCCCTTTGCGACCTTGCGCAGATCCCGCAGCAACGCCGTATAATCCAATCTCGCGCGCTGATTTCCCGCATATTCGGCGATTGTTCGACGGTAGCCGCCATGAATAACCGAGGTGCGGTAGCTCGACTCGATAAAGTCGACGGTGTTCCTGAGGAACACCACCGGCGTCACACTGTATCGCTCGAGCTCGCGGCCAACATCAGCAATCTCGCCTGAGTCCAGAACGTCAAATTCCTCCGAAGACAGGACGACGACGCTGGCATCCGACGCTGCAATTTCATCATGAAGATCCGACCAGAGCCGCTCTCTCTGTTCAGAGCTCAGCAAACTTGTGCCCTTGCCGGGCAGATACTCAGGTCGGCGCAAAACCGACAGGGCGAGCGAGTGATGGCCGAGCCGCGCCCAGGGAGGACATCCTGTCTTAGGATACAGGATGCCCCGCGCGGCTAGCACACTCGCCGATTTCGAAAGCGCCCACTGCAGACTGGTCGAGCCGGTCTTGTGCGCGCCAATGTGGAGCAGCACGCGCTTGCGCGCATCCGCCTCATTCAAGCCAATGGTCACGTCAGAGCGGCGGAAGCGGGGTGCAATCCCACCTCAGTTGGTCGGCGCCGCGAAGATCGCACAATCTCAGAGAACCGTCTGGATCCTGGACAAGCGCGATCTTGCGGCCATCCTCACGAACTTCGAACGAAACCACCTCGGAGCGAATAGGCGCACTCGCCTGTGGTTCCTGGGCCGGCGCAAGCTGATCGCACGCGGCCAATGCGCCAACACCCAAAATCGCGAGCAAAACTGACGCGTAAGGCTTCATCTCGAAACTCCTGCAATGAACTCAAAGGCGCGTGAGCGCGGGATCATGCGCCAGCCTGGGCGCCAGACGCAAGAACTGGGCGTTGGACGCCCTTAAGATACGCGGGAAGCACGACATCTACATCCCCCACCAACACGATCCGCCCCCCCTCCATCCAGCATACGACGTTGCACATCTTTCGAATGATCTCGAGTGAGTGGCTCGACAACACAACAATCTTGGTTTCGTTGAGCAGACTCTTGAGACGCTCTTGCGCCTTCTCGACAAAATCCGCATCCCCCGCACTGAGCCACTCATCCATCACCAGGATGTCGCCGCGCACGGCGGTGGAAATCGCGAACAACAACCGCGCGCGCATTCCATCCGAATAGGTCCGCACCGGCAGATGAATAAAGTCGCCGAGCCCAGACCATTCCGGCACCTCTCGTTTGGCGCGTTGGACTTCGGCATCCGTGGCGCCGAGAAGAAGCATTGGAATTTCGATGTTTTGGAAACCTGTCAGCTCAGGATGAATTCCTAGTCCCCGAGTGATGAGCGGCACGACGCGACCATCAACCCGCAAGCCGCCGCGCTGTGGATGAAGCAATCCGGCGATGACCTTTAACAGGGTCGATTTCCCCGCCCCATTGCGACCAATCAAGCCAATACGATCGCCATCCTTCAAATGGAGCGTCACATCCGAGAGCGCCTTCACCTCAACAAAACCACTGCCGGAGCCGCCGCCAAACTGGCGCATCATCGAAACTTTCAGCGATCGCCCAGTGACATCGAACACCGGGTACCAAAAGCTCGCGTCTTCGAGTTTTACGGAAGCCATGTTGAGCTCACAGCCACAAATTGACGCGCTTGCGCGTAATTGAAATGACGATCAGCCCGAGCGTTGCAGCGATCGCGCAACAATAGAGCGAAACCTGCCAGTTGAGCAGCGTGGGCTCTCGGCCCAACAGTGGCGCGCGCACCAACTCGATGAGGTGAAAGAACGGATTGCCCGCCACGAACATGGGCCGGTGGCTCATCGTTTGCGGCATCCAAAAGATCGGCGTGACGAAAAAGATAACTTGCATCGCGCTCTGAATAACCAGCGGTATATCGCGAAAGCGTGTGCAAATCGGCCCTAGCGCCAAGGTCAGAAAATATCCAAACGTCAGCACAACCACAGCGCCCGGCAGCGCCCACAATGCGACCGGCTGTAGCACCGCCCCAAACATTACCAACAGCACAACAATTGCTATCAGGTTGTGGGTGAACACGATCGCATTGCGAACCACGATGCGACCGGCAATCACGCTCATTGGCATGCGAACGTTTTGAAGGAAAGAAGTGTGTTCCGTGACAGAAGCGCAGCTCTCAGTCACGAGAGCGAGGATCAATTGCCAAACAAGAAGACCCGCCCCAATGAATGAGACGTAGGAAACAAAGTCCCTTTGGAAAACGTCAGCAAAAACGTAGGCAAGCGCAAGCACCGTTGCGATCAGAGCTGCGCTTATCCAAAACGGACCGAGGAGAGAGCGCTTGTAACGCAACTCAATATCCTGGAGCCCGAGCTTGAAGCTCGTTCTCCAACGAACCAGACCAGTCCCGATGTCGAGAGCGGCGCTAAGCACAGCTTGGCCTCACGCGCGATCTCGCGATTTCGGGAATGCGGTATCCCAATGCCACCCCGATGGTCTCCGTCTCGGCTTTGTTCAAGGCCCGTTACCTAATGCAGGCGTACAGGGCGCCAACTGATAGATCTCAGGGGCGCATGTTATTGCATTTGCCGGTATCGGTAACTTCAATGTCAAGGATAGCGTCAAAAACGAGCCCCGCCAGGGCAAAACCCACCCAAAAGTGTCGAGCAACAGAACGTTGACATCGAGAATTTTTCCTCCGCGAGACGCTGTTGAACCTGCGTCCAGCACTTCTCCCCAGCGTGCAAAGCTGGCCCGCGAGCCCCAGGATCGCGCGGAGCATCCTTGGGTCAAACCGACAGCTTTCGTTGTCGCGGGCATGCATCGCAGTGGCACGTCCGCGTTAGCGCGCGCTCTCTCGCTGTGCGGACTCGAACTTCCGCGGACCTTAATGGCGGGGAACGCCTTCAACGAAGATGGCCATTGGGAGTCGGAAGTCGTCAAGACCAGCAACGACGCCTTGCTTCGAGAGGTGGACAGCGCTTGGGACGACGCCCTGGCATTGCGGGAGCAGCGCGCAACACCACTCCCGCGAAACGCGGTTGAAGTGCTGAAGGCGACCGTGCGGGATCAGTTCCCTCGAGATCGAGACGTTATCATCAAAGACCCCAGAATCTCCCTGCTGTTTCCAGCATGGAAAGAAGCACTGGACGAGTTGGGTTTCGAAGTCTGCCTTATTGTACCTGTTCGCCACCCTCTTGAGGTCGCCGCCTCGTTGACACGACGCGATGGCTTTCCTGCGACGAAGTCGGCCCTGCTTTGGCTCACATACTTTCTATCGATTGAGCGCGACAGTCGCGCCACGCGCCGCGTGTTCCTGGCCTACGACGATCTCCTGACGGACTGGCGCAGCTCGCTACGGCGCATCGAGCGCCTGACAGGGACGCGATTGCCGCGCTGGAACGACACCGCCGAGCTAGAGGTCGATAGATTTCTCTCGAGTGGGCGACGCCATCATCACTTCGATCTCGAGGCCTTGAGAACTCGCTCTGACATTCCCCCGTGGGTTATGGAAACCTACACATGGGCGCTCATGGCATCCCGTTCCGAGGAAGAGCCCTCGCCCGCGAAGCTTGCGGGCGTCACGGACGAATTGGTTGCGGCAGCGGACACATATGCGCCTCTAGTCTCGTATGAGCGCCGCAGGTCGGAGAGCTGCAGAATCGCAATCGCCGCGGACGGAGATTCCACCGCGACTTTGTATTATTCCACCAATGGCGACGCCTTTTCGGAGAGCATGAGCGTTCGTCGCCAATTCAATCTCCAGGAGTCGCCCTCTGTCCTTGAGCTAACCACGCCTGCTCTCGAACACACGATAACCGGGCTCCGTATCGACCCGGACATCAAGGCTAATGCGCTGCGGCTTCTTGGCTTACGCATACGCGCCTGCGACGGCTCCACTCTTTGGCAGTGGGATGGGTCTGACAGCATGTTCCGCAATGCTCTCGGCATGAGAGCACACCGGACTGTTGATGAGAAAACTTTGCTGCAGCTCACCAGCAACGATCCGCAGATCGTGCTGCCCCTTGGTGTTGAGGCGAGCCAGACGCCCGTCACGGTTGAACTTATTGTCTCACAAGCTGACCAGAGCGACATTTCTCTTCTACGTCACGTATCTCTGGAGGAGAAGTTCAGCTCTCTGGATGAGAAGTTTAGTGCCCTGAGTTCGCAGATCGAGGCACTCGCGCCTCAGTTGCTCGAAGCTACGCGCACGCGCGGTCACGCAGAGCAGCAACGGATCGACTCCGCCATTGAAGCGGCCGTAGCGCACGCCGCAACCTCAGTGCGTAGAGAACTTTTGCCCGATCTTGCAAAGGCGATCGACGCCGCGCGAAGCATGAGCGCCCAAGCTGCGGTCGCTGCTGTGGAGTTGGAGGCACGCATCTCCCGCCTGTCTGCCCAAGTCGAAAAGATGCACGCGATCGAACACAAAATCACGACACAGGAAGCGCAGCAGAAGCGAATATTTGAGCAAATACGGGCAAATCGAGATCGTGAAGAGCAGTTGCGCAACGAGTTACATCAAACCGCTTCGAACGCACGAATTTGGCAGGAAGAAGTTCACGCACTGCGATCATCCACGTCCTGGAAGATCACTGCGCCACTGCGAGCACTGGCGCCGCGTTCGCTGCTGCGCGCTGCGAAGTTGCTTGCCCGGCCAATCCGCGACGGCTTGCTTCGGCTGGTGCGCGGGCCAGCCCGTGCGGCGGCGCCGATCGCGGGAGCGGATGCCGGGCCGGATGCTGCGCTGCTCGCGAAATCATCACTGTTCGATCCGATTTGGTACTTGGCGGAATATCCGGATGTGGCGCAAGCCGGAGTGGATGCGTTGCAGCACTACTTGCTTTACGGCGGCTATGAAGGACGTAACCCGGGCCCAAGCTTCGATAGCCGCTGGTACCTGACACAAAACCCCGACGTGCAGGCGGCGTGCATCAATCCATTGGTGCATTATCTGCGCGCAGGGCGCCGCGAGAGGCGCGAGCCTATGCCGCCGGCCCATCGGCGGTCATTTGGCCAGCGCCTGAAACTCTTTGGCAGCTTGCGACACTACAAGTTTCTCTTCGGCGCCACGGCGTTGACCCTTGAAGGCGCGATGCCGCTCGGCTTTAGGCGAAAGCTCCGGCGTTGGACGCGAGCGCACGCGCCCCTGCCGCCGACGGCCTCCCCAAATTTGGCCAATAGCGGCGCGCTGTTTAGCCAACTCTTCTCCACCGCAGTTTCGCGTGGCGACGTCTATGTGCCGCTCGCTACAACAAGTGCGGCCGCGGCATCACGCATTCGCGCTATCGCGTTCTACTTGCCGCAGTTTCACCCAATCCCGGAGAACGACGCCTGGTGGGGTAAGGGTTTCACTGAGTGGACTAACGTGTCGAAAGCGGTGCCGCAGTTCGTGGGCCACTACCAACCGCGAATTCCCGACGAACTCGGCTTTTATGATCTTCGGTTGGTCGATGTGCAAAGGCGGCAGGTCGAGTTGGCGAAGCAGTTCGGCCTGAGCGGTTTCTGCTTCCATTATTATTGGTTCAGCGGACGCAAACGGCTACTGGAGCGACCGTTAAACCAGTACCTCGCGGCCAAAGATATCGACTTCCCTTTCTGTATCTGTTGGGCCAACGAAAACTGGACGCGCAGGTGGGACGGGCTCGATCAGCAGATATTGATGGAACAACGTCACGCGCCAGAAGATGATCTCGCCTTCATCGAGGATCTGGCGCCGGTCCTGCGCGATGCGCGCTATATTCGCGTCAACGGCCGGCCTCTGCTGATCGTCTATCGCGCCGGCATCTTGCCGCGTCCACAGCAAACGCTGCAGGTGTGGCGAGAGTACTGCCGCGCCAATGGGATCGGCGATCTCTACATCGTTGCGGCGCAGACATTCGGCTTGGAAGACCCACGTGGGTTCGGCTTCGACGCCGCAGTGGAGTTTCCGCCCCACAAAATCGTCACTGGCGAAATTCAGAATCAACTCGATGTGCTCAACCCTGCCTACGCAGGACGAGTGTTCTCGTATGAGGACGTCGCACGCAAAGAATCCGACGTTAGCTGGCCGGAGTACAAGCTCTTCAAGACGGTGATGCCATCTTGGGACAATGAGGCGCGCAAACCTGGCAAGGGTCACGTCTTCTTCGGGTCGACGCCTGAAATCTATCGCAGCTGGCTCGAATCCGTGTGTCGGGCCACGGACGAGCGGCATGTGGGAGACGAGAAACTTGTTTTCATCAACGCCTGGAATGAATGGGCTGAAGGCGCCTATCTCGAACCTGATCGCCTCTATGGTTACGCCTACCTGGAGGCCACGCGCGCAGCGCTAGCGCCATTTCCGGCGCCGCCGGTGACCAAACGATCTGGCTCGCTCTACGTCATCGTCCATGCTTTTTATCCGAGCGTGTTTGCGGAGATGCTCGACTATTTGAAGTCGGCGCCCGCCGAGCTTCACATCATCGCCACCTGCCCTGCGGAGCAGGAACAGGCGGTGCGGCGCGCCTTCGATGAGTCTGGCCCCGCCTGCCCATTCGATTTGATTGTCGTCGAGAACAGAGGCCGCGACGTGCTGGCGTTTCTTGAAGCGCTCCGTCGGTCGCAGATTCCGCCGGATGCAATTATCCTGAAAGTGCATACCAAAGTTACGCAACACAGACTCGACGGTTCCGATTGGCGTAAGTCAATGCTCGATAGCCTCGTGCAGCCCTCGATTGTGTCTCGGGTGCTCGATGCCTTCGCTTCGCGATCGACGCTCAGCCTAGTGGCGCCCGCAGGATACATTGTCCCGCTCAAAACCTATATCGGCGAAAATCAGCCACACATCGACGCTCTGCTTAGAATGGGGGGCTGGCCCCCAATTCAGCCGGACACCGATGTCTTCGCGGCGGGAACAATGTTCTTTGTCCGCCGAAGCAGTCTCGACGCCATTCTCAAGCTGCCGCTCGAGCCGTCGGCCTTCGAGGACGAAGCCGGCCAAAAGGATGGAACAGTAGCGCACGCGCTTGAGCGCCTCTTCACTATGGCCATTCGGCGTGAAGGCGGAGAAATCAGCGACACGCAAGCCCTTGTTGAAGGGCGCGACTGGATCGCCAACGAGAACTTCGACTTCGCCGTGAAAACCCCCTATCTGTATCAAGGTTAAGCGGCCTCCGCCCGCAACTGTACACCGGAGCTCAAGAACGTTGAAAGGCATCATCCTCGCCGGCGGATCGGGCACGCGGCTGTTTCCGCTGACCATCGCCATGAGCAAGCAATTGCTGCCGGTTTACGACAAACCGATGATCTACTACCCGCTCACGACTTTGATGCTCGCGGGCGTGCGCGATATTCTCATCATTTCGACGCCGCGAGATACGCCTGTGTTTCAGCAAGCGCTCGGTAATGGGTCGCAATGGGGCGTGAAGCTGAGCTACGCGGTGCAGGATGAGCCGCGCGGCATCGCGGAAGCGTTTATTATCGGCGCTGACTTCATCGCCAGTTCACCGTGCGCGCTCATTCTTGGCGACAACATCTTCTTCGGCCACTCAATGGGCGAGTACCTACGCGCTGCGGCCGAGCGGCGCAAAGGCGCGACCGTATTTGCCTATCGCGTCAGCGATCCGGAGCGCTACGGCGTGGTCGAGTTCGACGAAGCCCATCGCGCGGTGCGCCTGGAAGAGAAGCCCAAACAGCCAACTTCAGACTGGGCAGTGACGGGCATCTACTTCTACGACGGCAGCGTCTCCGAGCGAGCGCGCAGGCTGAAGCCGTCGCCGCGCGGCGAGCTTGAGATCACCGATCTGAACAAGCTCTATCTCGAAGAAGGCAATCTGCATGTCGAGATGATGGGACGCGGCTTCGCGTGGCTCGACACCGGCACGCATGAATCACTGCATGAGGCGGCGACATTCATAAAGGTGATCGAGATGCGGCAAGGACTAAAGATCGCCTGCCCCGAGGAGATCGCATACAATCTGGGTTACATCAGCGCGGCGGAGGTCGAGCAGCAGGCGAAGAAACTCGGTAAGACCGAGTACGCGAATTATCTGCTCGACCTTATTCGTCATCCGCCCGTCGGCGCGTGAGGCGCGAGAGGCATGCCACGCATCCTGCTGCTTGGCGCGTGCGGACAACTCGGCATCGAAGTTTCGCGCACGCAAGTCCCAGCGGGCTGGGAGGTCGTGCCGCTCGGGCGCGATAGCCTCGACTTGGAGCATACTGAGAGCATCGCAGCCGCCATCGAGGCGCTGAAGCCCGCGGCGATCATCAACGCTGCGGCGTACACGGCAGTCGACAAAGCCGAAACGGAGACCGCGCTCGCGCTGGCGCTCAATCGTGATGCGCCGGCCGCCATGGCGCGCGCAGCAGCGCGGGTCAGCGCGCCGCTAGTTCATATTTCCACCGACTATGTGTTTGGCGGCGACAAACCTTCACCCTATGTGGAGGACGACGCGCGCAACCCGATCAACTTCTACGGGCGCTCCAAGGCTGATGGCGAGATTGCCGTATTGGAAAGCTGGGAGCGAGCGGCCGTCGTGCGCACGTCGTGGGTGTTTTCGGCGCATCGCGCAAACTTCCTGAAAACAATGCTGCGGCTCGGCGAAACGCGCGATGAGGTTGGCGTCGTCAGTGATCAATTTGGCCGGCCGACACATGCGGGCGACCTGGCGCGCGCGTGCGTGAGACTTGTGGAGCGCTTGCTGAATGCAGATGCCGCGGCCGCCGGCGTATTTCACTTCGCTGGTAAAGGCGATGCGACCTGGGCAGACTTTGCGGAAACCATCTTCGCCGAGGCGCAATCTTACGGGCGCGGACGCGTGCGCGTGCGCCGGATTCTCGCGGCGGAATATCCGACGCCCGCCGCGCGGCCCGCGAACTCACGCTTGAATACCGCAAAGATTGAAGCGCTCGACATCGCACCGGCGGCGTGGCGGGATGGCGTACGCGCGTCTGTTCGCGAACTGCTGAGCTAGAACGGCGAAACGAGGTCCTTGAACCTCGGCCATTCCTTATCGCGCGCCGAAAGAGTCGCATCTTCTAGAGCTATTGGCCAGTCGATCGCGAGATCCGGATCGTTCCACAGCACGCCGCCTTCTTCGGCGGGGCCGTAATCTGCGCTCACTTTGTAGAGCACTTCGCAATTCTCGGTGAGCGTGCAGAAGCCGTGCGCGAACCCGACCGGCACGTAGAGCTGCGTCCAATTGTCGGCGCTGAGTTCAACCGCCACGTGCTGGCCGTAAGTCGGCGAAGCCTTTCGCACATCCACCGCAACGTCGAGGATCGCGCCGCGCACGACCCGCAACAACTTCGCTTGCGCCCTCGGCGCGCGCTGGAAGTGCAGGCCGCGCACAACGCCGCGCGCTTGCGAGAACGAGTGATTGTCCTGCACCCAATCGACGTCCACGCCCACTTCCTTCATGGCGGCGGCGCGGAATGTCTCGGAGAAAAAGCCGCGGTGGTCGCCGTGCTTTGCGGGCTGTATGAGCAGCACGTCAGGGATTTGAGCCGGCTCGATCCGCATTAACCGCGCAGCCCCAGCCGCTCGCCCTTGAAGCCGCGATGAAGGATCGGCTCCCACCAATCCCGGCGCTCGACGTACCACTGCACCGTTTTGCGGATGCCGGTTTCGAAGTTCTCGTGGGCGCGCCAACCCAATTCTGTCTCGATCTTCGTGCAATCAATGGCGTAGCGCGCATCGTGGCCCGGCCGATCCTTCACGAACGCGATCTCTGACTCTTTGCGCGGCGCGGCGAGTTCACGCACCAGATTGCGGATGGTGTTGACCACGTCGATGTTGCGGCGCTCGTTGCGACCGCCAACATTATAGGTCTCACCCGGACGCCCTTTCTCGAGCACAAGCTCCAAAGCCTCGGCGTGATCATCAACATAGAGCCAATCGCGAATGTTGCTGCCATCACCATAGACGGTGAGCGGATCGCCGTTGAGCGCCTTCAAGATCATCGCGGGGATGAGCTTCTCCGGAAACTGGTACGGGCCGTAATTGTTTGAGCAGTTCGAGATCAGCACTGGCAAACCGAACGTATGATGCCACGCGCTGGCGAGGTGATCGGAGGCCGCCTTCGTCGCCGAATACGGCGAGCGCGGGTCGTAAGCAGTCGTCTCGTGGAACAGTCCCTCTTCGCCGAGCGAGCCGTACACTTCATCGGTCGATACGTGCAGGAAGCGGAAGCGATCGCGTGCGTCCGCCGGCATCGCTTCCCAATAGCGCAGAGCTGCCTCAAGCAGCGTGTGCGTGCCGATAACGTTGGTTTGCACGAACGCCGCCGAGCCGGTGATCGAGCGATCGACGTGGCTCTCGGCGGCCAAGTGCATTATTGCGTCGGGCTTGAAATCGCGCAGCACCTGATCGACCAGGGCGCGGTCGCAAATGTCGCCCTCGACGAACCCATAACGCGGATCGGCTTCGATATCGCGCAGCGACGCGAGGTTTGCGGCGTAAGTCAGCGCATCGAGATTGAGCACGCTCCAGCCGCGTTGCCGGACCAAACGCCGACACACCGCAGAGCCGATAAACCCGGCGCCGCCTGTAACGAGAACACGCACTCTATCCGCCTTGTGCTATGGGCTCGGCTTATCCGGCTCGGGCGTGGCTTGTGGCTTTTCCGGCGCCTCAGCGGGCGCGGCCCCGCCCTTGGGCTGCCCAGCATGAGCGACAGGCGCGACCACGGAGATCGGCGCGCCCGAGACGTCCGGTTCACCGGGTGCGATCAACGAAGTCAGCAGAGGCTCTGGTGCAGCCGGCTCTTCGGCGGCGAGCGCCGTAACGGAGGGTCCCGGCGCAGCCCGGGGGGTCTGGTCAATGTGATCGAGGAGCTCGGCCAATGGCGGCGGTTCGAAATGTTGAGGCGCGGCTGCCGCAATTTGAATCGGTTGCGCGACCGTCATCACATCGCTGGCCTCGCTAGCGCCGCTTATGGGATCTGCATCCGCCACGCTCGAAGCGCCTGCTCGACCACCAATCGCCGGCGCAGCAATACCAGCGACGACGACCGTCGCGGCTAAGCCCCATGCGCTGCGTGTCAGCATCGAACTCTTCGCGTCAGCGTCCGCGGGCGTTCGACGCATCGCAGGGGCCACAGCCGCCTGGCGGCGGCCCGTGTCCCGTTGAGCGACCTCGCTCTGCTTCCTGGAAACCGCATCACGCAGCTTCTCGGCCGTCGCCTTGAGGTCAGCCTGTGCTTCTACCACGCTATAGCCCGACAAGCTTGGACGGAGGGCGACGCCTCGCGCTAGGCAGACGACGCTGGTCGCCGGCGGCGCGCTTCTAAAAAGCGCCTCGCTGTGCGCGGCCAAGGCCTCGTCGAGCAGAATGATGCAAGTGGCGCCCGAGCCGTAGGCCGCCTGACGTCCGTTGGTGTCGGATGTAAAGGGAATGGCTATGGCGACGTGTGGGACGAGCGCGTCCGCCAGCTCTCCAGCAAGCACCGCATTCGGGGCGCTGTGGAGAATGAAAACTATGCCATGGGTCATTGCCGTTCCGTAACGCCGCTGCCGACAGAAGCACCCTACAACAAGCCTCCGGCAGCACCAAACGTCCGGCGAGCATCGAATCCGACCGCAACTGACAAACCCAGCCGTCTGATTGCGGCGCAGTGACCGGAACTGTTGCGCGCCTGCCACCACTTTGCACGAAACACCACCCGCAGCGCCACACCCAAAGGCGACACGTCAGCGAGCTGCACCGAACTTTCTCGGTGATTTTTCTCCCCCTACAACCAGAAATCCACGCTTGTGAGCGGGATGTTTCCGACGAGGGTGATTTGGCTGTCTGCGACGCCGTCGCCGTTCACGTCCATGGAGATGACAGTGTAGCCGCCTGAGGTTTCGTAGCGCAGTTCGCCGGCGGTGTTGGAGAAGGCGCTAGCGCCGATGAAGGTGAAGGCGTCGTCGCCGCCGCCGGTGATGGCGTCGATGGCGGCAAGATCGATCCGATCCTGGCCCTGGGTGAAGTCGTAGATGATGTCGCGCGTCGCGCCGGTCACGCCTGAATCGCTGAGCGCCTGATAGACGAAGCTGTCATTGCCCGCCCCGCCGGTCAGCAGATCGCGGCCCGCGCCGCCGATAATGGTGTCGGCGCCATCGAGCCCGCCGATGATGTCTTCGCCATCGAGCCCGGCCAGCGTGTTGTTGTCGCTGTTGCCATAGAGGCGGTTGTTGAGTTCGTTGCCGGTGATGTTGAGATTGCCGGCGCCGATAATGGTGGCGCGCTCAACGTTGGCGGTGAGCGAGGCGATATTGACCCAGGTATAGATGACGTCGTTGCCTTCGCCCGAAGCTTCGATAACGACATCGCCAAGATTCTCGACCAGATACGCATCGTCGCCCTGGCCGCCGGTCATGGTGTCGGCGCCGAGCGCGCCGTTGAGCTGGTCGTTGCCGAGGCCGCCATAGAGGAAGTTGTCGAGCGAATTGCCGGTGAGGATGTTGTTGAGCGCGTTGCCGGTGGCCGAGACCGCCGAGCCGGCCAAGGTGACGTTCTCGACATTGGCCATCAAGGCGCTGACATCGATATAGGCGATCACCGTATCGTTGAGGCCTTCATTGAGGTTCTCGGTGATGATGTCGCCTGCTGAATTATAGATGTAGGTGTCGCTGTCGAGGCCGCCGATCAACGTGTCTTCGCCGGCGCCGCCATTCAACGTGTTCTTCTGGGCGTTGCCAGTGAGGATGTTGTTCAAGGCATTGCCATTGACGCTGAGCGCCGTGCCCGACAGCGTCAGATTTTCGACCTGCTGCCAGAGCGCCGTGACGTTGACGCTCGAAAACACCGTATCCGTGCCCTGGCCGGCAAGCTCGGTGATCACGTCGCCGGCATTGTCGACGACATAAGTGTCGTCGCCCAAGCCGCCGATCATGGCATCGGCGCCGGCCCCGCCATTGATCGAATTGTTGGAAGCGTTGCCGGTGATGGTGTTGTTCAAGCCATTGCCGTTGCCGGTGACGGCGCCGCCTTCCAGGATCAGGTTTTCGACATTGGCAGCCAAAGCTGCAACGCCGATCGTCGAGCGGATCGTATCCGTCCCCTCGCTCGCATTCTCCGTCACCACGTCGCCGGCATTGTCCACGTAATACGTGTCGTTGCCCAAGCCACCGAGCATCGTGTCCGCGCCCGCGCCGCCGTTCAAAATGTTTGAAACGCTGTTCCCAATCAACGTATCAGCGCCGCTCCCACTGGTAGCGTTTTCGATCACCGCTCCCAGCGCGATCGAGATGTTGCCGTATGCTCGCCCGCCATTCACTGCGGGATTTGTTCCAGGTCCGG
>CALBST010000396.1 GCA_937967425.1 uncultured Caulobacteraceae bacterium
CATCATCCGCTCAACAGCCTTTTCCAGAACGCGCTCAGGGTGCTTGCCGGCGAGCACCTTGCCCGCGACCCGCTCCTTGATGCCGCCCGGATAGCCGGTGTGACGGTAGTAGACCTTGTCCGTCATCTTCTTGCCGGTCAGCGCCACCTTTTCGGCGTTGATGACAACGACGTTGTCGCCGGTATCGACGTGCGGCGTAAAATCGGCGCGATGCTTGCCGCGAAGGCGCAGCGCGATGAACGAAGCGAGGCGGCCGACCACGACGCCTTCGGCATCCACAACGATCCAGCCGTTGGTGATCTCCGAGGCCTTGGCCGAGCGCGTCGAAAGAGTGCGCATTGGTTCTGTCCTGACGAAAACGAAGGCGCGCGTTTATTGCAGTGCAGAATCGGCGTCAATAGGGCTCGTTTTTCTATTTTGTTTCAATAAGTTGGAATACCGGTAGTTGGATACCCCAGGTATTACCGCCATGCCGCGCGCGCCGCCACCAGGACCGTCATCCACAGGATTGCGGCCCCGGCCTGATGGAGCAGGCTCAGCGAGAGCGGCGAAGCCGCCAGCACCGTCATGATCCCGAGCCCCGCCTGCAACGCCGCCACGAGGCCAACCAGCCCCAGCGCCCAGCGCGCCTCGCCCCGCCCGCGGATCAAGCCGACAAGTGAAAGCAGCAAAGCGACAAAGGCGACGAGATAGCCTGTGGTTCGATGCAGCAAGTGCTGCGTCGCATGCTCTTCGGTGAAGTTGGCCCAAAACGACTCAAGGCTAAACGCGCTCGACGGAATCCATTCGCCGCCAATCGTCGGCCAGTCCGCGTACGCCCTGCCGCCGTCGCTGCCGGCGAGCAGCGCGCCGAGCATCACCTGCACGAAGATGAGCGCCATCAGCGCAAAGGGCGCCCAGCGCCAAACACCTGCTTCAGTCGCCTGCGGCGGCCAAACGAAAGCGCCGAGGGCGGTCCAGAGTGCGATCGCCAAGATCACAAACGCCATGGCCAGATGGATGGCGAGCCGCAGGGGGCTGACATCGAGGCGGTCAAACAGGCCGCTCGTCACCATCCACCAGCCGATAGCGCCCTGCAGGCCGCCCAGGACGAACAGCAACGCCGTGACGCGGAAACGCCCGCGCAAACGGCCGGTGACCAAGAATGCGAGCGCCGGCAGCAGGAAGATAAGGCCAAGCGTCTGACCCAGGAATCGGTGTCCCCATTCCCACCAATAGATTTGACGGAATTCGGCGAGGCTCATGCCGTTATTCTGCGCCTGATACTCCATGGTCTGCTGATAGAGCAGGAATTCCTGCTGCCACGCCGCCTCGTTCAGGGGCGGGATGACATGCTTCATGAAATTCCATTCGGTGATCGACAGACCGCTATCGGTGAGCCGCGTGGCGCCGCCCACCAGGATCATCGCGAACACGAAGGCGCAGATCACCAGCAGCCAAATGCCCACCAAACGCTGGCGCGGCGGCCAAATGTCCTCAGCTTGCATGCTTGCGCTCGTCCCTTCGCGCCTCCCATAGAACCCCGGAAGCGTGACGAAAAGGCGGCGCGCCGCCGCGTGGGAACGACCAATGGATATGCGCACCCGCAAGGCGATCGGCTGTTTCGGCCTCCTGGCCTATCTGGCCGTCTACGCCATCTCAGCGGCGTCGCTCGGCGCAGCCCTGGCGCCGCTGCTCCCCACCTGGGCGCAGCTGATCTATTTCGCGATCGCCGGCGTTATCTGGATTTTCCCGCTCAAACCGCTCTTCGCCTGGATGAACCGGGGCGAATAAAGAGCCGCCCCGGAGCGAGGCCCCGGGGCGGCAACATCGTGCTTTCGCAACCTTAGTTGTTGAGCAAGATGGAGAGGATCACGCCCGTCGCGATGCCGACGAGCAGAACCTCGCCGCGGTCGTCGCGGACATAATGATAGCCACGCGGCGGCTGACGCAGGCGTTCACGGCGCCAATCGACTTCGCGATAATGCTGACGGCCGTAGGCCGGCAGGCGGTCGCCGCGGCGCCATTGCTGCCACGCCGGACGGAAATCGCGACGGTTCAATTGCGCGTAACTCGGCTGGCCGTAATAGAAGCGCGCGCCGAGGTAGAAGCCGTTGTGCTGGCGTTGATTCCAGCGTTGCGCCTGGCGCGCTTGACGCAGGTCTTGGCGTTCATGACGCAGATCGCGGCGTGCGTCGCGCACGTCTTGGCGCTCTTCGCGCACGTCGCGGCGCGTCTGGGCGCTGGCTGCGCCGGCGGTCGCCAGCGGACCGACGATCACGAGCGCTGCAAGCGCTGCGGTTCTGAAATGTTTTTTCATTCGCGGCGCTCCTTCAGGACGAGACCTCGTCATCTCGTTGCCTGTGAAGCTAACGATCGGCCACTGAATGCGTTCTGAGCAGGTGTTTCGCAGCAATTCCGCACTGGCGCCCTTCGGCGCCAGGAGCTCCGCATGA
>CALBST010000397.1 GCA_937967425.1 uncultured Caulobacteraceae bacterium
AGCGGCGGCATGCCGTAGCCCACGGCGCGCGCGGCGAAGGTGGTGTTCTCGCCGCCAGCGATGCCCTGAAACGAAGAGATCGCCCACTGATTGTTGACGACGTTGATGATCACCGGCGCCTTGTAGACGGCGGCGAAGGTCATGGCGGCGTGGAAATCGCCCTCCGCTGTCGAGCCGTCACCCAGCCAGGTCGCGGCGATGCGGCCATCGTTTGAATATGCGGACGCCATCGCCCAGCCAACCGCTTGCGGCACTTGCGTGGCGAGGTTGCCGGAGATCGTGAAGAACCCTTCTTTCTTCGACGAATACATGATCGGCAATTGCCGGCCCTTCAGCGGGTCGCGCGCGTTCGAATAGATCTGGTGCATCATGTCGACGAGCGGGTACTCGCGCGCGATCAGGATGCCCTGCTGGCGATAGGACGGGAAACACATATCATCGCTGTTCAGCGCCATGGTTTGCGCGATCGCGATCGCCTCTTCGCCAAGGCACTGCATGTAGAAGCTGGTTTTGCCCTGGCGCTGGGCGCGGTGCATGCGCTCGTCGAACGCGCGCGTCAGCAGCATGTACTTCAAACCGCGGCGGAGCTCTTCCGGCGAAATGCTCGGCGTCCAGGGGCCGAGCGCGTTGCCGTCCATGTCCAGTACGCGGATGAGGCCATAGGCATAATCGCGCATCTCGAAGGCGGATTCTTCGATGTCCGGCTTCGGCGTCGCGCCAGGCTCAGGGAAGGACCAGCCGCTGAAGTCGGGCTTGTCGCCCGGACGCGCGCGCGGCTTCGGGATGTGCAGATCGAGCGCGTTCGGCTTGCGGCTCATGTCGTCCATTACCCTTTTCTCGCGGCTTCCAGCTTTTCGCGGACGATACGGTCGGCGGCGGCTTGCGGCGTGATGCCCTCGCTCTTGGCGATATCCAACACGCGCAGCACGCGCGGAGCAATGGCGCGGACGCGGGCTTCGACCACATCGGCGGCTTCGCCCAGATATTCGGCCGAGACGTTGATGATGCCGCCGGCGTTGACGACGTAATCCGGCGCGTAAGTGATGCCGCGCTCGACCAGACGCTGGCCATCGGCTTCGGTGGCGAGCTGGTTGTTGGCGGCGCCGCAAACGATGGGCGCGCCGAGTTCGGGGATCGTCTGCGGGTTCAAGCCAGCGCCGAGGGCGCACGGCGAGAAGAGATCGGCCTTCACCGCGTGAATCTGATCCACCGGCGCGATCTCGACGCCAAGCGCTTCGGCGCGTTGGAGGTTGGCCTTGTTCACGTCGGAGACGACTAGCTTGGCGCCCTCCTCAGACAAGAGCCGGCAAAGGTTGAAGCCGACATTGCCGACGCCCTGCACAGTGATGGTGCGCCCCTGCACAGAGCCGCCCAGCAGGGCCTTGATAGAGACGAATACGCCCAGCGCTGTCATCGGCGAGGGATCGCCACCGGCTTGGCCGGCTTCTTTAGGCAGGCCTGCGACGTAGGAGGTGGCGCCGGCGATGGCGCGCATGTCGGCAACGCTCGCGCCGACGTCTTCGGCGGTGATGTACTTGCCGCCGAGTTTTTCGACCGCAGCGCCGAAGGCGCGAAAGGCCTCCACGCGATCGGTGTTGATCCGGTAGATCACCGCCTTGCCGCCGCCGAGCGGCAGATCGGCCATGGCGTTCTTGTAGGTCATGCCGCGCGAGAGGCGCAG
>CALBST010000398.1 GCA_937967425.1 uncultured Caulobacteraceae bacterium
GCTTCAGCCTCGCGCCCGTGCGCCAGCACACGCACTTTGTCGCCCTTTCCGCCATCCCACAGCGCGCGGATCATCGCCGCAACCTCGGCGCGCGCAGGATCAAGGTCCTCACCCCAGAGGTCAGCGGCTGAGGGCCAACCGGTCCAGATCGCCTTGTGCGGACGCCATTCAGCAGGAATCGTCGTCATGTCCGGTCCTTAGCGCATCTAGATGCGCCCAGATAGGCGCGTTTGCCCCCCACACAAGTGCGTCGCCGTCCTGGCGCCGCCAGAGTCCATCCGCTAAGACCGCCGGGGGACAATCCGAGACGCCGATGACCGAAACCCGAGCCGCCTTCGACCGCGCGACTCTCGCCTTTCTGTTCGTACTGGTCGCGGTCACGGCCGCGCGCATCGTCGCGCTCTTTTACATCCCGCTCGGCCTCTATTTCGACGAGGCGCAATACTGGGCGTGGTCGCGCTCTTTCGAGTGGGGCTATTTCACAAAACCGCCGCTGATCGCCTGGGTAATCGGCGCAACAACCTTCCTCGCCGGCACCGACGCCGAATGGGCGGTTCGTCTCGGCGCACCAATCGCGCACGCTGTCGCCGCGAGCGCTCTCTTCATTCTCGGCCGCTCCATGTATGGCGCTTGGCCAGGCTTCTGGACTGCCTTGGGCTGGCTGATGCTGCCGGGCGTATGGTTTTCCTCAAGCCTCATCTCGACCGACGCGCTGCTCTTGCCGCTCTGGTCGATCGCGCTGCTGGCGATGTGGCGGCTGATGAACACGCACGCGTGGGTTTGGGCCATCGTGCTTGGCGTCGCCATCGGCCTTGGCGTGCAAGCCAAGTACGCGATGTTCTACTTCTTCCTCTGCAGCGCGGTCGCGGCGTGGTGGTTGCCGCCGATGCGGCAAGCGCTGGGCCAAGGCCGCGGCATTGTCGCCACCCTCATCGCCGCTGCGATGATTACACCGAACTTTATCTGGAATGTCCAAAACGGCTGGGCCACAGCGCGCCACACCGCCGCCAATGCGCATTTCGACAACACCGAGATGTTCAATCTCGACGAATTGTTCGAGTTCGTCTTCGGCCAGGCTGGCGTTGTCGGCCCTGTGATCTTCTTCGTGCTGATCTGGGCGCTATGGCGCGCCTGGCGGCGGAGCGGCGGGCTCTCGACGGAGGAAAAATTCCTTATCGCCTACGTCATCCCGCCTTTCGTCATCATCAGCGCTATCGCCTTCATCTCACGCGCCAACGCCAATTGGGCGGCTGTCGCTTATCCGGGTTTGCTGCTGCTGGTCACCGGCATGCTCTTCGCTTCGGCCAATGGCCGGCGCACGCTTGTCGCCGCGACCCTGGTGAACATCGCCATCGGCGCCAGTTTCGTCGGCGTCATTGCTTTCAATCCGGCGCTTGCAAACCAAGCCAAGGGCGTGCGCACGGCGCGCAACTGGGAAGAAACGGCGAACGAAATCGCACGCCGCGCCGTCGTACAACCTGGAGAGCCGCCATTCTCCGCCGTTATGGTCGATGACCGCGCAACCTATTTTGAGCTCAACTATTATTGGCGCCATGCGCGCCGCCAAGGCGCGCCACTGCCGCCGGTGCGCATGTGGCTGCTGCACGGTACGGCCAACAACTCTGCAGAATCAAATGATCCGATGCGCCCCGAAGAGGGCGGCCGCGTTTTGGTCGTGCATCTCTCGCCGGAATACTTGCCGCTTGTTGCGACCGATTTCAC
>CALBST010000399.1 GCA_937967425.1 uncultured Caulobacteraceae bacterium
TGGAGTGCGAAAATTCTGGCTGCCCATGAGGGAGCGTTGGGGAGCGGATCAATGACGACCGGACTCCAGTCCCGGCTGGATGAGAAACGGGGGTCACGTCACGTTTCTCCCCGACCCTAACGGCGATAACGTTTGAGCCGCTTGTCAGCAGAGTTGACATCCCATTCTTGATCGCGCGGTTCGATTGCGTGGGTAGTGAACGGCGCTAAGCTACGCCAATCATCCCACCATTTGAGCGTCGCCTTATGCGTCGGCGCTGGCGGTCATCACAGCCTCTTCCGCATCACTGTGCGCGCTCCAGATACAGCGACCGGACTGAATCCACTTTTCAGAAAGGGTCCCGGCAGCCCTGTATGCACGAAGGCTGCCGCAGCTACGCCGCCTACAGCGGAGCTCGGATAGCCTTCAAGATATCGCGCCCCTCGCTGGCGCACGTCCGTGCACGCTGTCTGCAACAGCAGGGACGATACGCCCTGCATGCGCGCCCGCCGAGCAATGAAGAAACAAGTGATCGACCAAACACCTTCTATTGTCGGCTCTGGAAGCAGACGCGAACGCTTTAGATAAGCAAAGGAATCGCGCGGACCGTAACTGCACCAGCCGATTGGATCATCGCCCTCAAACGCAATAGCGCCGTGCGCCTCGCTCGTTTCAATCAGTCTGCGGAAGGCGTGCTTGTTCTTGACGCCTTTGTGAGCAGCCCAGTAATTGCCGGTGCTCGGGACACGCCAATACATGCACCAGCAGCCGCCGCAGGCGCCGTTGGCGCCAAAAAGCTGCTCAAGAATGGGAAAGTCGTCGCTCTCGATCGGCCGGGCGTGGCGACGACGAGCGGGCGAAGGCAACTTCCTTTTCGTGGCGCTGTTTTTTGACATCAGTGTTGGAGGATAGGTTCGCCGAAGAGCTAGTCGCAGGCTATCAGGATATTGCTTTCGGACAGCCCTGAAAGACAAATGATACGACTGTGCTATGTTGCTTTGACACTCACACCCAAGCCATACGAATTATGAGCGACACGTCTGAACCTGGCTTCGCATGGACACGCGCTCACATGGTGAGCCTGCTGGGCACGAACGCCTTCAAGATCGCCGAATTTCGGTGTCCCGGCAAGCCGGAGATAACCGACGTCGAGGCAGCGTCTTTCCCGGAGATCGTCCTGCCGCGCCTTGGAAGCTATTTGCGCTCAGACGCAGCAGGCGAAGTCCTGCTCAACAAGACGACACTTGCTTTCTTCGAAGCAAACCAGCCCTACACGATCCGCCATTTTCGCCCAGCGCCGGATTTGACCACCATCATCGCCATCACCGACACGCAATCGCTTCATGCGGCGCTCGGCGTCCTGTTACCGGCGGGGCGCGCGTTCAGCCGTTCAGCTATCCGGATGCCCGCCGAGATAGTTCTCGCGCACAGGCGCCTGTTGCGCCAAATCAGAGCCGGCGTCGATGGTCGCTTCGCGGCGGAAGAGATCGCCGCACAGATCATCATGCGTAGCCTTGCTCTCAGTCTCGGGGATGAGCCGGACCTGACCAGACCACGCCCGCCGAGCATGGGCGGCGACCAGTTCGCCACCGCTGAGGCAGTCGTCTCGTATGTAGCGAAAACTTTTGCGAGCCGCGTGACGCTTGAGCAGGTAGCGAATGCCGTGGGCTTGTCGACGTTTCATCTGTGCCGCGTGTTTCAAGCGGCCACGGGCGGCTCAATCCACCAGCACCTCCTGGCAGTCAGGCTTGAAGCGGCGGTCGCGCGGCTGATCGACACGGAAAAAAGCATCACAGAGATCGCCCACGATGTGGGCTTTTCTTCCCACTCGCACCTGACGGCGCTCTTTACGCGGACATTTGGCGTTCCCCCGAGTCGGGTGCGAGCAACCCGTGAGAGGCCCGCGCCGGTGCGCAGAGATCTTCTAACTATCTGACTGCTCGCTCCCGACGGATCGAGGTTTGGTTTGCGGCTCTGGTCCAATGCGACGTAATGACCGCGATGGGACTTGAGGGGAGAAGTTAACGCATCGTCTCCACGCCAACAGGCCATTGCGAGCGGCGCACAACCCTATCGTCGCCAAACCTGCGAGATGTATCGGGTCAGAAAACCCAGTTTCGTATAATAGCTCTCGGCATAGCTGCCGCGCATTGCCTGAAGAATAATCCTTGGAAAGCCAGATTGAACAGCATCCACGCGCGCTCGATCGAGAACAGCCGTGCCGACCCCGCGTCTTCGAAAGTCCGGTCTGGTCGCCACAGCATAGATACCGCTTACGCCTGAGGTGCGCACAATCAGCGTAGACGTGACGAACTGATCTCCCACGCGCCCGAGGTAAAGACGCTGCGCAGGATGTTTGTAGTTCTTGCGCGCCCGTTCGAGGAAATAGTGCTTCCACCAATCGTCAATCGCCTCGTCACCGGTAGCAAAGCCGGCAGACTGTATTGCTGCGAACGCCTCTGCAGCGGATTCATCACGTGCGAT
Organism: uncultured Caulobacteraceae bacterium; assembly: GCA_937967425.1. Next base: position 2,464 of record CALBST010000399.1, read on the forward strand.
GTCAATCGCGATCCCGGAAGTCGGCGCCAGCGGCCGGCTGGGATCGCCCAGTTCCATATAGGAAAGCGCCTCCGCGCGGCGATATCCTTGCGCTTCGAGCCTTTGGTCCCAACTGTCCCCGCCGGACCACGGCGCCAATCTGACCGCGGGACACCGATCTGGCAGAACCGAGTCTGGTGAACCTGGAATGAAGGAAACAAGTGAAGGGGATGGCCCTTCGATGTATAAATCCATGTCTTCCAATCGCACCGACCCGCGATGCGTGGCCATGAATAGAAGATGATTAGCGAAGAGATCATCAATGTACATTCCGCCTAAATAACCAAGCGCCGCGGCGCTGGCTTTCTCGAACTTGCTGTAGGGCGAGCATGGGTAACAGAGACCAAGAACTCGATAGACCGGAACTTGCATCGGTGCTATGTTTGCAAAGGGTGGGACCTTAGCGCGGCCTCATCATGGTGCTACTTCACTCTGGCGCAGTTCGATCCCGTCGCAATCGGAGCAACAACGCCTGCATATTTCGTCACGCGCTGTATCACCGACCACGACTCGTCCGCAGGTCCAGCAACCCTAGGTTATCTGTAACGGCGTCTAAATTCGCTTGGGGACATGCCGACTTGCCGGCGAAAGCGTCTGGCGAAAGCGCTTTGATCCGAGTAGCCGCAAGCCTGAGCCACATCGGCAATGCTGTCGCCCGATACGAGGCGCTCACTCGCAGCTTCCAAGCGCACTTTCGTGATGTAGTCGCGCGGCGACAAGCCGAAGATGAAGCTGAACTCTCGCTCGAGACGATCAAGCGACAGCCCCACGGCTTTCGCAACATTTCTGACCTCTAGAGCGTCCCAATAATTGCGATTGATGTGATCAACTGCGCCGGCGATGCACGAGTACACGCGTGTTCGCCTGGCTTGGTCCGGCAGAAGTCTCGCCAGACCTGCTATTCCCATCGCCTGTCCGCACTGACTGAGTATCGGCCACCGCCTGACAACAACCCAGCTTTCGCGGCCTTCAAGTCCGACGATCTTGCTAAGCGCTTCGCCAGAAGGGCGTTTTGACTGCAAAATCTCTCGCTCCGCCGCCTCTCCCCGACTTGCATTTTTCGAGCTGAAGAACTCCAGCGACCGACGCCCAAGCACGTCGTTTTCAGAGGCTCCACACATCTCACACATTGTCGCGTTGGCGCTTGTGTAGCGCAACTCGGTATCTTTCACGAAGTATGCAACGCCCGACAACTGATTGAAGAGCGTCTTTGCAAGATGCTGAGAGATGGTGTCGTCTACTTTCATGTTGCTCCTGAGCCGAAGCTCCTAAGTCGCGCAGATCGAGATTCCATCTGTCCGCAATCGACACAGTCACTGCCTAAACTAGCAGTGTCGGCAACTCACATCTGCGCGAATTCACCGGTAACGAGAGTACCAGTCCGCTGCGCGCGGGACCGGGACGCCCGCTGCCGTTCATGGGGCTGAGTAACCAGATTCCCACTCACCCCAAACTGACAAGAACCTCGCTGCACGATGCACCCGCGCGAGCGTCGCATGCCAAGTCCGGGGATCGGCTTCATAGAGTTTCGGCGACTTGGGAACGCCGAAGCGCTAGCATGCGGTGTAACGGAATGTCGAACGTCTCGTAACGCACGCGCATAAAGACTCTGACTCCACTCGAGGACTCCACTCGAGCCAAGCTCTCATGAGTCTTTGAAATACTGGCGGAGACGGAGACCGCCTAGCGATTGCCACTCTGGGCCTTGTGAAATAAGGGCCAACCGGGAAACGGGATAACGCCATTTTCGCGCTACCCCACTCCCTACCCCGCAGGGATAGACCGAAACGACCATTAGGACGCCTCCGGAGCGGCCTTCAGGCGACGCGCCACCAGCCGGGCCAACTCCGCATTCGACGGCTCAGCATTGCGTGAGCGCGCCAAACGCAGCGCCGTCTCGATCGCTTCCGCTTCCGTGCATTCGTCGCGCTCCGTCAGCGCCGCCAGATCGGCCGCCGCCGCCGGCGGCAGCAACAGGTCCTTGCGAACATAGCCCGCCGCCAGCCGTGCGGCCTTGCTCTCCAGCGCCCGATCGCCAGCGCTTCGCGTCTTGGTCTTGGTTGATCGTTTCGCCATGCGACCTCCTCCAGTAATAGGCCGCACCCTAGACGCTCACAGGAAATGACGCAACCCGGTTGCGCGTCGGGTTGCGCGCTTTGCACATTCGGAGTATGCTTAAGCCATGGTCGCTTTGCGGCCAGCGCTCAGGGACCGAGCGCCGCTCTTTCTCAGAACCTAGGCCACGGAAAAGGCCGAGCGTTGCACCGCCCGGCCTCCCGCGTCCCTTCCGGGCCGCTACGGGGAGTTATCCCGATGCAAAATCATAACACGACTACCCCCGGCGCAAAGCCGGGATGGCTCACGGGATCGGCCGCGACCGCGGCAGTGATCCTCAGCGCAGCGCTTGCCGGCTTCGGCATTGCTTCTGCGTTCTGGCCTCGCCTGGTTGCTGGCGATCCGGTGGCGATCATCGCCGCCGCCGTCATTATTGGCGTGGTTACGGTCAGCGAGTGCGCGGCAGCGCTCTTGCTGGTTCACGCCGCCAACCGCGCCAACGAAGGCGCGCACGTTTGGGCTTGGGCCGCGCGTTTCGCGTTCATCGCTTGCACAGCGGCGAACGTGCTGACGGGGCACTACGGCGCCGAGGCGATTAACACCCGCCTTGTTGCTCCGCAGCGTGCTCCGTTTGAAAGCGCGCTTTCGTCGGCGCAATCGCTTCTCACCTTGGCGGAGAACACCAAGGCGGACACCGAAGCGCGACACGCCCGCGAGATTGCTGGCCTTGAGCGCGAGTTTGAGGCCGAGCGCCAAGCTAACCCGCTGTATGTGACCGCTCGCGGCCGTCAGCAGGAAGAACAGCGCGCAGCGATGCGGACACGCCAAGCCGCAGAGCTACGCGAGGCGCAAGGCGAGATCAGCCGAGCCATGGAACAAGTCGCAGCAGCGCAAGGCATGCTCGACGCAGCCCCTAAGGGTTTCGACCCGCTCCAAATGTGGGGCTTCGCGTTCTTGCTGGAGCTTCTGAAAGGCTTGTTGGTTCGCGTCGCAACGCCGGTTCGCCGCCGCGTCGCAGCTTCGGGCGCGGTCCTGCCGATCGATCCGGCAGCATACGAAGCAATGAGCGACGACGAGCTAGCGGAAATGGAATCGCGCGCCAGCGCAGCCAAGGCCCTCGCTCAACACGCTCGCCGCCGCCGGCAGAAGGCGGCGTAAGCCAAGCCACTCACAACAGGCCCCGCCCGAGAAATCGGCGCGGGGCTTTTTGCGTTGCAGCAGTGCGAACGGGGCGAGCGGCAGCTTTTCGCCGGTAGCGGACGTTCAACCAACGGCGCTAGATGGGACGAATGCCGAGGCGAAAAGAACTCCGTGGAGCAGCGTTCGGCCTGCTAGGCTCCTTTGTTAGCCGCAACAACGATGTGGGCGGCTACTGGGCGTTGGGCAGGCTCTACAAGCACGCAGTCAAAACCGACGCCCCCAACGTGTGCGTTGATCTGCTCAATCTGACGATCACTCCGCCTAGCAGTGATTTTGCGGCGATGGCCACGCATTTTCAGCGGATGCTCGGCACTCAACTATCAGCACGCCTCCTTCCCGTTGACTGGGTTAGCGGAGCGACGATCTGTGTGGAATTTCGGCGCACGAAAAGTCCCGACACGCCGGGCGACTTGTTCGATGCCGTTGTTACAATCACCGACGATAAGGGCCGAGCGCACCGTGCTTCGGCCAGCGGAGCGTGCTGGGTTCATGATCCGGCTAGGGAGTCACGGAGCACCCGCGCTTAGTCTGCTTTGGGCCAATGACAGACATTACCGCGATTGCGAAGGCCGGTCCCTAGTCACCCGAATTTCTGGCGTGTCATACTCGAATGGAGCCAGGATCGTTGAGTTAGCAGGAGACATAGGCTCATGCGCGTCCGTAAACGCTACGCCGTCATGCTCGCTATCGCCGCCATGATCTGCGGCGTCGTGATCTTCCAGGCCGTTACTGCCACGCCGCCTGAGCCGTATGTGGAACTAGTCCGCGCCCCGACCGAGGTTCCCCGCATCCGCATGGAATGCGTTCGGGGTCAGTCTGTCGTCGTACACTATGACGGCCACGGGCGCGAAATCAGCCGCATCGAGGACGGCTACTTCTGCGACCCACAAGATCAGGCGCGCCAGCCGTAGTTATTCCGCAGCTGCAGAACGAAAGCCGGCCGATAGCGAGCCGGATCAATCAGCCGTTCGCTTAGGTCCGCCTCCATTACGAGCCGTGCGCGCAGATAGATGCGCCGGAACGCTTCGCCGCGCTTGGCCTGCTCGCTCAACGCGTGGCGATCACGGAAACCCAGGAACGCACACAGGCCCCGTATAGTGGGTTGCTCGCCGTCCTGAGCGCGACACCGGAAATAGAGCGCCACGCGCTCCCCGAACGCATCAGCGTCAGCATAGAGACGAGGTCGCGCCATCAGGGCTCCCGCGCGCGTTTTTTACAGTGGCGGGAAATGGTCACCCCTTTAGGGCCTGAAAAAACTCCGGCCACGAAATCACAAAAAGCGAGGGCAGGCGCACAGCTTAGGACGCATCGCCGCCGGGAATTTTTTCCAATCGTCCTCACATGCCCGCCCGCACTAGCGCCCCGATATAAGCCGCCGGGCCGCGCGCCTGAGCACGAGCGAGCCGTGGACCGATTACGCGCATAGCGTCGCGGACGGCCTCAGCGTGGCGCTGGGCCAGATCCTCAAATGTCTTTCGGTGCATCCCCTTGGGCCGCTCTTTCGGCTCGCTAAACCAGTTATCGCAGCCGAGCTTGCAGGCCAGCATGTCGGCGCGATGGATGAGGCGCTGCGTCTTACCCTTCCGCCTGGTTGGCTGAGTGATCGAGCCGCAACCGCCGCAGATGGCGCCGTGAGCCATAAACGCCAGCTTGCGCACCGAGCGGCCACAGCAAGGGGCAATGAAATAGATGCGGGTTCCGCCCTTGGCCTGCGGCCGGCGCTCCAGCTTGATTGTCGCGCGCGTCGGTTGGTGCCCCTCGACAACGTAGAAGACGGAGAACACGTCACGCAGCGTATCGTGCTCACCATGCGCCTTTAGCGTGACGCCCGAGGTTTCCATTTCGCCGGACCAGCCATCGAACGCGCTGCTCTCCCAGCCGCGGTGCATCCAATCAGTGTCCTGCCATGACACCTCATCCCAGGTGTGGCGATAGCGGCGGCGCGGCATCAAAACTCCGGCTTTTGAATAAAAACAAAAACGTCGAAAGCGTGCGGGCTTTTTCGACAACGTGAGGGATTCTCCTACACCCCTCTAGTTCGCATCAAGCAGCGTCTGCCGTGCTCGCGCTTTTTCTCTGGAGCGCCTGCCAATATTGCCATTTTGCCAAAATGCAGACGCGCAACAGCGCAGCGAGGGGCGCACTCATCCGCGCTAGTGAGCGTTTTGCCGAAACAGCGGTATTGCCAATTTGCCAAAATTGCCAAAATGCGTGGATCGTCATTCTTCCGGATAGGCCGCTCCGTACAAGAGAACGGCACACTGCATGCGCCTCGTCTCGTTGTGGCTTGACTCGATCGCGTCGAGCACCTGAGCGCCGGCCTCGCGATTTCCGCTCAATCCCGCGCTGACGATTTCCCGCGCCTCATCCTCGGGGAGGCCCGAAGCGATTAGCCGGCCTTCACACCATCGTCTGGCCCGCAAGTTGCGGTGTCGGATTGTTTTGACCGCCACCGCTAAGGCACGCGGCACCAATCATGTTGCTCGCGCGGGCCCCATCGCACACCGAGACCTTCCGCTATCAGCAGTTCGCCTAGATCGCGGCCATCGATCGAGATGTGGGCCAGGCGCCGCCCAAAATAGTCGAGCGGCCATCCCTGCTCGTCCGTACTCGTGCGGCCTGGGTTGTCTTCATCAGGCATCGCCTCGATCCGCTGTGCGTTTTCCAGAATTGACCGAACTCGTCCTGCGGCGCGCATTCCCATCGCGAGTTCCGCCCAGCATCGCGGGCGTTGCTTGCCGATCTCCGGTGTGTCCACCATCGCGAGTCGATACGAGACCCCTCCGGCGCGCAACGTATCTCCGTCATGGTTCGAAACGTCGCTCAGCAGCAGAGCAAAAGCAAAAAGACCAACGAGCATACTCGCCCTACCGATAAGAGATCACCGCGACCTGCGCACCCGCTGCACTCGTCGCCGAAGCGCAGCGACGATAGCGCCCTCCATCTCCGCTTCCAAACGCCGGCCGTCACTGAACTTGATCCAGAACCGCTTACGCCCGTCGCGCAGGTAAGCGTCAGCAAGCTTCGTCTTGTTCACGCCGCCGATTGCGCCGGCCAAACCACCAACGATGGCGCCGCCCACGCCCATAACGGCACCGCCCTGCGATGCGCCACGGATTGCGCCACCGAGACCTCCCATCGCCTCGTTCAGGCCGGGAATGCCGAAGTCCGTCATGTCCTTCGACACATTGTAGCGCGCCGCCCGCCCATCAGCGGTGCGAAGGCGGAAAGCGCCCATGAAATAGGTACTGCGACCCTCGCCGCGGAAATCTCCAGCAACGTCTGTCAGCCTCGCCAAGCAGCAACTCCAACGTCAGTTCATGCGGCGCACTAGCGCCGCATGGGCAATTAAGGTCCGGATCATCCAACGTTCCGTTGTGCGCGCAACATCCATCTGCGCTCCGGCAGAAGACGGCGTGATTCAAATCACATTTGCAAGCTTTTTGCGTCCCCAAGGGTTCGGCGCTACCGTCTCCCAAAAAGTGAGGCTTGGATGCTTGAGGAAGATGGCCCGAGAAACGATCCATGGCTTCTCGATCCGCCGGAGATGCGCCGTTACTTCCTGAACTCGCTCGCGAGCGAACTTGAGGAGTATTCAGACGAGAAGACTCGTCCGCATCACACACTGGCCTACCGACTGTTGGAAGACCTGACGCAGCGAGTGCTTAGCGAGCATTCAAGAGCGACACCATCCAGCCGAGACTTGTTCGACAAACTCGGCAGAGCGCGAGACCTGGTCGATCAACTCATGTACGCGGCGTTGCCGCACGAACAAAGTCCGCGCCCCCCTCGCGGCAACTTTTGGCAACACGCCGCGCGCCCTGAGTGGACGATTAGGGACAAGTCCTATCAGCTGCTGATCAAGCCCGAGGTAGAAGGAGCGGCATCTTTCTATTTGGCGCAGCCGCTTAGGAGTGAACCGCCCCGGGTTTGCCGGAGGCTCCCTTTCTTGAGAAGGTGGAGCAATGA
>CALBST010000400.1 GCA_937967425.1 uncultured Caulobacteraceae bacterium
TCAGCAAGATTTGCGGCTCGATGGTGACCGTCGAACTCGCGCTCCGTGACGGCGTCGTAAGTCAGATTGCAGTGCACCCGAAGGCTTGCGCGCTCGGCCAGGCCGCCACGGGCGTCCTCGCCATGCATGCGATCGGCGCGACGCCGCAGGAAATTCGCGATGCGCGCGACGGCCTGCGGGCCATGCTCGAAAACGGCGCTGCGCCGCCGGCGGGCCGGTTTTGGGAGCTGCGACACCTCGAAGGCGTTCGCGATTATCCCGCCCGTCACAAATCCACCATGCTCGCCTTCGACGCGGCCGTTGAGGCGCTCGATCAAGCGCAGAGACAGGCCCAGGCGACGTGAGCGCGCTGGCAAAGCTCGGGCCCCGCAAGGCCGTGGCGCCGAAGAAACTCTCGGCGGCTTTTGCGCCGCCTGCGGTTCCCAAGCGCCGCAAAGCGGGTTGATCGGCTTCCTGCGGACAGGGTTTGCCGCTAGCTTCCCCGGCTTGGGGATCCCTGGGAGGACGCTGTCATGAAATGGATTGTTTTACTGCTGATCATAGCCGGCGTCGCTGGTTACTTCACGCGCCCGGAAGAGGCGGTGATGCGGGAAGCGGCCGATGCCGTGCTCGGCGATCCGCAAAGCGTGTCGGAGGGCTTTGAAAGCCTCGGCGCCACGCTCGCGGGCGATCGCGCTTACAGCAATTACTACGTCGCCGCGAAGTACAACGTCACGCTCGATGGCCAGCCGGTCGTGACTTGCTGGGGTGCGTTCACGCAAGTGCAGTGCAACCGCGCCGCTGATACGCGTACGGGCGGCTAAGCATGCGGTTTCTGCTGCTGCTCATTCTGATCGGCGCTGCCGCGTACTTCACCGTTCCGGCGCGCGAAACGCATGAAGCAGCGGCGCGCGCTTTCATGGAGGCGCAGGCGCAATCGGAAACGAGCGAGGTGCAGCGTCAAACCGGCATCTCGCTCGATAGCGCCCTCGATTTCTTCACGGGCATGATGGCAGGCCAGGGGCGCTACGAGAACTTCTACGTCGCCTCCAAGTTCACCGTGGACATGCCGGGGGCGGCCTACCTTGAGTGTTGGGGCGCCTTCACGCAGGTCCAATGCCGCCGTGTTGATCGCGGGGCAGGGCAGGGTTGAGCCAAACGTTCGAAGCAAGTATATCGCTGGCATGAACCGGCGCTTCGTCACGACTACGACCTTCTAAAGCCGGCGGCGCGAGATCGGGCGCGCCGCAGCGGCTGCGCTTGGGCCCGGTCCTAACACCAACAATCGCTGATCATTTTATGTCGCCGAGCTTACCTGCCCGGGGCCTTTTGGGCCTTATCCAGCTCTACAAATGGACGCTTTCGCCGCTGATCGGCAATGCGTGCCGCTATCGGCCAACGTGCTCGTCGTACGCCGCCGATTGCGTGCGCATGCACGGCGCCTGGGCAGGGAGCTGGATGGCGGGGGCGCGCCTTTGCCGGTGTGCGCCTTGGGGCGGGCATGGATGGGACCCGGCGCCGCGCGAGATCAAGACGAACTCGTGGTGGCGGCCTTGGCGCTATGGCGATTGGAAGGGCGGCTACCGCGCGCCGCCAGAAAACCTCGAATCCGATAAGAGCAAGTCATGAGCATTTCTCTCAAATTTCCCGATGGCGCCGAGCGTAGTTATGATGATGGCGTCACGCCGCTCGCTGTGGCCGAGGGCATTTCCAAATCGCTGGCGAAGAAGATCGTCGCCGCCAAGATCGATGGCGCGTGGTGGGATTTGACGCGGCCGTTGGAAGGCAGCGGCAAGATTGAGCTCGTGATGCGCGACAGCGCAGACGGCCTTGAGATTCTGCGTCACGACGCGGCGCATGTGATGGCGCAAGCGGTGCAAGAGCTTTTTCCCGGCACGCAGGTCACATTCGGCCCGGTGACGGAGGATGGCTTCTATTATGACTTCGCGCGCGAGGAGCCGTTCTCGACGGACGATTTCGAGAAGATCGAAAAGCGCATGAAGGAGATCGT
>CALBST010000401.1 GCA_937967425.1 uncultured Caulobacteraceae bacterium
GTCTCGCCCCTACCGAATGCGCGGGGCGACGCGGAGCTAGTCGCGGAGCAATTGCGGGAGCTCCACTTCGAAGTGGAATTCCATCCTAATCTGACGCGTACACAATTGGCGCAGGAAATCGAGGCATTTGGTGAAAGATTGCGGGCCGCGGGACCGCGCGCAGTTTCATTCTTCTATTATGCCGGCCACGCCGCGCAGGATCATCTGGGCGTCAACTATTTGATCCCAACGGACGCGACCGCCCGCACACCAGAGCAATTGCGCGCCGAGGCGACGCCGCTCCAGGCGGTGTTCGACGACATGGAGGCGGCAAACAATCCGGTAAACGTGCTGGTGCTCGACGCTTGCCGCGATTGGTACGCGGAGGAGCGCCGGCGCAATGCGATCGCTGTGCGCGGCCTACGCGACATGGGACGCCACGGCAATGTGTTCATCGGTTTGGCGACAACGCCGGGCAACACCACCGATGATGGCTATGGCGATAATAGCCCCTACACGACGCGGCTATTGGAGGCGTTGCGCACCAAGGCTGACCAGCCGCTTTCACTCGTGTTCGACGATATCGGCGCGTTGGTCTACGCTGACACGGACGCAAGTCTTACGCCGGAATTCTTGAACGGCTTGGTGCAGGCGCCGCGCTGGTGCCTCGTGGATGGGCCGAACTGTCGGACGCGGCAGACCCGCCCGAACGCTATCGTCATAACCAGCCCTTTTCTACGCAGCTTAGAGCGTGATCGCCTGCTCGCGTTTACCGAAAACAACATCACCTTCGTGGACACGCTGCTGTCGCGGCGCGATCTGCTTGCGGCGAACGGCATCGACTCGCGGCTGCGGCTGAAGCACTTCCTCGCCTCGGTGCGTTACCGCGCCGGCGTGAGACGGCTCGAGTTTCTCCGCTTTTCACCTTTCATTCTCCGCGCGGAACGCGACCGCTTCCCTACCGAAGAAATCGTACAGGAGTACGCCAACAATCCGGAGCGGGTGATGAACCGCATGTTCGCCGGACGCTACGGCAACGGCGACGAGGCTAGCGGCGATGGCTGGCGCTACCGCGATCGCGGCACGTTCTCGCTCGGCGGACGCAGAAATTACGCTGAAGCGTCAACCTGGATCGGCGTCGATCTCGTGGCTGATCCCGACTTGCTGAGCGATCCGGAGGTCGACCTTGCTGTCTCCGCCGCACAATGGAGCCGCAACAACATGAACGCACTGGCCGACGCCGATGACTCCGAGTCGATTAGGCGCCGCGTGCGCGGCATGGGGGATTACGACCAACTCGCGGCTGCGGCGTTGTATGCGATCGATCCCACGGCGCCCGCGCCACCTCCAGATGCCATGGACGACGATACGCCGCCCTAGATCGCGAGAACGCGGCTTTCCCGCTGGGCAATAGCCGCAAACAGAGAGGCTGCGATTCTCTCGTTGGCGCCATCGCGCGCGAGCGCAGCAAGCGTATCTATCGCGGCGAGCACGTCACCGAGCGGACGCGCCTCCGACGCCACCGCGATCACGCCCGGCGCGGGGTCGGCCTCGCGCCACTCACCCGCGGCGATCAGCGCTTCGTGCAGCTTTTCGCCCGGGCGTAGGCCTGTGAACGTGATGGGCACATCGATCTCTGGCCGGAAGCCCTCGAGCCGGACGACCTCGCGCGCGAGTTCGACCACCGGCAGTGCTTCGCCCATCTCGATCACCATGACGCAGCCGCGCGGCTCAGCCGCCAACCCCACGGCTGCTGCCTGAAGCAGAGCGTCGGCCGCCTGCGGAATAGTCATGAAATAGCGCGTCACCTCAGGATCGGTGACCGTCAGCGGGCGGCCTTCGGCAAGCTGCGCCTCGAAGATCGGCGTTACTGAACCCGCCGAGCCAAGAACGTTGCCAAGCCGCACGGGGATAGCGCGCTGCCGACCTTCGCGATCCAGCGCCTGACAATAGATCTCGCCCAAACGCTTGGACGCGCCCATGACACCCGACGGATCGACAGCCTTGTCCGTCGACACGAACATCAAATCGGCGCCAACGGCGCGCGCGGCTTCGGCGACGTTTTGGAGGCCGAGCACGTTGGTGAGGATGCCTTCGCTCGGGAAAGCCTCAACCATCGGCACCTGCTTCAGCGCCGCCGCATGGAACACGAGTTCGGGCCGCTCAGTCGCAAACCAACGGCCCATGGAACGCGGGTCGCGAATGTCGGCGAGCGCTTGCTCGGCCTTGGGCAGTTCGAGTCCGATCTTGTACAGATTATGCTCGGAGCTATCGAGCAGCGTGAGCCGCGCTGGCGACAGCGTGGAAATCCGACGCGCAAGCTCACTGCCGATCGACCCGCCGCCGCCGGTGATCATCACCCGCTTGCCGGTGATGACACGGCGCAGCCGCTCCGCGTCCACCTCGCGCAGCGCGCGGCCGATCAGATCATCGAGGCGCAGGCGGCGGAGCTTGCCGGCCGTGAGAATATAGGTCTTCAGCCCAACCTCGGCGGCGCTCGTGAGCACCGCGCGCTTTGCGGCGCCGTCCGCGGGCGGGTCCACCAGAATGACCGCGCCACCTTCGAGGCCGGCGAGGGCGAGCGCATCCCAAATCGGGGCGCGGCTCATCAGCGGCAGCGGCGTTTCGCCCGGCCCGATCAGCGCCGCGCCGCGCACGGCCAAGCCCGCAGGCGCCCAAGTGGCGCGCGCGTTCCAGGCCTCGCTGACGGCTGTGGCTGACCCCAAAAGGACCGCGTCTCGGAGCATCCCCTCACCCGATGAATTGGCCGCTACACTCTTGGGGCCATCTGCTGTCACTGTCTACGGGGCAACCGATGTTCCCCCATAACAACTTGCTGATGCTAACGAGCGTGGGGGCCTTATCCGTCGTTTGTGACGCTTCAATTACGAAAGTGAGAGGTGCGCGTATCAGTCCGGCAACGGCGCGACACCGTTGGACGCCGCGACTTCGAGGGGACGATCGAGCACCGCGCCCTCGATGCGCACGCGGCCGCCAGCCGCTTCGACAAGCGCGCAGCCCGCAGCAACATCCCAAATCATCGAGCCAGATTCGCGATAGGCCTCGGCCCGGCCAGCCGCGACATAAGCGAGCGCGGTCGCGGCGGAGCCGATCATGCGCACCTTCTGCCAGGTGCGGAGACGCTGCTCGAAAGCCGTCATGGATTCATCGCTCGCACGCGACGGGACACCTGTCTGCAAGATGCCCTTTGCCGGGTTCTCAATCGCTGAGACGCGCATTGGTTCGCCATTGAGCCAGGCGCCGTGTCCGATGACGCCCGTAAAGCGCTCGCGCATCACAAAGCAATCGACCACGCCGAGGACCGGCCGGCCCTGGTCGAGCAGTGCGATGGAGACAGCACAGTGCGGGTAGCCACGCAGATAGTTTACGCTGCCGTCGAGCGGGTCGACCGCCCACACAAAGCGATCGCCGCGCTGAAGGGCGCGCGCCCAGCCAGCTTCCTCTGAGATGATCGGAAATTCGCTTTCGCGCGCGATCGCCGTGAGCACGATCTCTTCGGCGTGCTTGTCGGCGCCGATCTTCACCTCCCGGCCCTGCTCGGCCTCGATCACGCCCCACTGGACGCGGTTCGCAAGCAAAGCTTCGCCGGCGGCGGCTGCGGCCGCGTCGGCAAGCTTCAACAAGTCTCTGAGATCGCTCACGGCTCCCTGATAGCCCGCGCTTGGCTCTTGGAGAAGCGCGTCATACGCGCTTTAACTACCGGCGGGAGCGGGCTCTATGGATGGAGGGCAGACCAAGCCCAACGCCGAACGCGCTGCGGCCAAAGCGCCGCAGGGCCTAAGCGCGTCCTCGTTGGACAAGAAACTCGGCCTGCGCAGACGCGCCCGCGAGGATGCGGCGCGGAACCTCCCCCGGCATGACGCGGATGACCTCTCAGACGCCGAAAAAGCGGTCATTGAGGCTGTCGCGGCGGAGCGGGCGCGGATCGATCAGGCGCGGACGAACGCCAAGGCTGACGCTGAACGGCGGCTTCGCACCTTGGCGCCGACGCCGCAAGACTTTGCCGGACCAGCGCTCGACGCGCGCCTAGCGCTGCGGCAGACCTCCGGCCGTTTGGCGCACGATTGGGACGAAGCGTCGAAGCGCGCCGCCGAGGCGCGCGAAGAGCTGGACGCGTTCAAGCGCAAGCATGAGCTGCGGCGCGGGGCGATCTATCCGAAATCAACGTTGCTTCAGTCTGGGCTGCTGTTCAGCGCCGCTGTATTCGAAGCGCTGTTCAGCGCTGCGCTCTTCGCGGAGGACGACGAGCGCGGGCTGCTCGGCGGCGCCATCACGGCCATCGGCCTCTCAGGCGCCAACGTCACGCTCGGATTTCTCGCGGGCTTTCTCGGCCTCCGCTACCTGCAGCATCGCCAATTCCCGATGCGGGCAATGGGCGCGGCCGCGTTCGCATTCATCGGCGCGCTGGCGTTGATGTTGAATCTGTTCGCCGCGGACTGGCGCGACCAAATGGCGGCGCTCAGCGGGCGGCAGCTGGACATGGGCTCCGACGCCAGCTTCCATTTGTGGTCGCTGCTTGCACTCGATTCACCGCAGGCCATCATTCTGCTGATGCTCGGCGCCGGCGTATGGGTGTTCGCCGCGCTCAAAGGCTATTCCGGCTTCGATGACCCCTACCCCGACTTTGGCAAAATGGATCGCACCGCAAAGGCGGCGACCGAGGCGCTATCTGATTTCCGCGCCGATGCACGGCTTGAGCTTGAGGCGCCGATAAACGCGGCCAAAGCGGCGCTTTCGGCGCGCCTCGAGAAAATGCGGGCCGAGTTTGAAGCCATGAATAAGGCCTTCGACGCCGCCGCAGTGAAGATGGAGGCGCTCGACGCCAAAGCGCGCGCGCTCGATGAGGCCGCCGCCGGAGCGGTTCACCTCTATCGGCAAGAGAACGCCGCCGCGCGTACCTCGCCGGCGCCAGCCTACTTCAACTCACCTCCGCCCGCGGCAGGCCCGGCGCTCGACGCGCTGGCTGATGCGGCAGCTATGATCGATGACGCGCGCGCGCGCCTCGCCGAAGCGCAGGCTCAGTCAGCGCGCTCACTGGAGGAATTGCTGGCCGAGCTCGATGAGGCCACCAACCGCCATGGCGGCGGCGCGTGAGCCGGCGGCGCGGCGCGAGTGGCCGCAATGCGCTGGGCATTGTGCTGATCGTGTTGGCGCTCATTGTCTTAGGCGGCTTGGCCAGCGCTGCGCTCCTGCTGCGGCCGCCCCCGACCGACGCCGAAACACTTTGCCGAACTGACGCGCCGCTCAGCGCACACACGATCGTGCTTGTAGATTCGACAGATCGCCTAGAAGCGCGCCATCGCCGCAAGCTGCGCGCAGTCCTCGCTCAAGAACGTGCGCGGCTCGGCCAGTTCGACCGCCTCACCATCATGCGCATCAATGCGCGCAGGCCTCAGGAACCAGCGATTCTGTTTTCACGCTGCCTTCCGCGCCCGCCCGAACAGACCAACCCGCTGTTCGAGAACGCCCGCATGCTCCAGGCGGCGTGGGACGAGGATTTCGCCGGGGCCCTGGAGAGCGCGTTGCGCAGCGCCAGCTCAGGCGGGCCGCAGCGTGCTTCACCCATTGTCGCGGCGTTGCGCGCCGTCGCGGCAGATCCAGACTTTGGCGCAGAGATTCCCAGGCGGCGGCTGGTGCTCATCTCCGATCTGCTCGAACACAATCCACAGGGCTTCTCACTTTATGTTTCGGGCGCGAATTATGCAGCGTGGCGCAGTGGAGCCCCGAACGGCCCCCCCGACTTCGCCAGGGTAGATTTGCGTGTAGTTCCAATAGATCGGCCCGATAGCGCCGAGCGACAGGCCGCCGCCATGGAGCACTTTTGGCCCGCCTTCTTTGATGCAGCTGATGTCCAATCTGTAAGCATCGACCCAGCGCCCTGACTTCCCCACCCGCCGACTCACTTTAGTTTGTGTCAGGTCGGTTTCGCCGGAGGGGCGCGTGAATACGTTCAATTGGCAAGGCGGCAGCGGCCGCTGGTTTGAGTTTGAAGTCGCCCGCGCGCAGCGTGACTGGGAGCCTGTCGGCGGCGTCTATATGTTCGTCAAACCACATGATCAGCCGTCGCAAGATTGGGGCGGGCCGATCTGTTTGTTCGCGGCGCAGACCGCCGATTTCTCAAGCTCGCTCAACCGTCACGACATGTGGCAAGCGGCGGAAAATCTCGGTGCGCGCGAGATTCACCTTCTGACGATCAAGGAAGCGCAGACCCGAGAGCGTGTGCTGAAGGACATCCTCGAAGCACAAGCGCCGATCCTCAACCGCAACATGCTGCGGCGGGTCGCGTAAGCAAGGTTCGCACAACGCATCTCACGATCCCTCCGCGCAAGCGGAGGGATTTTTAGTTGCGCGCCGCTACCGCCGCCGCAGGATCATCGCTGAACACGCCATCGACACCGGCCGCATAGAACGCGCGCAGCTCTGCATCGAGATTGCCATGTTGGCGCAGATGGTCCGCCGCGTTCGCATCGCCCGCGCGCAGTGACGCCGGCAGGAAGAAATTCTCCGGCCTGAACGTCCACGGGTGCACCACCAAGTTTGCGGCGTGGGCGCGGGCGACAAGATCGGTCGGACCGCCGAGATTGTTGTTGGGGTCGCGCGGAATGATCAGCTGTTTTTCCACGCCAATGCCGCGGGCGTACTCCGCAATACGCAACAGGCCATCACCAGCGAGCATCGACGCATAGGTTGTGTCGCGCTGATCCCACGGCCCCCCGTCGGCGGAGACAAGCTGCACGCACCGCCAGCGGATCGAGGACATCTGCGCCAAGGTGCGGATGGCGCCGACCTCGAAGCATTGTACATACATGATGTCCGCAGCGCTCTGGCCGCCCGCTTCGTTCACCGCGGCGATAAGCGCCGGCGCCGGATCGACGCCCTGCTCACGTAGAAATGTCGGGTGCTTCAGTTCGGGGTAGATGCCGCGTCCATGCTGCTGCGCTAGCGCCAATGCCTCGGCGAAGGTCGGTATCGCTTCTTGGTCGTTGTAGTTCGCATTGCTAGGCCGGAGCTGCGGAATCCGCTCGCGGCAACGCAACGTTTTCAGCTCGGCGAGGGTGAAATCCTCAACCCACCAGCCAAGCGCCTCGACGCCATCGACCGTCTTTGCCTTACGGCGTTCAGCAAACTCCGGATGATCGGCAACGTTCGTGGTTTGCGAGATTTCGTTTTCGTGGCGGCAAACGAGGACGTGATCCTTCGTCATCACCAGATCGGGTTCGATGAAATCCGCGCCCTGCTCGATCGCGAGCTGATAGGCGCCAAGCGTGTGCTCGGGCCGATAGGCGCTGGCGCCACGGTGGGCGATAACGATCGGACGGCGCGCCGCGGACGTTTCACTCATACTTGCACATCCCGCCAGCGCCGCCGCACCCAGTAGAACGTCGCGACGATTCATATCTGCTCGTCCTGCGGCGCGAGCTTGGTCGTCCACAGGCCCATGAACAGGATCGACGCGCCGAACAGAAGCGACCAGGCGCCGAATGTCGCGTCCAGCGTCTCATCCAGGTTCGGGAACGCGTTGGGAAATTCGTGCGTCAGGAAACCGTTCAGCAAAAGCACCGGCAACGCCAGGCCGATTGCCGCTTCACCCTCATCGCCCGAAGCCTCGCCCAGAAGCTTCAGAAACACGAAGCCGAGGATGAGCCCAACAACCGGCGCCGAAAGGAACGTGATCATCCGCAGCGATTCGTCCGGCAGGAAGAAGTATTGCCCGCCAAACCGGAATGCGCCCGCCACCACGAGCCAAAGCACAAACCCGAAGAACATCGCGCGAATGATCATGTTCGCCCTCCCCTAAGCTCCAACAACTTGTCGACCACGACGGCGAGTTTGTGTTCGCTTACGGGGCAGGCAATGGTCTCCGCCGCGGTGACACGCAGATAGTCGGCGATCTCGGCGGCAGCCTTGCCTTCACTCAATAGCCGCAAAACCGGGCCGACGTAATCGTCATACTCATCTTGGGGAACGCCACAGCCGATCGGGTCCCAATCCTGCCAGAGGATCTTGCGCACCGATCGGAAATCGGCGCTCATTCCTTGAGCATTTCGCGCGAGACGATCACCCGCATGATCTCGTTGGTGCCTTCAAGGATACGGTGGACGCGAAGATCGCGCACGATGCGCTCCACTTCGTAATCGGCAAGGTAGCCATAGCCGCCATGGAGCTGGAGCGCCTGGTCGGCGACCTTAAAGGCAGTATCGGTGACAAAGCGCTTCGCCATCGCGCAATACTTGGTAGCGTCCGGCGCCTTTGCGTCGAGCTTGCGCGCGGCTGCGTGCAACAATGCGCGCGAGGCGGCGAGCTCGGTTTCCATGTCCGCCAGCACGAATTGCGTGTTTTGGAAATCGGCGATGCGTTTGCCGAATTGCTTGCGCTCCTTCACGTACGCGAGCGCGCGATCGAGCGCATCTTGCGCGCCGCCAAGCGCACAGGCGGCGATGTTGAGGCGCCCGCCATCGAGCCCCTTCATCGCGTACTTGAAGCCCTCGCCTTCTGGTCCAACACGGTTCTCGACCGGCACGCGGCAATCTTCGAAATTCACGATCGCGGTCGGTTGCGCACGCCAGCCCATCTTGTCTTCGTTCTTGCCGAAGCTGAGGCCTTTGGTCCCATCTTCAACGAGCACCGTTGAAACGCCTTTGGGCCCGTCTTCGCCAGTGCGGCACATCAAAACGTAGAGATCGGAGAAGCCTGCTCCTGAGATAAACGCCTTCGAGCCATTGATCACATATTGCGAGTTGCCGTCAGGCTTGGCCGTGGTGCGCAGCGCGCCCGCGTCAGAGCCCGAGCCTGGCTCGGTCAAACAATACGAGGCGATCTTCTCCATCGTCGTCAGCTGCGGCAGCCATTGCGCGCGCTGCTCGGCGTTGCCGAAGCTATCGATCATCCACGCGCACATGTTGTGGATGGACAGAAACGCCGAGGTGGCGACGCATCCGCGCGAAAGCTCTTCAAAGATCAGCGCAGCATCGAGACGCGTCAGCGCCGAACCACCATGCTCTTCGCCCACATAAATGCCGGCAAACCCCAATCCGGCGAGTTCCTTGAGAACCTCGCGGCTTAGGCCCTCTTCTTCCCAGCGCGCCGCGTGAGGGCGCAGCTTCTCCAGCGCGAATCCGCGTGCGGTTTCGACGATAAGTTCTTGGTCTTCCGTGAGTTGCGCCGACATTGTTCCCTCGTTGCGCCGCTTATAGCGCCGTCGCGGCCGCACGCCAGCGTTCCGAGCCAGGAACCTGTCATGCACTTAAGTGTTGTCTGCTCTGCCGACCCGTTTCCGGGCGCGCAATTAGGAGACGACTTATGCTCAAGACACTTGCTACCGCCGCTGCGGCGGCCGCCATGCTGAGCTTGGCCGCCTGCGATGGCAGCGCCGAGAAGGCCGGTGAGAACATGGATTCCGCCATCGAAGAGGCGACCCAAGGCGAAGAAAATCTCGGCGATGGCGCCCTCGAACAAGCTGGCGAAAGCATCGACGAAGCCACTGGCAATCAACAGAACCAAGACGCCGCGGATGCGCTCAACGACGCAACCGACGGCGACGCCAGCACCAATCCGTAACGAGTACCGGATGCGCGCCATGCTGGACTAGGCGCTCAGACGGCCGCGGCGCCTGGCGACCTCGTCGCCGGCGCCGCAACTTTTTTCCGGAACCGTGTTAGCGGCGAAACGTTGAGATCCCCGGCGGCTCACACCGCCCAACGACTGGGACACTTCAGGAGAAACATTGATGTTGAAGTCATTGCTGGGCGCGGCTGCGGCCGTCAGCCTGTTGGGTGTTGTCGCCTGCAGCCAGGGCCCCAACGAAGAGGCCGGCGAAGCCGCCGATACCAACTACGAACAATCCACCACCGGCACGACCGATCTGGGCCAAGGCCCAGCGGAAGAAGCCGGCGAAGCGCTCGATGAAGCGCAAGGCGAAGCCGCTGAAGGCAATACGACGCCGCCGGCGACGACAACGCCGTAAGCAACGACGAATCGCAATTGCGATCGAACTCCCCGCGGGCCTAGAAGGCGCGCGGGGAGTTTTCATGTTTGCCCGTTTTCCGCCGGCGCTGGTGCTGACACTGGCGATTGTCGCCGGCGCGTCGATGGACGCGACGATCAAATGGCTTGCGCAAAGCAATCATGTACTTCTCGTCGCGTTCGGCCGCTATCTGTTCGGCGCGCTGTTTTCGCTGGCGATCTGGTGGCGGGCCGGCAAACCTGTCGTCACGCGAGAGATGTGGCGCGCCCACGGCGTCCGTGGCTTCGTAATCGCCACATGCGCGGTCACGTTCTTCTGGGCGCTCTCGGTGCTGCCGCTCGCGGAAGCCGTGGCGCTCTCATTCGTCTATCCGCTGATCGTGCCGTTCGTGGCTTGGGTCATCCTGAAGGAGAGAATACGCTTGGCGAGCATCGTCTGCGCCATCGTCGGCTTTGCTGGGGTCATCGTCGCCATGCAAGGCGCGCCGAGCGAAGCGGAATCGCCGCAGCACGATCTCGGGGTCGTTGCGGTGTTGGTCTCGGCGTTCTTCTTTTCGATCGCCATGGTGCTGTTGCGAGAGCGTTCGCAAAAAGATGGCGCGGCCATCGTGAGCCTTATGACAAGTGTCGTACCTGGGATCATCCTGGTAGCGCCCACCATCGCCTTTGCGACGCCGCCGACTGTCAGCGATTGGCCCTTCTTCCTGCAGATGGGCGCGCTTGCGGCGGTGTTTATGTATCTGATGGCGCAGGCCTACGCGCGCGCGGAGGCGCAGCAACTGGCGCCAATCCACTACACCGAGCTGATCTACGCCAGCATTATCGGCTTCGTGATCTTTCGTGAAACGCCGCGCGTGGAAATTTACATGGGCGCAGCGCTGATCGTCGCCGCATGCCTGTGGGCGGCGTATGATGAGCGGCGGCTTTCGCTCAAACCGAAGGAAACGGCTTCATGACATTCGACACCTCGCTCATTCCCTTCGCAAAAACGCTGGGCGTCGAGATCACCGAGGCGTCGCCGGAGAGGGTCGTCGGCAAGCTGCTGGTGCGGCCGGAGCTCTGCACGTCAGGCGGCACGCTTCACGGCGGCGCAGTGATGTCGCTGGCGGATTCATTGGGTGCTGTGGGCGCGTTTCTCTCGCTGCCGCCTGGCTCACGCGGCACGACGACACTCGAGAGCAAGACGAACTTTCTGAGCGCGGCGAAAGTAAACACCACCGTGACGGCCGAAGCGACGCCGGTTCATTCCGGAAAACGCACCGGCGTCTGGCAAACCAAGATCACGAGCGAAGACGGCAAGGCCGTCGCGCTCGTGATCCAAACCCAGCTTGTTCTGACCTAAGCGCCTCCGTTCGCCTGCGCCCGCTTTGCGACTTCATCGGCGCGCCGGCCCGTCACTTCGACCATGTGATCGAACTCCGCCTCGAACGTCGCCAAGCCTTGCGTCAGAGAACGCAGCTCGATGATGAAATTCTGCCGCTCGCTATGCGGCAGATAGACATCGACGCGATCCCAACCGGGCCAGCCTTCGCGCGGTTCGAAGCCCAGAATTTGGCCATTATGGGATGAAACGGCGGAGTTGACCTTCGGGGTGCCCCAGCTCGGCGTGTAGATCGAAAGCTTCTCGACGGGCTCGAGCAGAACCGTGCCGCACTGCTCGATCGCCTCCTGCATGCCGAGACGCCCTGCCTGTTGGAACGAGTGCTCGCTCGAATCGACCGAATGGAACGAACCATCGATCAAGGTGACGGACACATCCACGACCGGAAAACCAAGCGCGCCCTTCGCCATTGCGTCTTTGACGCCCGACTCAACAGCCGGGATCCACTGCCGCGGAATGGCGCCGCCGGTGATTTTGTCGACGAATTGGAAGCCCTCGCCGCGTGGCAACGGCTTCACCTGGATGACGCAATCCCCGAACTGGCCGTGACCGCCGGTCTGCTTCTTATGGCGGCCGCGCACTTCGGCGTTCTTGCGCAAGCTTTCCTTGTAGGGCGTCGATGGCGGCGCCGTGGAAACCTCCACGTTGAACCGTCCCTTCAAGCGATCGAGCACGCTGCGCAGATGCGGCTCGCCTTGGCCTTGCAGCAAGATCTCGTGCGTGCCCTGATCGTGCACGACGCTCAGGCCAGCATCCTCTTCGACAAGCTTCTGCAAAGCGCCAGACAGGCGCACGTCGTCCTTGCGATCCTTCGTCGCGATCGCGAGCTGATAGACCGGGAAGCGCTTCTTGAAGTTGAGCCTGATCTTCTCCGGCCCGCTGGCGCCTAGCAAATCGCCGGCGGCGACCGGATCGAGCTTGCCGATGGCGCAGACATCACCCTCTGGGATCCGCGATACTTTCTTGATCTGAGAGCCGTTGAGCGAAAAGAGCGCGCCCGGACGCTGCTGCGAAGCGTCGCTCAGTGTGAGCGTGTCGCTATCGTTGAGCGCACCGCCAAAATTGCGCGCGTAAGCGAGCTTGCCCGCCTGCCCCGCGTGCGAAATCTTCATCACGTAAGCGCCGTTACCGGAGAGGCCCAAGCGCGCGGCGGCATATTTCGGCTCCGGCGTATCGTGACGCAGCGCCTTCAGC
Organism: uncultured Caulobacteraceae bacterium; assembly: GCA_937967425.1. The sequence continues at coordinate 12,539 of CALBST010000401.1, forward strand.
AGCCGGCGAACGCCGTTGCCGTTAGCGGTCGAGCCGAAGAAGACCGGCGCGATCAATCCATCCCGCAACTCATTCACCAGGTCACGGAACACGGTGTCGCGATCGGGCGTGACGTCGGAGAGGAGCTTTTCCATCAGCTCATCGTCGAAATCCGCGAGCTGTTCGAGGAGATGGAAGCGCGCTTCTGTTTCGCGCTCGGCTAAGTCCTTCGGAATATCGATGATCTCAGACGGCTTGCCTTGCTGGTAGCGATAGGCGCGTTCGAGCGCGAGATCGACGAAGCCAGTAATTTTGTCGTCCTCCCAGATCGGAATCTGACGCGCGACCAGCGGCGTATTGGACACAGGCTGCAGCGCCTCGAGCAGATCGCGAATGCGCCCGCGTGCGGTATCGATCTTGTTGATGAAGAGCGCGCGCGGAATCTGAAGCTCTTCGAGCGCCTTCAAGAAAGGCTGCGCCAGAACGGCTTTGTCCGGATCAGGATCGGCGACGACGATGGCGAGATCGACAGCGGGTAGAGCGAAATCAGCGTCTGCGAGGAAATCGACTGCGCCCGGGGCGTCAATGAAGGCGTAATGATCGCCCATGAAGTCGATAGCGGTGAATTGGGTTTCGGTGGATTGGCCTGCCGCGGCCGGGGAAATTCCCGAACCGCCCGAAGCGGCTGAAGCCAGAGCTTGGATCAACGCCGTCTTGCCCGCTCCGGTCGGACCGACGACGGCAATAGCCCTCACAACGTTTGCAGATTTGCTTTCAGGCATGGCGCACACTCCCTTGTTTCCCGTGTTCGGGTTGGGGCGGCGCCAGCGGCGGGCGCCGCTTCTCGCTTATGCAGGTCTTTCCAGACCAGGGAGCACTGTTTCACGAACAGGGCTAGGCGCCAAGGCGGTGTGCTCGTTCCGGCGCAAAGTTAACTATCCACGCTTCCCGGCCAAGCGAACGCGCATCGTACGATGCGGGTGAGCGCAGAGCCGGGACCCAGGGGCCGCTTTAGCTCCAGCGTTTGCCCCTGGGTCCCGGATCGCCTGCGGCGTCCGGGAAGCGTGAGCGCCCTACTTCTTCAGTTCCTCGAACACGCGGCCCATGAACTGCCAGTGCGCCGGCGTCGTCGGCATTTGCCGCGACAGCTCGGGATCGGCCATCGCCTCGCGGTTCATGGCGCCGGCAGCTTTGAACAGCGCCGGATCGCCTTGGGTGAATTCCTGGATCAAGGCTTGCGCGCGGCGTCCGATATTGAGCGCTTGCGGCGTTGATGGATCGGGATTGGGCCCAAGCGCATCAATGTCCGCATAGATTTGCGCCCACGCTTCGCCGACACGCTTCTGATCCTCAGGCGTAAAGCCACGCGAGCGAATCTCCGCCAATTGCTCCGGCGTGTAATGCTTCTGCGCCAACGCCTCCATTTTGTCGTTCCACTTAAATTCGGACACAGCCGTACTCCTAACGAGCTTTCCTAACTCGTCCGGTGAAAGGCGCTGTTGGCCGTTGAGCTTCGCACGCGCGGCGCGGATGAGCCGCAACGC
>CALBST010000402.1 GCA_937967425.1 uncultured Caulobacteraceae bacterium
TATTCACCCAAGTTTTCAACTTGATAGCAAGCGGGCTCAGGTACTTTCCCGATCTTCATGGACGTTACTCGTCGAGCCTTCGCCTTCTTTGGCGCGACTGCCGTGGGCAGTCTGGCGATGGGCGGCCGCGCCTTCGCGGACGTGCCGTCGTCGGTGCGTGGCGTGCTGGTGCAAGAGGCGGGCGCCGCCAGCCGCGTGACGCTGGCGCTCGATCGCCCGGCGCAAGCGCGGACGTTCTTCCTCTCCGAGCCGTCGCGATTCGTGATCGATATCGCCAATGCGCAGCTGGCTTTGCCCGGCGGCGCGAGCGGGCAGGGGCCGGGCGCCGGGGTGGTGCGCCGCTATCGTTACGCGCAGCAAGCCAATGGCGTTTCGCGTGTGGTGCTCGATCTTGAAGCGCCGGCGAGCCTTGTCCGTCAGGAATTAGGCGGGCGCCAGAACGCGGCTCTGAGCTTCGATCTTGCCGCCACTGTGCCCTTTACACCCGCGCCTGCGCCGGTCGAGCGCGCCGGCCGCGATCAGCGCCGCCGCACGATCGTGATCGACGCAGGGCACGGCGGACGCGATCCGGGCGCTATCGGCGTCAACGGCACGCGCGAGAAGGATGTCGTTCTGCATTGTGCGCTGATGGCGCGCGACGCGCTTGAGCAGCGTGGTTATCGCGTGGCGCTGACGCGCGACGCGGACACGTTCGTCGAACTGGAAAACCGGGTGCACTTTGCGCGCGCCCAGCACGCTGATCTCTTCATCTCGATCCACGCGGATTCGAGCCCGAACCCGGCCACGACTGGCGCCTCAGTTTACACGCTCTCGGACCGCGGGCAGGCGCGAGCGCAGAATATGGTCGCCTCTCAAAACTGGGACATCGACCTTGGCAACGCACGCGAAGCTGTTGCGCGCGATATTCTCTTGGATCTGACCCAGCGCGAAACGACCAACCGCTCGGCTGAGTTTGCGCAGGTCGTCATCCCGAAGCTTGGCGAGGTCGCGCCGCTGGTGCGGAATACCCACCGCAGCGCTGGGCTGTTCGTCCTGCTCGCGCCGGACGTGCCTGCGGTGTTGATTGAGACCGGGTTTTTGAGCAGCGCCGTCGATGAACGCCGTCTCAACGATCCTCGCGCCCGGACGCGCATGGCCGTGGCCATGGCCGACGCGGTGGACGCCTACTTCGCGCCCACTGCGCAGTACGCGTCTGTGGGCTAAATTTGGCGCGAATCTTAAGCTAATTCCGATACATTCGAGATGCCGTGCTGGCCTTAATCGCGCCTCATTGCGGGGCGAGGCCGGGCGGATTGGGTAATTAGCGCGCAGAAGCGGGGCGCAATGTCGCGAACAAGTTCTTACGACCGCGGTTGGGAAGATGACGATTACGACGACGATTACGATCGTCGTGATTATCGCGAACCACGTGGCGGCGGCGACGGAGGCGGCGTTCCGTGGCGCAAGATTCTCATCGGCCTAGGCATAGCCGTGGCCGCGGGCGTGCTGGCGGTGATCATCTTCTTGATCGCGGCGCTGCAAGGCCTGCCCAGCCTCGAAGACCTGCAGGATTATCAGCCGCCGGTGACCAGCCGCGTGCACGCCGGCGACGGCGCGTTGGTGGCGGAGTTCGCACGCGAGCAGCGCGTGTTCGTGCCGATCGAGCAGATTCCGGATCACGTGAAGAACGCGTTTGTCGCTGTCGAAGATGCGCGCTTCTTTGAACACTCCGGCATCGACTACCAGGGTTTGGCGCGCGCGGTGCTGCGCATTCCGCTCGATGTCATCCAGGGCAACCGCATCCAGGGCGCCTCTACGATCACGCAACAGGTCGCGGGCAACATGCTCACCGGCCGCGCCGCCAGCTGCTCCGGCGGCATCGGCGGCATGTTCTGCGCGATCTGGACGAAGCTGCGCGAAGGTTTGGTCGCACAACGTATCGAGCGCGTGCTTGATAAGGATCGCGTTCTCGAACTCTATTTGAACCAGATTTATCTCGGCAACCGCGCCTATGGCGTGGCGGCTGCGGCGCTCAACTATTTCGACAAGCCGCTTTCGGAGCTCACGGTCTCGGAAGCGGCGTATCTCGCCATTCTGCCGAAGGGTCCGGCGAACTATCAGCTGCCGCGCAACCGCGAACGCGCGATGGACCGCCGCAATTACGCGATCGGCCGGATGCTGGATCGTGGTTACATCACCGAAGAGCAAGCGACAGCCGCGCGCGCTTCGGAGCTTGAAGTGCGCAACCGCCTTGCCGGCGATCAGTACATTGCGGCTTCGCATTTCGTCGAAGAAGTGCGCCGGCAGGTGCAAGAGCAGTACGGCGAAGACGCGCTCTATGATGGCGGCCTCTCGATCCGGTCGACGATCGACACTCGCCTGCAACTGGCGGCGGCGCAAGCGCTGCGGCGTGGCTTGGAGGATTATGATCGCCGCCACGAATGGCGTGGGCCGATCGCGACCGGCGATCCGGCGGGTGATGTGCAGGCGCAGTTGCGTGAAGCGGCGGCCGCGCCGCAGCTCTCCGGATGGTTGCGCGCGATGGTCACCGCGACGGGCAACGGCGCCATCACGTTGACGGATGAAAACGGCCAAACCGGCCGCGTCGGCGACAACGACGCCCAATGGGCGGCGCAAGGCGCGCGCCGCGAGGCTGCGCGGGCGTTGCGCCGTGGCGCGATTGTCTATGCAACACGCGCTTCGAACGGCCGCTACAACCTGAAACAAGTGCCGCAAATCCAAGGCGCGCTTGTCGCTATGGATCCGCACACCGGCCGGGTTTTGGCGATGGTCGGCGGTTATTCGTTCAACGATGCGAACGGCCTCAACCGCGCGACGCAGGCGCAGCGCCAACCGGGTTCCTCGTTCAAGCCGATCGTGTATGCGGCGGCGTTGGACTACGGCCTGACGCCGGCGACTTTGGTGGATGATGCTCCCTTGGCGATCGAAGCGGGCGACGGCTCGAACTGGTCGCCGGAGAACTACACGCGTGAGTTCTACGGCCCGACGACACTGCGCCGTGGATTGGAAATGTCGCGGAACGCGATGACGGCGCGCGTGGCCTACGAGATGGGCCCGGAGCGCATTCTCGACTATGGCCGCCGTCTCGGCGTCTATGGCGATCGCACGCCGGCGGTGTTCGCGTTGGCGCTGGGCGCCGGTGAAACGACGCTGCTCAGGATGACGACGGCCTACGGCATTTTCGTCAATGGCGGGCGCCAAATTTCGCCGATCCTGATTGACCGTATTCAGGATCGCACCGGCGCGTCCGTGTTCCGCCGCGATCAGCGCGAGTGCCCGCAATGCAGTGCAGAATGGTCGGGCCAGCGGGCGCCGACGCTGCCCGACGCACGCGCGCAAGTGCTGGATGCGGTGACGGCCTATCAGATCGTGTCGATGGCAGAAGGCGTGGTGCAGCGTGGCACGGCGACGACGGTGAACTCGCTTGGCTTCCCGCTCGGCGGCAAGACCGGCACGACCAACGACTACAAGGACGCGTGGTTCATCGGCTTCTCGCCGGATCTCGTTGTCGGCGTCTGGGCTGGCTTCGATACGCCGCGCGACATGGGCGAAGGCGAAACCGGCGGCCGCATCTCGGCGCCGATCTTCCGCGACTTTATGCGTGAAGCGTTGCGCGACACCCCGCCGACGCCGTTCCGCATCCCGGCCGGCGCGCGCCTGGTGCGTATCGACTATCTGACCGGCGGCCTGCCAAACGCCTCGACGACGCAGACGATTCTGGAGGCGTTTCGTCCAGGTACCGAGCCGACGCGCGACGTTAGCTCGTCGCCGTTCATCTTCGGCGGCACCGATCCGATCGATCCGCGCGTGCTGCAAGGCCTCGGCGGCGCCGATACGCCGAACGAGCAGCGACCCCAGCAGCGGCAAGACGAGGATCTGGGCGGACTCTACTGAGGCAGTAGGCAATGGGCAGTAGGGTGGGTTGAGTTTCGACCGTTCGATCCCTACTCACTATTGCCGACTGCCCATTGCCTACTGCCTCGAGAGAAACATGCGCGCTGAAATCGCCGCTCTGGCTGAACAAATCGAATCCGCCGTCGCGTTGCTGCGGAGGCGTCTTTGACTGGGACCGCGCCCAAGTCCGATTTGATGAACTGACCGCGCTCTCAGAGCGCCCGGATTTCTGGAACGATCCGGAGAAAGCCCAAAAGCTGATGCGCGAGCGCACGAAGCTCGAGAACGGGATGAACGCGATTCTGTCGCTCGAACGCGGTCTGCGCGACAGTGTCGAATTGGCCGAGATGGCGGAAGCGGAGGGCGATGAAAGCCTGATCGCTGAAGCACAGGCGAGTTTGCAGGCGGCGCAGACGCGCGCCGCGCAAGCTGAACTGGAAGCGCTGCTCTCCGGCGAGGCCGATGGCAACGACGCTTACATCGAGTTCAATTCCGGCGCCGGCGGCACTGAGAGCCAAGATTGGACCGAGATGCTCGTGCGCATGTACACGCGCTGGGCGAATGCGCGCGGGTTCAAGACCGAAATCCTCGAAGAACAAGCCGGCGACACTGCCGGCATCAAGTCAGCGACGCTGCTTGTGCAGGGCGAGAACGCATATGGCTGGCTGAAGACGGAAGCGGGAGTGCACCGGCTGGTGCGCATCAGCCCCTATGACTCGAACGCGCGCCGTCACACCTCGTTCGCAAGCGTGTGGGTGTACCCGAAAATCGATGACTCTATCGAAGTCGAAATCCTCGACAAGGACGTGCGCACCGACACTTACCGCGCTTCCGGCGCGGGCGGTCAGCACATCAACAAGACAGACTCCGCCGTGCGCCTCACGCACATCCCGACTGGCATTGTCGTCGCCTGCCAAGCTGAGCGGTCGCAGCACAAGAACCGCGCCGCGGCGTGGGACATGCTGCGCGCGCGGCTCTACGAGCTAGAATTGCAGAAGCGCGAGGCGGCCGCCCAGCAGCTTGAGGACAGCAAAACCGAGATCGGCTGGGGCAGGCAGATCAGGTCGTACGTCTTGCAGCCGTATCAGATGGTCAAAGACCTCAGGACAGGTGTTGAAACCTCTGATACGCAAGGGGTCCTGAATGGCGATCTCGATCAGTTCATGGCGGCCTCGCTGGCGGCGCGCGTGAGCGGCGCGGGCGACAAGCAGGTGGAAGACATCGATTAGCGATTGGGCGGGGGCCCATGAATTTCGAAGCGGCGGATACACCGTCCGAGACCATTGAAGCGCCGGTCCCCTGGATCGTGCAGCATCAGCGCGAGCGCTGCACCGGCGCCTCGCCGCTGACGACGTTTCAAGGCTTGCTCAGCGATGAGATCGTCGTGCCACAAAGCGCGGCGGAGCACAGCGATCCGGCGCAGATCGTGATGGCCGTCGATGCCTGGGTCGATGCGCTCATCAATCAGGCGCAGTTCTTGCCGGGCGAGTTCGCGCAAGAGGCGCTGTGGAGCTACTACGCGCGCGATTATTTCACGCAGGTGAGCGGCGGCGGCCACGATCAGTATTTCGCCAATCGCGGTGGCGATGAGATCGCGCTACGGTGCGCCGGCGCCGGTTTGAAAAGCATGCTCGCCGACCCGCATCTCGAAATATTCAATCTGCTGGTGCGGTTGAAGCGCGCCACGCCCGCCGCGGCGCGCAAGATCGCGGCCGAGCACGACTATCGCTCAGCCAAGGCCGCGCTGAAGGATTTGGACAATCGCTTTGCGGAGATCGAAGTCAAAGAACCGCTCACGGCGCGTCACAAGACGTGGCTGAAGAGCCTGCGGAAGCTGACGATCGCGCCGGACGCGGAGATGACCGGCCATCTGCAGCGCGTGGCGCAAGCGAACAAGCTGATGCCACGCCGCAAAATGGAAGCCGATCGCGTGCGGGCCGAGACGTTGCGCGCGTCGGCGCCGTTCCGTGCGGTGAAGGCGCTCTGCGACATGGCGGGGCTGACGATCACGAATTTCCGTGCACTCGGTTTTGTGCCGATGCGTTCGGCTTGGCCCGAGGGACCAGACGTGCGCGCCTGCGCCTTTCGCGCAGACACGGATAAAGGACCTCATGCGGCGCTGTTCTATCGCGAGGGGCGCTTGTTCAAGCGCCACCTAAGCGTGCTTGTGGCGCAAGGCGGCGGTCTCCCCGTGGGATCGCTTGCCCTCACCGAAGCGGAATATGCCGAGATCGTGCCCCAGCAGACCTAGACTGCCGCGACTTGACGCCTCTTGATTGATCGTTCAAACAAGGCGGCGTGAAACACGCGATGTCGCAATCTATGGCGATGTCAGCATGTGGCGGCGGAGTGGACGATGGCCCCTCAAACAGCGCGCGAGAAGATTATTCAGGCGGCGATGGAGCTGTTTTGGCTGAAGGGCTACAATTCCACGTCGATCGCGGACTTGCTTTCGCGGACGCAGCTCAACTCCGGCAGCCTCTATCATGTGTTTCCCTCGAAGCAGGACGTGCTGATCGGCGTGCTTGAAGCGTATCGCGATGGCATCGAGGAGATGCTGCTCGAGCCGGCGTGGGGACAGGTCGACGATCCGATCGAGAAGATTTTCGCGCTGCTGAACGGCTATCGCACGATGATCGTCGAGTCCGATTGCACTTATGGCTGCCCGATCGGCTCGCTGGCGCTGGAGCTGCACGAGCCTGATCCGAAGGTGCGCGATCTGCTGGCGGCGAATTTCCAGAACTGGACGGACGCCATCGAGCGCTGCCTCGACGCAGCGGGAAAACGCCTGCCGCGCGGGACAGACAAAAAGGCGCTCGCGCAATTCGTGCTGACGGCGATGGAAGGCGGCGTCATGCAAGCGCGCACGCACCTCGATGTTTCGTATTTCGATCGCGCGGTGAAGCAGCTGCGCGAGCATTTCGAACTGCTGGAGAGAGCGGCGAAAGCGCCGGCGTAACGGCGTGCAAGGGAGGGAAAGATGGAGATCAATTGGCTCGCGGTGCTTGCCGCGGCAGTGAGTTCGTTTGTCTTGGGCGGAGCTTGGTATTCGGCGCTCTTCGCCAAGGCGTGGCAGAACGCGGCCGGTTTGAGCGACGAGCAAATCAAGAATGGCAATATGGGTCTGATCTTCGGCGGCTCGTTCGTTTTGGCGCTGATCGCATCCGCGTCGTTCGCGGTGTTCTTGGGCGGGCAGGTCGATGCGATGACGGGCGCGCTCTACGGGCTGACGGCCGGCCTGTGTTGGGTGAGCGCAAGCTTCGGCATCAATTATCTGTTCGAACGCAAATCGCTGACGCTGTTTCTGATCAATGGCGGCTATCACACGCTGCAATTCACGCTGATCGGTTTGATCTTGGGCGCCTGGCATTGAGCGCAAGAAAACAAAAGGCCCGGCTTTCGCCGGGCCTTCGTCTGTCCGTTTGGACTAAAGCTTAGTTCGAACCGGTGACGATCACGCCCGAGACCATGCGGTCGTCGTTCGAGGGTTCGCCGAACACCGAATTGCCGCCGCCAAACGCATTCGAGCGATCTTGCGAGGGGACAACTTGCGGCTGCGACGGCGCGCCGGGGCCGGACTGCGAGAGCGGATCCTGCAGATAGCGGCACTGACCTTCGAACACCGCGCCCATCTCAACCGAGAGCGATTGGTGGACGATGTCGCCAAGGACGTGAGCGTTGCGGGCGAGCATGACTTTGCGTGCGCGCACCGAACCTTCGACGCGGCCGTGAACGGTGACGCTTTCAGAGACGACGTCGCCTTTGACCATGCCCGTATCGCCGACGGTGAGTGAACCGCCGCGAACATTGCCTTCGATCTCGCCGTCGACTTGGAGTTCAGCGCCGTCAGCGTCGATCGTGCCGGTGATCTTCACGCCGTTGGCGATGATCGAGGCGATGCCGGTGCGAACCGGCGAGGTACGACGTTGCTGAGTAGGTTCAGGAAGAGCTGGCAAGTTCGAATCCGTACGAGAGTTACCCTTGTTCGTGAACATGCCGTCCTGCCCTCAAGAAGTTGACCGGATCAACCGCCCGGCCGCGGAACCACACCTCATAGTGCAGGTGTGTGGCGGTGCTACGACCCGTCGAACCCATTGAGCCAATGCGTTGGCCGATCGCGACTTGAGCGCCGCGTTCAACCTGAATGTCGCGCAAGTGAGCGTAACGGGTCTTAAAGCCGTGACCGTGATCGATTTCCACGGTGTAGCCATAACCGGAGCGGGTGCCAGCAAAAACCACAGTTCCCGGCGAAGTCGCGACAACAGGCGCGCGCTCGAAGGCGGCCATGTCGAGGCCGGAGTGGAAGGCTGGGCGGCCGGTGAACGGGTCGATGCGTTGGCCGTAGCCAGACGTCTCGCGGTAATCGACGGCCACAGGGGCGGCGAGCGGCGTCGAGTTCGCGATGCCATCGAGGCGGCGCGATTCAGTGACGCGCGCGGCGACCTGGGCGACGCGCTCGGCGAAGGCTGGGTTCAGGCCGCTGTCACGCAGGTAAGCGACGAAGTCTTGCGGCACGAGAGGGCCGCCGGCTTGCGCGTCAGCTTCCGGGCCGGTGAGCGAGGCCATCGAGACGCCGGTGAGGCGGAGAACGCCGCGAACCTGCTCGCTGCGCTCGACAACGCTGTCTTCGAGTTCGGAGAGCGTTTGCTCCTGATCGCTTTCCAGCGCTTCGGTGCGGGCGCGGAAACCGACGGTGGTGACTTGGTAGGGCTCAGACGCGACCGCGCGCGATTGGCGGGGCTCAGCTTCGTCAATCGAAGCGGCCATGATGATGCGGGCGCCGTCACGCTCGATCGGGCGGTTGGCGGCGACTTGCAGCGAGGCGCCGCCGGCATATTCGAGCAAGGAGCGGAGAACTTCGTGGCGGGACTCGAAATCGGCCGTGGCGCGGTCGAACTGGCGGGTCCGTTCTTCGAGGAGGGCTTGCGAAGCGGCGGCTTGGGCGCGGCTTTCGTTGAGCCAGCGATCGTACTTGGCGCGTTCACGCTCGACTTCAGCGTTCGAGGCGGTCGCTTGCGGGCCTTCGAGCAGGGTGTTGGTGGTCGCGTAGACGCACCAGCCGGCAAGACCAACGGCGCTCAGCGCCAGCAGAGCCTGTTTCCCGGGAGAAAGAGAGACGTAACGGACCGTGCCGCCGCTACGATGATAGATCTGCCGCTCCGGGAACATGCGATCGAATAACGACCGCGCCCGATGTCCGAACTGGCTCATGGTCCGCCACCGCCCATTTACCTAAACACAAACTGTTCGTTTGCCCCGCCAGATTTCATCTCAACCTGAAAGCATCCCGAAATGCAACAGAGACCCACTGCCGTTTACAGGAATTTCAGCTTGTTTAACGCTCATCTGCCAGAACCACGCCAAAACTGTGAAATCACAGTAAAAGACGCCGCTATTTCGCGTCTAGCGCGTTAACCACTTTCAATACGTCTTCCACATGTCCTGGCACGCGGACCTTGCGCCAGACGTGGGCGATCTTTCCCTTCGCATCGATGAGAAAAGTGGCCCGCTCTATCCCCATGAATTTGCGCCCGTAGAGGGTCTTCTCGCCCCAGACGCCATAGGCCTCAGTGACTAGGCCTTCGTCATCGGCCCCCAATTGCACCTTGAGCCCATGTTTTGCCGCGAATTTATCGTGCTTGGCGACGCTATCGCGGGAGACGCCGACGACGACGGTGTTCGCAGCCGCAAAAGCCTTCGTCTTTTCAGTGAAGTTTAGGGCTTCCAGGGTACAACCGGGTGTGTCGTCCTTTGGATAAAAGTAGAGGACGACGCGCTTGCCCTTAAGGCCAGCCAAGCTGACGCGCCCGCCCCCGGCCGCCGGCAGATCAAAGGGGGGTGCGGGGTCGCCAGGTTTGAGCGTCGATTTAGCCATCGGGAGCCTCCAGGCTCGCGGCCGTCCGAGTATTGGGTTGGCCGCTCGGCCCGCCGCTGACTGCGGCCGGGCTGGGGCTTTGCTTTGCGTCAAAAACCTAAATCGCGCTAGATGCTTGCGAGGGGCGTTGGAGCACGCTGGATGATCCGCCGCTCGACGCTAATTGCTGTCGAGATTGTTCTCGGACTGGTCGCGGCGCTCGCGATCGGCCTCGGCGTGGCTTGGTGGCGGTTCAGCCAGGGCCCGATCGAGCTCAATTCCATGCGCGAGCAGATCGAGACCGAACTGAGCGAGGCGCGCTCGGGCCGGCCGGTCGGCATTGAGCGGGTTCAGCTGATTTGGAGCCAACAGGGCGCTCTGGAGCTTCGGGCGTTAGGGGTCAGCGTCGAGGACGGTCGCGGCGGCGTGCTCTCGCGCTCGGATGAAGCGCGCATTTCGCTTGATGTGCTGCCGCTGCTGATTGGGCGGATTTCTGTCTCGCGCGCCGAATTTATTGGCGGCGCCATGACATTCACGCGCCGCCCGAACGGCGCGATGCACATTGCCTTCGGCCCCGAAGGCGCGCCGCCCGACATCATCATTCCGCCAGCGCCGCGTAACGAGTCGCTCGAAGAACGGGTCGCGCGTGTGCTCGACAGCATGGAGGATGCCTTCAAGCCTGTCGGCGCCGGCGGCAGCTTGCGGGAAATTTCGGTGCGCGGCGCGCGGCTGACCTTGATCGACGAAGCGGGCGGCGGCCGGTGGAATGCTGACGCCGCGAATTTTGAACTGGCGCGGCGCGGGCGCGCGCTGGCGCTGCGAGCCGGCGCCGAATTGGAAGGCGCTGAGGGTGTCGCGCCCGCCTCGCTGCGCATCACCACGGACACGCGCTTCCAGAGCGCCGTAATCGAATTTGGCGCCGAGAATGCGCGCCCGCGCGCGCTCTTCTCGCAGGCGGCGCTCGGGCCATTCGCAGGCCTCGACGCGCCGGTGACGATGAACATTTCCGTGGGCATGGACCGCGAAGCCGGCGTCAACCGCTTCGAAGGGGAGGTCATTGTCGGCGAAGGCTCGGCTGACGTCGCGGGCGATCGCTTCAATCTGAGCGGCGGGCGCTTGAATGGGCGTTACGATATCGAAAGTGATGAACTGATCATCGATCAGATTTCGCTGGCGGGCGATCGCACCCGCGTCGGCGGCGAGATCCGCGTACGCGATGTGTCTGCGATCATGCGCGCGGCGCCCAATCAACCGGCGGCGTTCAACATTTCACTGCCTTCGATGCGGCTCGATGTGCCGGGGACCTTTGCCGAGCCGCTGGCGTTTTCGAACGTGCAGATCGCTGGCGCGATCACCTCCGCCGAGCGCTCGATCCGTTTCAGCCAGCTCACCGGCCGCACCGGCGAAGGCACGTTCAACGGCGCTGGCCGCCTCTATTGGGCCGACGTTGGCGGGCGCACGCGGTTGGGCGTCGAACTGGAAGGCGCCGTCGATGGCGCGGTCGATGCGCGCGAGGTGATGCATGCCTGGCCCATCGGCTTGGGTGAGAGCGCGCGCGAATATCTGGCGCGGACGATCACAGGCGGACGCATCACGGACGCAACTGTGCGTCTCAACATCACGCCGGCTGATTTGGCCGACGGCGCGCTGAACAACGATGCTGTCGATGTCCGGTTCAATGTCAGCAATGCGTCGATGCAGTTCATCTCGACGATGTCGCCGGTCACGCACGCGCGGGGCTCGGGTGTGCTGCGCGGCAACAGTTTTGAGCTGACGGTGCCGGAAGCGCGCTTCCATGGCATGACGCTTACGAACGGCCGCGTGGAAGCGCCGCAGTTCAAGCCCAGAGGCGCCATGCTGACGGTTTCGGCGCGCGCGGAAGGCGAAGCGCGCCAAGTGTTGGAAGTCCTGGCCATGGAGCCGATTGCGCTGGGCGAGCGTTTGCCGGTCGATGCCGCGACGGCGACCGGGCGCTCGAACATGACATTGCGCATCCAGCGGCCGATGGTGCGCGAGGCGCCGTTCGAGGATTGGCGCTTCACTGTCGACGGCACGATCCGAGATTTCGCCGGCAGCATGACGACGCGGCGCGTGGCGCTGAGCCAAGGGCATCTCACCGTGCGAGGCGATCAGCGCGCGGTCACCGTGAGCGGGCCGATCCGTGCTGGGCAGTCGGCCATTCAGAACGTACGCTGGACTGAGCGCATTGGCCGCCGGGGGGCCAACGTGCGGACGTCTTCCGAGTATCAAATCTCAGGTGATTTTGACGCCGACGATTTAGACCGGCTCGGTTATCCAATCGCGCGCTATGCGCAGGGACGCATCGGCGTCACCGTCACCGGCCAAGGTCAGGGCTTCGATGTCGACAATGCGCGCATCGATCTTGATCTGCGCAATGCGGCGGTGGAACTGCCGCGCGGCTTCTGGACCAAACGGGCCGGGCAGGCGGCGTCGGCCCAGTTCACCGTTCAACGCCAAAGCGACGGCGGTTTGGCGTTCAACGAGATCGATGCGCGCGGGGCCGGCCTGCTGGCGCAAGGCCGCGTCCGTTTGGCGCGCGATAACAGCGTGCAGGAGGTCGACCTGCCGCGTCTCATTGTCGAAGGCAGTTCGGATGCGCGTGTGACCGCAGCGCGGGCCTTGGATGGGGCGCTCGAAGTGAACGTGCGCGGCGCGATGTTCGACGCGGCGCCGTTCATGGGCAGTGACACCGCGCCAGGCGATCGTCCGACAGCAACGCCGATGGCCGCCGCCGGCGGTTCAAACAATTCCGGCGCGATGCGCGCGAGCGTCATTGTCGATCGCTTGAAGATGCGCGGCGGCGCAACATTGGCCGACGCAAACGTTCAGGTCGCGACAGTGCGCAACGGGCTGATGACGCTTTCCGCCGAAGGCCGCTCGCCCGGCGGCGAGCCGTTCTCGTTGACGCTCGGCGCGCGTGCGGGCGATGCACGCAGCCGCGTGCGCTTCCGCGCCGGTGATGCGGGCTTTGCGGTGCGCGCGCTGACTGGCGCGGAGAACGTGGTTGGCGGTTCGGCTTCGGCGGATGGCGATTGGCGCGGCGGCGCGCAAAGCCAGGCGCGGTTTACGGTTGAGATGCGTGACTTCCAGGTCGTGCGCTTGCCGGCGATGGCGCGGCTGCTTTCATCGGCTGGGTCGTTGACCGGACTGGTCGAGATGCTCAACGGCGATGGCATCGGTTTCTCGGCGCTCGATGCACAGATGACGTATGCAAACGATCGCTTGCAATTCACTGAGGGCCGGATGGCCGGGCCGTCGCTGGGGCTAACAGGCTCGGGCAGTTACGACATTCGCGCCGACAATCTGGACATCGATGGCGTCGTCGCGCCGTCGCCGTTGTTGAACCTCTCGATGCTCGGCAGCATCCCTGTGATTGGCGATCTTCTGGTTTCGCGCCGTGGCGAAGGCGTGTTCGGCATGACCTATTCGATTAACGGTCAAGCTGCTGAGCCGCGCGTCGGCGTGAACCCAGTTTCCGCCCTGACGCCTGGCATCTTGCGCCGCATTTTCGAGCCGCTCCCACAGCCAGAACCGCAAGGCTCCGTGGGCGGAGGCAGCGGCGGCCATATGTTCAATCCATCGGGTTCGACACCGGTCGCGCCTGATCCGGTCGCGCCGGCTTCAGCATCCGTGGCGGACGCCTCGCCCTAGCTTACGCGCAGCAGTGCGTGCTTCTTCTTGCCGAGTGACAGCTTGATCGCGCCGTCTACAAGATCGGCGGCGGTCAGCGTCCTGCCTTCGTCTGGCACGGCGGCGTCATTCACCCGCAGCGCGCCGGCGGCAATGTGGCGCTTGGCTTCACCGTTGGACGCGACGAGTTCGGCGCGCTGAAAAGCAGCGCCGATGCGCATGCCGGCGCTGAGTTCTTCGCTGGTGACGGAGAAGGTCGGCAGATTATCGCTGCGCGCGCCCTGTTCGAACGTGGCGCGGGCGGCTTCCTCGGCTTTGTTTGCTTCTTCGCGGCCGTGGAGCAGAGCGGTCGCCTCAGTAGCGAGGACTTTCTTCGCGTCATTGATCTCGGCGCCCTGCAACGCTTCGAGGCGCGCGATCTCAGTGAGCGGAAGATCGGTGAAGATCTTGAGGAAGCGGCCGACGTCGGCGTCCTCGGTGTTGCGCCAGTATTGCCAATATTCGTACGGGCTCTTCATATCGGCGTTGAGCCAGACGGCGCCGTCGGCGGTTTTGCCCATCTTGGCGCCGCTTGCGGTGGTGATCAGCGGCTGCGTTAGTCCGAAGAGTTCGAACTGCTCCATGCGGCGCCCGAGTTCGACGCCGTTGACGATATTGCCCCACTGATCGCTGCCGCCCATTTGCAAATCGCAATTGTAGCGCTTCTTCAGCTCCACGAAGTCGTAGGCCTGCAGGATCATGTAGTTGAATTCGATAAAGCTCATTGGCTGCTCGCGTTCGAGGCGGAGCTTCACCGAGTCCATCGAAAGCATCCGGTTGACGCTCATGTGGCGGCCGACCGTGCGCAGGAAATCGAGATAGTTGAGCTTCAGAAGCCACTCGGAATTGTCGACGAGGATGGCGTCGCTCGGGCCATCGCCGAACTTCAGGAATTTCTCGAAGGTGCCGCGGATCGAGTTTGTGTTCTTGAGGATCTGCTCTTCGCTCAAGAGCTGGCGCATCTCTTCCTTGCCAGAGGGATCGCCGACGCGCGTGGTGCCGCCGCCGAGCAGCACGATCGGCTTGCCGCCAGCCTGTTGAAGGCGGCGCAGGTACATGATCTGGGTGAGGTTGCCGACATGGAGCGAGGGCGCCGTCATGTCGAAGCCGATATAGCCGGTGACGCCCGCGAGGGCGGCTTTGTCCAAGCCTTCAAGGTCGGTGCATTGGTGGAATTGTCCGCGCGCGATGGCGTCGCGGAGGAATTGGGATTGGACGGTGGCTTCGGTGGTCATAGTGGCGGGCCGATAGCATGCCGACTGCCTTAAGTCGAAGCGAGAACCCGCGTCTGGCGCTGCATTTGACATTGTCGGCGGGCAACCCGCACGCTCCCGGCGCGCGTGATTGGCGCGAAGACGCCAGGGCCAAGCGCAGGGAGGCGAAGATGCCGTGGGGACGCGCGATCTTGGCGCTGGTGGCGATCCTATTTGTCGCTGGCGGCATGGCGAGTCTGGTGGTGATGGGAACGGGCGCCTGGCGGCCGGATTTTGCCGCCGGTCTCAACCAGCAAGACAGGTCTGCGCTGGCCGCGCCCTACGACGCTGTGAGCCATGGGCGTGACGGTGACCTGATCGCGAGCCTGGTGGAGAGCAATGAGGCCACGCAGGCCGAGATCGATCGCATCCAGGCGCTGCTGCCGCCCGGCGAGGCGGCATCGTCGCGGCTGACGACTTTCCGGGTGCAGACGGGGACCGGCGGAAATCGTCTTTGGGGCATCCACGAATATGAGTATCCGGGCCATGTGGTGCGCGCGGAGACGTCGCTCTATCGCGCAGCCGCCGCCGATCCATGGAAGGTGGCCGGCTTTCATGTGAACGTCGTGACGCGCGAAGAGCTTGCGGAGAACACGTTCGCCTTCGCCTCCGAGCCGCCCGGCGTGCAGGGCGTGATCGTGGCAGCCGTGATCGTTCCGGTCTTCACGCTGATTACGTTTCTGGTTGCGCTGTTTCGCCCGGGCCTGAGGCCGCGTTGGGTTTGGCTCATCGCCATCGCGCTCGGGGTTGGAACGATTTATGCGAACACCGGGACCAACGCGCTCTCGTTTCTGCCGGTTTCGGTGCAGCTCTTTGGCGCCGGCGCGACGTGGAGCGGCTCGGTCTTCGATGGCTGGGTGTTTAGCGCATCGACGCCGTTCGGCGCGGCGGCGTTCTGGCTATTTGCGCCGAAGGCCAAGCGGCCTGAGGGCGTTACTGCGTCTTAAGCGTTTGTTGTGCTAGGTGGGCGCGTGGTTCACGAACTCATCTGCCACCCCGACACGCCTAGCCAAGCCGTCGATCGAATCGATGTCGCGGTGGCGCGGCCGCAGCCGGGGATGTTGGCGCTGCGCTATACCGTGGCGGGGCGGATTGCAGAGGTGCGGTTGGCGCCGGCGTCGGCGCCGTTGCGTGCCGACGAGCTGTGGCAAACCACATGTTTTGAAGCGTTCGTCGAAAGCGCGCCAGGCTCGGGCTATTACGAGTTCAATCTGTCGCCATCGAGCAAATGGGCGGCGTATCATTTCACCGACTATCGCGAAGGCATGGCGCTGGCGGAGCTTTCGCCGCCCGCCATCATCACCGGCGCGAACGCAACGCACATTGACGTCGATGCGCTGATTTACCTGCCTGCGAGCGATGAGCCGTGGCAGCTGGCGCTGACGGCAGTGATTGAGGAAACAAGCGGTGTGAAGTCGTACTGGGCGCTGAAGCATCCGCCGGGTAAGCCTGACTTTCACCACGCCGATGGATTCGTGTTGGAGCTGCCATGAAGTTTGGCATTGATCGCTTGCTGGAAGATGCGTCGCTGCGCGCGGCGCTGGCGGGCAAGCGCGTCGCTTTGGTGGCGCACCCGGCCTCGGTGACGCGCGATCTCACGCATACGCTCGATGCTTTGATGGCGCTCGATGACGTGCGGGTGACGGCGGCATTTGGGCCGCAACACGGCATGAAAGGCGACAAGCAGGACAACATGGTGGAGTCGCGCGACTACACCGATCCTGTGTTCGGCATTCCGGTGTTCAGCCTGTACGGCGATCAGCGCCGGCCTACGGGTCAGATGATGTCGACGTTCGACGTCGTGCTGATCGATCTGCAGGATCTGGGCTGCCGCATCTACACGTTTATCACGACGCTGCTTTACATGATCGAAGCGTGCGCGGCGGACGGGAAAGAAGTCTGGGTGCTGGATCGCCCCAATCCGGCGGGGCGCCCCGTTGAAGGCCTGACGTTGCGGCGCGGCTGGGAGAGCTTTGTCGGCGCCGGGCCAATGCCAATGCGTCATGGCATGACGCTCGGTGAACTCGGGCGCTGGTTCATCGATCACTACAAGCTGAACGTCTCGTACCGCGTGATCGAGATGGAAGGTTATCGGCCCGATGAAGCGCCGGGCTATGGCTGGCCGATCAGTTCGCGGACGTGGGTGAACCCGTCGCCGAACGCGCCAAATCTCTGGATGGCGCGTGCTTATGCCGGCACGGTGATGGTGGAAGGCGCAACGTTATCGGAAGGGCGCGGCACCACGCGGCCGCTCGAACTGTTCGGCGCCGCCGACATCAATGCGCGCGATGTGATGCGGGAGATGGAGCGCTTGGCGCCGCATTGGCTTAAGGGCTGCAAGCTGCGGGAAATTTGGTTCGAGCCGACCTTCCACAAATGGGAAGGCCAGCTTTGCCATGGCGTGCAGATCCATTGCGAAGACCCGGCCTACTACAATCACGAAGCCTTCAAGCCGTGGCGCGTGCAATCGCTGGCGTTCAAGGCGATCCGGCGGCTCTATCCAGACTACGAATTGTGGCGCGAGTTTTCGTACGAGTATGTGTTCGATAAGCTCGCGATCGATGTGATCAACGGCTCGCCGCTGTTGCGTGAATGGGTGGATGACGCGGACGCAGAGCCGGGTGATCTGGATGCGTTGACCGTGCCCGACGAAGAGGCGTGGATCGCCGAACGCGCAAAGCACCTCATCTATTGAGCCAAGCCGGCGCGCCTCCTTCGCCAGCGGGCCGCGATCCGGGCCTCGATGTGGCGCGTGGGCTGTTGATGGCGTGGATCGTTATCGTGATCCACGGAATTTTCTGGCTCGGCATAGCGCCGCGCGAGCCGGGTTCGTGGCTCTTGTTCGAGATGCCGCCAATCTTTCTGATCACGGGCGCGGCGTATTTTTTGGGTGAGGGCGCAAAGCAGGGGCGTTTGCAGCCGGCCAATTATCTCGACTTTCTCATGCGGCGCGGGGTGCGGATTTATGTGCCGTATCTCGCTTATGTGTTCGTCGCGGCGTTGATCGTCACGGTTGTGAAGTGGGAAGGGCCGCTCTCAATCGAGGAGATCGGCGCGCGGGCCTGGGCCTGGCTCAATCCGGTGACGCGCGGGGCTGGCCACACATGGAAGATGCTGAGCTGGCATCTTTGGTTCGTCGCGCCGTTCCTGATCGTCACGGCGCTGATGCCGCTGATCGTGACGAAGCGCGTGCCCGGCTTCGTAAAGCCGTGGATGCTTGCGGCCGCGGCGGCGATCGTCGTTCTCGGCATGGGGCAAGTGACGTTTGCCGCGCCGCTGGACGATCAGCTGATCAAGAACACCGTGTTCTATGCATTCTGGGCGGCCTTCGGCTTCATGCTGGCGGCAATGCCGAAACGGTGGAGCGTGGGTGACTACGCGGTGGTCCTCGTGCTCGCGGCGCTTGGCATGGCGAGCGCGGCAACATTACAGCCGGCGGCGGTGACGCTCGACATGCAGCACAACAAGTTTCCGCCGAACGCGGTCTTCTTCCTGTTCTCGTGCGCATGGATGGCGGCGCTCTTGATCGGCGCGCGGTTTGTCACGCTGGCGCAGACTGAAGCGCTCGCGCGGTCGCCGCTGCTCAAGCCATTCATCAGGTCGGGCTATTCAATCTATCTGTGGCAGGGCGTTGGCTACTCGCTCGCCGCGTATGCGGGCGGCGAGTTGGGCGCGAACATCTATGTGATCTGGATCGCGGCGATTGCGCTGACGATCACGCTTGGGCTGCTGTTCTCGCCGTTGGAGCGGATCAGGCTGCCGAAGCGAAGGGCTGATTAGAACCAGCCCTTTTTCTTTTTCTTTTCAGGCTCGGGTGGCGGTGGCGCAGGCTGGGCCGCCTTCGGCGGCGGCGCGGCTTGTTGGCGCGGCGGCTCGGGCGCGCGGGCGGCCGGCTGCGGCGCGGCTTGTTGCGGTTGACGCTGCTGTGCCGCGGCTTGGGGTTGCTGTGCGCGCTGGGCCAGCGTCTGACCGCTCAAATTTTGTTGGCCAGAGCGGCGCGGGTCGGGGCCGAGCTTGTCTACGAACCAGTTGGACATGTCCCTCACCTTGTCGGGCGCCAAGAGCGCCAGCGTCGTTATCGCATCGAAACGAGCGCGCCAATGCATTCAGCGCATGGCTTGCTGAGGCTTCATGATCCGCTTGTGGATAACTTAGCGCGGCGCGCGTTTGGCTAGGATGCGCTGCAGCGTGCGGCGGTGCATGTTGAGGCGGCGCGCGGTCTCGGAAACGTTGTGGCCGCAGAGTTCATAGACGCGCTGAATGTGCTCCCAACGGATGCGGTCGGCGCTCATCGGATTTTCCGGCGGTTCCGGCTTTTCGTCCGGCGAGGCGAGCAGCGCTTTGACGATATCCTCGGGATCGGCGGGCTTGGCGAGATAGTCGAGGGCGCCAGCTTTCACAGCGGCGACCGCCGTGGCGATGGCGCCGTAGCCGGTGAGCATGACAACACGGCAGTCGGGCCGGCTCTTGTTGAGCGCTTCGACCACCGAGAGACCCGAGCCGTCTTCGAGGCGGAGATCGAGGACCGCGTAGGCGGGTGGCGTCTTGGTGGCGATCTCGTTGGCTTCGGCGACGCTGGCGACGGCGGTCACTTCGAAACCGCGTTGCTCAAGCGCGCGCGCCAGACGCGTGCGGAACGCCGCATCGTCATCAAGAATGAGGAGAGTTTTTTCGCCTTCGAGGGGCGCTGCGGTGCTCATCAGCCTGACCTATTTCCAGTTGCCCTCTATCTAGAGATTTTTTGCGATTTTCATAGCTCAGGCGCTTCAATTGCCGCACGCGGCCATACGGCTTTTACCATGGCGCCGTGGTTGGGCGGGCGGCGGTTGCGGACGTCCAGCTTCGCGCCCGTGCGCTCCAGCAGCGTCTTTGAGATGAAGAAGCCGAGGCCGAGGCCGCCCGCAATGCCTTCCTCGTCTCTTTCGGTGAGATAGGGCTCGCCCAAGCGGTTCAGAATGGCGGATGCGAAACCGGGGCCGTCGTCGCGGACCGTGATTTCTATGGTCTCGGCGTTCCAGCGCGCCTCGATGTCGACACGGGTGCGGGCAAAGCCAACGGCGTTTTCGACGAAGCCGCCGAGCGCGTGCACGATCTCGGGCATGCGCCGCACTTCGAGCGGTCCTTCGCCCTCAGCGTCTATGACGATCTCGGCGCCGAGGCCTTCGTGCGGAGAGACAACCTCTTCGAGCAGCGATTTGATTGGCGCGCGCTGGATCATCACGTCGCCGCGTTCGCGGTTGGCCGAGAGCTGACCGAGGATGGCGCGGCAGCGTTCGCTTTGCGTGACCAGCAATTGCAAATCTTCGTAGCGTGGATCGTCCGGCGGGATGTCGCGCGCCATCTCCTTGGCAACGAGGTGAATGGTGGCCAGCGGCGTGCCCAGTTCGTGAGCGGCGGCGGCGGCGAGGCCGCCAAGCGCCGAAAGCGTTTGCTCGCGCGAAAGAACGGCCTGCACGGCGGCGAGCGCGATATTGAGCCGTTCTTCTTCGGCGGCGACCCGCCACGCATAAACGCTGGTGAAGCCAAGGCCCACGAGCACCGCCGCGGCTATTCCCATCTGATAGAGCGGCGGCATCACGAAGACCGAGTCATCCGGCCATGGGAGCGGCAAACGGAAAACCGAAATGACGCCCACACAGGCGAAGGTCAGCGCAGCGAGCATGGCGGTGACCGCCGGGCGCAGAACTGTGGCGCTCACCGCCACCGGCGCCACGAACAGAAAAACGAACGGGTTCTGAAGACCGCCGGTCAGCGCCAAGAGCACCGCGAGTTGCACGGCGTCGTAGCCGAGTTGCGCGGCCGCTTCCCACTCGCGCGCAAGTTCCTGGCTTCGGCGCGTGAGAACGAGGTTCACAAGAACCGAGACGCCAATGGCGGCGAGCGCCCAGTCGAGCGGGAACGCCACATCCAGGACGAACCGAACAAAAAGTACCGCAACGGTCTGGCCGACGATCGCAAGCCAACGCAGCAGCACCAGCGTGCGGATCCGCACGCGGCTGGTGGCGCTCCAGAAGCTTGGAATGGGTGCGGGCGGGCGGGGCTCGGTGACGGCCATCCGCCTCTCATCGCCGTGGCGCGGCCGCCACTCAAGGGCAGGTGCGACAGCTTGACGTGAAAACCCTAGCCAAAATGATATTGAGTCTGCGAAGCGATCGCAATAAGGCTGACTCCAGTTGAGAAGGAGTCGCAAATGCGGGGGTTGTGGGGAATATCGGCGCTGGCGCTGGGGTTGAGCCTGGCGGGAGCAGCGGCGGCGCAAGATTCGGGGGAAATCCTGGTCGCGGAGGCGGACCTCACGGTCACTGCGACCCGTCTGCCGACTGATCCGTTCGACGTTCCCACGGCGGTCACGGTAATCGACGCCGACGAGATTGAGACCAACCTCTACACCGACATCAAGGACCTCGTGCGTTTCGAGCCCGGCGTCACTGTTTCCACGGCGCCCTCGCGCTTCGGTGCGGCGCTCGGTTCGACCGGTCGCGACGGCAATTCCGGCTTCACTATCCGCGGCATGGGCGGCAATCGGGTTCTGTTCCTGACAGATGGCATCCGCGTGCCGGACGCGTTTTCGTTCGGCCCGAACTCGTTTGGTCGCGGCGACTATGTCGATCTCGACTTGCTGCAATCGGTCGAGATCGTTCGCGGCCCCGCGTCGGCGCTCTATGGCAGCGATGGCTTGGCCGGCGTGGTGAGCTTTATCACCAAGGATCCCACAGACTTCCTCGCCGAGGATGAAAACTTCGGAATGCGTCTGCGTGCGGGCTATGCCAGCGCCGATGAGAGCTGGAACACCGGCCTCTCCGCCGGTTTCCGCCTGAACGATGCGTGGTCCGCGCTTGTTGCCTACACACACCGCGATGCGCACGAGCAGGAAAACCAAGGCGCGAACTTCTCGTTGAACAGCACGCGCACCGCGCCGAATCCGCAGGAGATCAGCTCGGACGCCGTGCTGGGGCGCATCGTGTTCGAGCCGAACAACGCGCACCGCTTCCGCCTCACCGCCGACTACGGCGAGCGTGAAGTGACAACCGAGGCTTATACCGGCCGGGCCGTGCCGCCACTGGCTGCTACTTCGGTAATCGATCTTGACGGCCGCGACTCGAACCAACGCCAACGCGTTACGCTCGACTACACATTCGATAATCCGAATGAAGGCTTCATCGATAGCGCCTTCTTGGCCGTGTACTATCAGTCCAGCGAGACCGAGCAGTTCAGCGCGGAAGATCGCAACACCGCCGCCGACCGCACGCGTCTCTCGATTTTCGAGAACGACGTGTTCGGCCTGCAGGCGCAGTTCATCTCGTCGTTCCGCACGGGCGCTGCGGAGCACCGCGTTGCCTATGGCGGCGACTATTCTCAACTGCGCCAGGAGGGTCTGCGCGACGGCACGGTCCCGCCGTTCGGCGAAACCTTTCCCACGCGCGCGTTCCCAAACACGGACTACACGCTCGGCGGTCTGTTCGTGCAGGACGAGATCAGCTTCATCGACGGGCGCGTCGTGTTTTTCCCCGCGGTGCGCTTCGATTATTATGACCTCTCTCCCGAAGTCGATGCGCTCTATCCCGATCCGGTTGCGCCTGGTCAGGACGGATCACGGGTGACGCCGCGCTTCGGTGTTGTCGTGTGGCCGACGGATACGCTCGGTTTCTTCTTCAACTATGCGCAGGGCTTCAAGGCGCCGGCGCCGAGCGAGGTGAACCAGTATTTCTCGAACCCGGCTTTCGGCTACATCTCGCGCCCCAACCCGGACCTTGGCCCGGAAACCAGCGAGTCACTCGAACTCGGCGCGCGTCTGCGTGATGTGAGCATCGCGGGCGGCACGCTGCGCGCTTCGACCTCGGCGTTCTTGTCGGACTACGAAGACTTCATCGAGCAAGTCGTGGTCGAAGGCAGTTTCACGCCGATGGACCCGGCAGTCTTTCAGTTCGTGAACATCGGCGAAGTGCAGATCTGGGGCTTGGAAGGCCGCGCCGATCTGACGTGGGACAACGGTTTTGGCCTGACGTTTGCCGCATCGTGGGCCGAGGGCGATCAGACTGTCAGCGATGGCACCGCTTCCGGCACGATCAGCGGGCCGCTGCTGAGCGTTGAGCCGCTGCGGATCGTTACGGGACTTTCCTACAACGATCCCGACGGCGTCTTTGGCGGTCAGGCGATCGTGACGTACGCAGCGCAAGTCGATGAAAACGACGCTGCCGGCAACTTCCGCCCGGATGCGTTCACGATTCTCGATCTGACTGGCTACTGGAACATCACAGGCGCCGCGACGCTTCGCGTCGGCGTCTTCAACGTCACCGACGAAACGTACTGGTGGTGGAGCGATGTGCGCGGTGTGTCGCCGACGTCGCCTATTCGCGACGCCTTCACCCAGCCGGGTCGAAATTTCTCGGCCTCTATCGCTTACCGTTTCTGAAAAAGGAGGAATTTCAGAATGAGCATGTCACTTACTCGAAGAGGCTCGATGCTTGCGCTGGCCGGCGCAGGCGTCGCGGCCACGACGCCTGTTTTGGCGCAAACGGCGCGCGCCAGCGGCGTTGAGCGCGATCGCCAGGCTATTCTCGCCATGGCTGGCGATTATCATGTGCGTTTCAACTTCCGTGAGACCGTGCCGTTCGTGAGCGACTACACGCCGCTCGAGCCGAAAACGAGCGGCGGCTATGAAAGCGTCCGCGTCATCACCGACACGGGCAATTTCATCCAGCTTCAGCATTTGCTGGTGGCCGAACACGAGGGCCAGACCTTCGTCATCAAGCATTGGCGACAAGACTGGACGTATCAGCCGCGCACCGTGCTCGTGTACGATCGCCGCAACTATTGGTCGCTCGCCAACGTGTCGAGCGCCGATCGGCGGGGCGCCTGGTCGCAAACGGTTTGGCAGACAGATGACTCGCCGCGTTACGGCGGCGTCGGCCGTTGGGATTATGCCAACGGCCGCACGATCTGGACGAGCGGGCCGACCGCGCGTCCGTTGGCGCGCCGCGATGCGATCCGCAATCCGCCATACGAACGGTATCTTTCGATCAACCGCCACGCGCTGACGCCGACCGGCTGGGTGCATGAGCAGGACAACGAAAAGATCGGCACGCGTGATGGGCAATTGGTGGCGATCGTTCACGAGGACGGCGTCAACACGTATGATCACTTCAACGAATATCCGGTCGCGGCGGCGGAATCCTACTGGGCCGATACGGCCGAGTATTGGGGCGGCGTGCGCCAAGCCTGGGATGACGCGATTGCGCGCCGCCGCGGCGTCTGGGTCGAGGAAGAAGCGCAAGCGGGCGCGGTGACGGGGCCGACTTTGATGGGGCTCGCCGATCGCATCCACTCCGATGAAATCCAAACCGCAGCGGCGTTGACCGAAGCGCAAGCGGCGATCGCGACCGCGACGAGCCGGAGCGCCTAACGGCGATCCAGGACGACAACCATGGGTCCCAGCTCATGGTTGTCGTCGAAGCGCCCGACCGAAGGCGCCCAGAGACTCGATACCGTGCCGTCGAGAAAAAGCGCGTCCCGGCAGCGTAGTTCGTCGCGGAAGAAGCGTGCGAAGCGGCCGAAAGAGACAAAGCCGGTACTGATCACAAAATACGCCGTGTGTTGATCCACGAGACCAACGCCGTTGCGTACGAAGCGCGATACGCCATCCTCTGCGATGCGCGGATGCAGTTCGCCATCGATAAGCAGCATCGGACCCGATTGGGTCGCCCAGCGCGGCTGATGCAGCTCGCGCGCATAGGTTTCTGAAACATCAATATGGAGCGCGCCGTCCTGGCCCTGCCAAAACACGCCATTTGGCTTCAAATGAAAGTTGCCTGGGCCATCGGTCAATGAGAGAGCCTTCTGCTCCTCGCCATCTTGTACATAAAGCCCAATCGGCGCGCCGGCGTCGTTATACATTCCCGCGTTCATAGCGAAGCGAACACGGCGGGCGTCGGCGCCCAGTTGCTGCTGCAAGGCTTCGAAGCCGCGCAGATAACGCCCCTCAGACGCGCGGGAGTACAGGCGCATGTCTTGGCGGCGAGGGTCGAAGCTGCAGACGATGAAGCGCGAGGTTTCGAATTCGCGCACCTCGCAGGCCGCGTCTCTGTTTTCGAGTTGCGGGAGGATGAACAGCCCTGCGGCGGCGAAGATGCCGACAACGGAAGCCATCGCGACGAGGGGGATGCGCGGCAGGTTCATCAAACCGCCACATGCGCAAATTCGAGGCTTTGCTCAAGCTTTGCCTGCGGCATTGCGCCCCCTGTGCCGTCGCGCCGCGTTGATATGAGCGGCTCGGGGGCGTCTAGCTTCCAAGATGGCAGAACCTGTCGAAACGCCGCGCCGAAATCTGACGGGCGCTGTTGTGCCAGCCGTGGCGGTCGCGGGCTTGGCGGCGCTCGGCGCCATGTTGCTCGTTGGCACTAACGGTGATGGCGGTAGGCAGGCGGCGATCCCGCGCGACTGCATTATCGAGAACGCCGATGGCGTGGGCGGCCCCATTGATCTTGTTGACGCGAACGGCGCGCGCGTGACGCAAGCCGACTTCGCGGGTGAACCTGCGGTCATCTATTTCGGCTTCACAAACTGCCCCGATATTTGTCCGACCAGCATGTACGCGCTGGGCGAAGCACTTGCGGCGCCCGGCGGCTACGACGTCCAGCCGATCCTCATCACCGTCGATCCCGAGCGCGATACGCCTGCGCGCATGGGTGAATATGCCAGCACTGACGGCTTTCCACCCGGTCTCGTGGGGCTGAGCGGTAGCCGCGAGCAGATCAATGCGGCGGCGCGGGCGTTTCAGGTGCATCATGCGAAGGCGCCGATCGCAGGCGCTCCGGATGACGTCTACAACGTCGATCACTCGTCGCTGCTCTATGTGCTCGATCGCAATTGGCGCACGGTTTCGATCATGCAGACCATGAACAGGGCGGACCGACTGGATCCTACCAGCCCGCTTGTTCCCGCTTCGCCCGAGGCGATCCAGGCCTGTATCGCTGCGGGCCTAGAGCGGACGGATCTGCCTTGATTATGTGAAGCGGGGGCGTATTGCGCCCCCTGGACCGGTCCCACTACATTTGAGCCACGGAAAGCGGTCAGGGCTGGAACCTGGCCTGGGGGAGCCGGTTAAGACCTTCGGCATAATCGCCAGCCTGGCGCTGCAATGCGAAAGGCTCGCCTGCTGAGTTGTCTTAGCTTGTTGGAAACACGGGCGCGCGCACTATCCCTGTGGGTTGCTGCGCCGCAGCAGAAGGGCTTGCATGCTCTATTCGCTTTATGAACTGGGCCATCTTTCGGTGGCGCCGCTGCGCATCGCGGCTCTGATGCAGTCCTCGATGCTGCGCTCGCCGCTGAACCCGCTGGGCGACACCGAAGCCGGCCGGACGGCTGCGGCCGCTGCTGACCTTTTCGAGTCCATGACGCGCCGCTATCGCAAGCCGGACTGGAACCTGCCGACGACTAAGATCAACGGCGCTGATGTGCCGGTGACGCCGAAGAGCGTTTGGTCGTCGCCGTGGGCGAACATGATCCACTTCGAACGCGACGCTGAGCAGTTGAAGGAAGCCCGCGGCGATCGCGTCGATCCGACCGTGCTGCTGGTCGCGCCGATGTCGGGCCACTACGCGACGTTGCTGCGTGACACGGTAAGCGCGTTCTTGCCGGACCACGAAGTTTACATCACCGACTGGGCCGACGCCCGCATGGTGCCAGTGATCGCCGGACGCTTCGATCTGAACGATTACATCGATCACGTCATGAACATGCTGCGCGCGTTGGGGCCGCAAACGCATGTGGTGGCGGTGTGTCAGCCGGGGCCGGCCGTGCTTGCGGCTGTTGCGCTGATGGCCGAGGAAGACGATCCCTGCACGCCGGCGACGATGACGGTCATGGGTTCGCCGATCGATGCGCGGAAATCGCCGACGGCGCCGAACCTGCTCGCCGAAAAGCGTGATATCGATTGGTTCAAGTCGAACATGATCCACACCGTGCCGGCGCTCTATCCTGGGGCATTCCGGCGCGTCTATCCGGGGTTCCTGCAGCTCGCGAGCTTCATGGGCATGAACCTCTCGCGCCACGTCGACGCGCACTATTCGTACTTCCAGAACCTGGTGAAGGGCGACGGCGACTCCACCGAGAAACACCGCGAATTCTACGACGAATATCTCGCGGTGATGGATCTCTCCGAAGAGTTCTACATCCAGACGCTCGTGGAGATTTTCCAAGAGTATCGCCTCGCCAACGGGACAATGACGCACCGCGGGCGCAAGGTGGATCCGGGCAAGATCACCAAGACGGCGCTGTTGACGGTCGAAGGTGAGAACGACGACATTTCCGGCATCGGCCAAACACAAGCCGCGCACGATATTTGCGCGAACATCCCTGAGCAGATGCGGCGCGACTACATCCAGCCGGGTGTTGGCCACTACGGTGTGTTCTCCGGCCGCCGCTTCCGCACTGAAATCTATCCGCGCGTGCGTGAGTTCATGCGCAACTTCCACTCGAACGCGTCGCGCGGTGTTCGGAAGTTGAAGCTGGTCGGCGAGACCTAAGCTTTCGGTCCGCTCCAGCCGCCAGCTGGATTTTGTTCAGCGAGCGTCATCGTTTTCCCGTCCGCGTGCCGCACGGGCATGGCGCTTGCGTCAAAGCCTTCCAGGCAGCGGACATTGACGCCATAGTGATCCGGCATCGAACGTTTGCGGTGGAACGGATAGATGCCGCAGACGCTGCAAAAATAGTGACGCGCGATTTTCGTGTTCCACTGGTAGAGCGTGAGCTTGTCGGCGCCCGCGAGCAATGTGAACTTGTCCTCAGCCACGGTTGTCATCAATGCGTTTTTCTTGGCGCAGAGTGAGCAGTCGCACATATAGATATCGGTGATTTCGGCATCGATTTGAAACTGGACGCCGCCGCAGTGACACGATCCGCGATAGAGAGACATCTTCTCACCTTCTTGCGCAGCTTAACCGCTGAGGCGGGTCGCGTGAATCGCGGCGACGTGGGATTCTTGCGTATGCGCTTCGATTCGCGACAGAAGGTCGAGCCGGGTCAAACCGAGATCGAAACGATCGATGGCCGCCGCGTGCCGGTGAAGCTGATCGTGAACCCGCGCGCGCGGCATGTGTCCGTGCGCATCGATCCCACGCGCCGCGAGGCGATCGCGACGGCGCCTTCAAAGCGGCATTTGAAACATGCGGCGCAATTCGCGGCCGAGCGTGCGGGCTGGATTGCGCAAGAACTCTCGCGGCTGCCGCGCGGCGTTTCGCTGGCGCCGGGTTCTTTCGTGCCGCTGCGCGGGGTTGAGCACGAGCTTGTCTATAAGCACGGTCGCAAGCCGGCGTGGATCGAGGAAGATCTGTTGCCGCGCTTGGTCGTGCAGGCGCCGGATGTGGCGCTGTTTGAAGGCCGGGTGCTGCGCTATCTGAAAGACCAAGCGCGGCAGGACCTGATCGATCGCGTGGCTCATCACGCGGTGACGCTTGGCGTGAAGCCCGAGCGCATCCAGGTGAAGGAGCTGCGTTCGCGTTGGGGATCGTGCTCCGTCGATGGCGTGCTCTCGTTCTCATGGCGCGTGGTGATGGCGCCGCCGTTCGTGCTGGATTACCTCGCGGCGCACGAAGTGGCTCACCTCCGGGAGATGAACCACTCGCGCCGCTTCTGGGCGCTGGTGAAAAAGTGCATGCCGGATTATGAGGCCGGCCGCGACTGGCTGCACGAGAACGGCTGCAAGCTGCACGCCGTGGGCATGGCGCGCTAAGCTTTCGTCGGCGCCAACATGCGCTTCAGAACGCCGTCGCGATCGACCAACGCATGCTTCAATGCTCCCAGCACATGCAGGGTGATCGCGCCGATGAGCGCCCAGCGGCCAATCGCGTGCAGCACCTCAGCAAATTCGTGGATAGCGTCATTGCGCTCCGCGAAGGGGCTCGCGATTGAGAAGATGTCGAACACATTGATGGCGCGGCCACCGGACCAAACTGCAAGCGGGCCGGAGATCACCTGAATGAGAATGGCGAGCAGGAGTATTTGGTGCGTGGCGCTCGAAAGAAACTTGAGCGCCGGCGCCTGTTCAGGCGGCGTAGGGCGAGGTTGTGCGTAGCTGGCGAACACCCGCGCTAACAGGATGAGCGCGACAGAGGCGCCGAACGAGATGTGCAGTCCCATAAGCGCCGCGCGCGCTTCGCGATCACCGGCTTCGCCGGCGAAGTCGGCCTGAAAACCAGTCACGAGCATCACGACAACGGCGATGGCCGCAAGCCAGTGGAGGCCGATAGAGAGCCAGCCATAACCGCTCTTGGTGTTCGTCCATTGCATCGCGATGTCCTTGTCGAAGCCGCCGCACATCATGCCCGCGACTTCGACAAGGGCAAGGCGTCCTTAGTTTGCGCGCAGTGACGCAGCGTCGTGGTAAGCGCCGTTCAGCAGCACGGCGCGCGTCCGCATCGCATTTGCAATATCTGTTGTCGGATCGGCGTCAACGAAGACGACATCTGCTTCCATGCCGCGCGCGAGGCGGCCGATGCGATCTTCCATGTGCAGGGTTTCAGCG
The DNA here is from genome assembly GCA_937967425.1 of uncultured Caulobacteraceae bacterium. Next base: position 29,213 of record CALBST010000402.1, read on the forward strand.
GCGTCGCTTGTCGCCATGCGCAAGACGTCCCAGGCGGGGATGCCGGCGTCTTGGTGCAGGCGCATCTCGGCGATCGTATCATAACCGGGCGAGACGAACGGGTTGGCGAGATCGGTGCCGATGGTGAGCGGCACGCCGGCTTCGTGTAGCATGCGCGCAAAGCGCTGAATCTTAGGCCATACTGCGCGAGCGCGCGCATAATGCTCGGGTTGCCAGCCGACATCGAAGCGGAATATGCGCCAGTTTTCGCGCACCAACGGGTGGACGAATCCACCGCCGGCGTCACGGACGCTCTGGTCATCGCCCCAGAAAGTCTTCTGGAAGACGACGAGGGTGAGATCGACCGTCACTTGATGCTCGGCCAGCACGCGGATCAGGCGGGTGATTTCGGGGCTGTCGAGATCGGCGCGCTCCCACCATTCGTAGAATGCGTGGCCTGCGGTTTCATCGGCGCCGCGATAGCCTTCGCGCGCCGATACCGGAAGGGAATCCGGGCTGATCGGCATGGCGTGCACGATGGCGTCGACGCCGAGCTCTGCGGCGCGGTCCCAGCTGATGGCGCCGGTGTGCGTGATCGCTTCAAGTCCGTGCCGGTGCGCCGCCTCTACGCCTGCGGTGAACTGCGCTTCGTCGAGTAGGTGATAGAGTTTGATGTAGGCCATGCCCGCCTCGGCCTGACGGGCCACTGCCGCTTCAATGCTGGCGGTGTCGGTGACGGCGAGCGTGAGTCCTTCGAACGGCATCGTGTCGAGAATTTCTCCCGCTGCACGCTGCTCGGGACCCAGGAGCGCGCCGCTGCGCACACGTTCGTTGTAGGCGACATTCGCCGCCGTGGCGCCGCCGGGATTGCGGATCGTCGTGACCCCGAAGGAAACGAGCGTTCGCGCATTGTGCGCAGTGATGTCATCCTCGGAGGTCGCGCGGATGACGGGTGTTCCGTTCTCAACCGCGACGTCGAGGCGACTGAGCGTGATGTGCGCGTGTGTGTCTATGAAGCCTGGTAGCGCGTAAGCGCCGCTCATGTCGTGACGGCGATCGGCGGGAATATTGGAGGGGCCGTCGCCGCGCCCAGTAGCGAGAATACGACCGTTGGCGACGAGCATAAAGGCGTCGTCGATCCGCGTTTCGGTGGCCGGGTCGAGCAGGGTGAAGTTGGTGTAGAGCTGGGCGTCAGCGGGCGGTGGTGTTGTGGCGCAAGCGCTGAGCGCGAGAAAAGTCGCGGACGCTAAGAGCGCGCGCAGACGGGATGGCAGCATGGGTAGCCTCCGAGCAGATGTTTCGCTGCTCAGTGGCCGCCGGCCCCGCTGCTGGATGCAGGCGGGGCCGGTTTGCTTGTCATCAGGGCTGAGCGCCGCCCGCTGGAGGCACGCCAGGTCCGATGTGCTGGTTGAAGAAGGCCAGCGATTCCGTCAGCACCGTCCGCCACGCTTCGCCATTACGCGGTGATGCGTAGTGGTCGATGTCCTCGAGCGTGATGAGGCGCGTCGGCTTGCCTGCGCGTTCCATGGCCGCGACCATCAACTGGCTCTGTGCGATCGGCACGGTGATGTCTTCATCGCCGTGGATGATCAGAAGCGGCATCCCCACGCGGTCGGCGTTTTGCGCGGCCGAAACCGCATCGAGGCTGGCGTCGTCGCGGTTTGGATCGCCGATGGCGTCGGTCCAGTATTGGTACGACACCGAGCGTGAGCCGCCGCCGCCTCCGCCGCCTTGGACATCGTTCCGCTCGCCACTGCGGACCCAGCGCAGCATCGCGCGAAGATCCGAGACGCCAGCGCCCGCCACCGAGCATTTGAAGATGTCGGCGTTCATGAACGACGCGGTGAAGGCGACGTAGCCGCCGTAAGACCAGCCAGTGATGCAGATTCGGTTTGGATCGGTGATGCCGGACGAGATGAGGTGGCGCGCGGCGTCAGCCACGTCCTCCTGCATGCGCTGACCCCACTGGCCATGACCGGCGACGACGAATGCACGGCCGAAGCCGCCGCCGCCGCGGAAGTTTGGCTGAAACACCGCATAGCCCTGGCTCGAGAAGCCGAGTGCGAACGGATCGTATCCCCAAACGTCACGGCCTTCGGGGCCGCCGTGCGGAACGACGATTGTCGGCAAGTTGCGGGCCTGATCGCGCGTGACGCCCGGCGGCAGCCACAAATAACCCCACTGCTGCTGACCATCGGACGTCGTGTAGTTGACGACGTGCTGCGTCGGCAGCAATGCGCGATTGACGCCACTACGCTGCGAGATGATCGCATTCAGCGACCGCGCTTCGTGGTTGTACATGTAGTAGGTGCCGAGATCCTGCGGGCCGTCAGTGTAGATCAGCCAGCGATTGCCGTCGTCGGAGCGGTCTATCAGGCGGATATTGACCTGATCCCCCAGCGCTTGATTGATGGCGGTCCACCGATCGGCGAAAGCTGGGTCTTTGGCTTCGCAGGTCCAGCGATAAGCCCACCAGCAAGCCGCTTGGAGAACGTTGTTGGCGGTGTCCAGTTCGGCATCGGTGATGTCAAACTGCGGGTTGGTTTGGATCGTCTCGGTGTACTGGCCCGAGGCGGCGTCATACACATAGAGCCCGCTCGTATCCTGGCCCTCGCGGCGCGCGAGTACGAAGACTTGGCCGGGTTGCGTTGCCGCGCCGACCGGTTGGAAGTCAGGGCCGGAATTGGCGGCGGCGGCGCCGCTGAAGCGGGCGATTTCCGTCCAACTGCGTTGGCCAGGACCGCGGCGCAGCCACGAATAGCCGCGACCGTTTTGGACGCTGTCCTGGCGCAGAACCGGTGTCCCGTTGACGTCCACGATCCAGTTGAAGGTGAAGAGCGTGCCGTTCTCGACGCGCTCCCATGCCGCGGTGTTGACATTGACCTTGCGCAGCTCAGCGCCGCCTTGCGTGGGCACGATGAGCAGGATGTTGTCATCGTCACGAGGCAAGTCGCTGATGATGCCCGCATCGATATATTGAGAGAGCGCCGACGGATCGTAGAGCTGTGTCGTGTTTGAGCCGTCGAGATTGGTCGCGTAAATGCGCGTGTTGGTTTCAAACCCGTCATCGACGCGCCGATTTCGGATGCTTGCCGATGCATTGTAGACAACGCGGTTGCGCTGGATCAGCCGGAAGACGATCCGCGAGTTGCTGGCGAAGCCAACTTGGCTGAGCTCCAGACTTTGATCCGCGCGGGCGCGTTGGATGGCGGCGGGTTGCCGCGTTTGCATGTTCACCACGAGCAGTGTGTCGCCCACGTCGTCGCGGCGGATGACTGCGAGATGGTTGCCGTCTGGTGACAAGGTCGCGCCGCGGAACTGATCGTAGCCGAGGAACCAGTCGAGAGGTGCGCGCGCGCCTTGCTGCTGAGCGCCGGCAGGTGCGGCGAATGCGAAGGCGGCCGCCAGTAAGGCGAATAGAATACGTTGCATGTCGAACCCCCATAACGCCGTTATTACGGTCGTCTTCGGACCTTGGATTTAACCGCTCAGGCAGGGCTTGTCAGCGAAAGAAGTCAGGCGGGAACCGCGCCGAGATCAGCCCTCGGGGCCAAAATCGAGGGAGCGGTCCTCGTTATCCGGGGGCGGCGCCGGCGGGGCTCCGATAACGGCGCCGATGGGCGCGCCAACGGCAGTCAGTTCCGGCGTCTCCGGATTGGGAACACCGACATCGTAGTCTTCGTCGCGCGGCAGCTGCAGGGGGCGAACCGGCGTATTGCGCAGCGCTGTCTGCATGAACTGCGCCCAAATCTCGGCCGGTAGCGACCCCCCGGTGACGCGCGCCGTCTCGCTGAAATTGTCATTCCCGGCCCAGACGCCGGCGACCATGCCGGGAACATAGCCAATGAACCACGCATCGCGATAGTCGTTGCCGGTGCCGGTCTTGCCGCCGACTTGACGACCGTTGATGCGCGCCGCCGTGCCGGTGCCCGCGTCCACCACCCGGCGCAGCATATAGTTCATGTAGCGCAGCGGCCGTTCTTCAATGACGCGCTGGCGGTTCGCTTGCCGGAACGCCCAAACGGTTTCGTTGCTCGAAGCGCGACGGATGCGCGTGACGCCGTGCGCTTCGATGTTGTAGCCCTCGGCGGCCATCGCGCCGTAGGCCTGTGTCATCTCAAGCAGCGTAATCTCCTGCGCGCCGAGTGACAGCGAGTGATAATTGTGGAGTGGAGAGCGCACGCCCAGACGGCGCGCGACATCGATCACGTTCTGGCCGCCGACTTCGTTGGCAACCCGGATCGCGACCATGTTGTAAGACAGTGCGAACGCGCGCGTGAGTTCCGTCGGCCCGTGGAACTCGCGTGTATAGTTTCCCGGCGTCCACGGCTCTTGGCCTTCGATGTAGATGGTGATCGGGGCGTCGTCACGGACGCTCCAGGGCGTGAGGCCGTTCTCCATCGCGGCGAGATAGATGAAGTATTTGAATGAAGAGCCGGGCTGGCGCCGCGCTTGAGTGGCGCGGTTGAACTGGCTCTGATCGTAATCGCGGCCGCCGACGATCGCGCGCACGCCGCCTTCGTCGTCCATTGCGATCAGCGCTGCCTGGCTGATCCGGCGCGCTTCGCCTTGAGCTTCGAGAACGGCGTTGACGGCCTCATCGCCCGCACGCTGGGCGGCGATATCGATAGTTGTTTCTACGACGAAGTCGTCGCGCTGCTGGCCGATCACATCGTTCAGCAGCGGATCGATCCAGTCGCGGAAATAGGAGAGCACGCCCGCCGGATTGCGCCGGCTGATCACGAGTTCTTCCTGCAGCGCCGCTTCGCGTTCGGCGGCGCTGATGAAACCCATGTTGACCATCTCGTCGAGCACAGTCCGTGCGCGATCGCGCGCGGCGGCGATGTCTTGACGCGCGGGATTGAGGCGCGACGGAGCTTTGACGAGCCCCGCAATCATCGCGGCCTGGAGCAGGGTAAGCTCGCGGGCAGGGCGGTCGAAGTAGCGCTCGGCCGCAGCCTCCACGCCATATGCGCCAGCGCCGAAGTACACGCGTGAGAGATAGAGCGCGAGGATCTCGTCCTTGGTGAAGCGGCCTTCCAGCCAAATCGCCATCGCGATTTCCTGGAATTTGCGCCGCCAGGTACGGTCGTTGGTGAGGAAGAGGTTCTTCGCGAGTTGCTGCGTGATCGTCGAGCCGCCTTGAACAACGCGGCCCGCACGAAGATTCTCGGCCCCGGCGCGCATCATGCCGCCGACATCGACGCCGAAGTGATCGTAGAAGCGGCGATCCTCAATCGCGATAAATGCCTGCGCGACGTAGGGGGGCAGCGACGCTAGATCGACCGGCGGCGCGTTCTGAGCGCCCTCGCGCAGGATCACATGGCCGTTGCGGTCGAGGAAGGTGATCGACTGGCTGCCGCGCGCTTCCCAAACATCATCCGTGGAAGGGAGGTCCCAGGTGATGAAGAAGAAGAAAGCGACGATCGCAGCCACGACGCCAGCCGCCGCCCAACCGCTCCACACGGCGGCTTCGCGCACTGTACGCGGCCGCTTGATGCCCTGGATGCGGCGCCACATCTCGCCGCCGAAGGCTCGCGCGGCGCCTGTAAAGGCCACCCATTTGGGTTCGATGGCGCGCCACATATCGACGAAGGTGGAGCTGATGCGGTCGCGCATACGGCCGAGCAGGGAGGCCGATGGCTCTTGAGCCTCTTCGCCTGCTCCGGCGCCGCGGAAATAGCCCGGCGGAAGCGGTTCAGCTTCCGGCGTAGCCGGTGGGGAGGGTTCGGCGGTCGGCGGCTCTTCGTGGCTTTCGGTTGCCGCGATAGGCAAATCTTCCGGGATAGGCGGAAGCGCCTCTGGCGGCGGCGGATTAACCGCTTCTGGCTCTTCGAACAGTTCGTCGTGAGGTTCCGAGCCCGTGCTTTCCTCGCGGGGCGGCTCTTTATCGACGTGCGTCTCGCCGGACGCTGTTCCGCTGAACGCCGGCGCCTCGGGCGCGTCACCTTCGCCGGCGGGACTTTCGGGCGCGGGTTCGCCGGCTGCGTTCTCGACAGGCGGCGTCGCCTCATCGCCGTCTTTCGGCGGTTCTGGCGGCGGAGTGTCCTCCGGCCCGTCTGGATCGTTCTCGTCAGCCACCCCGGCTCACCCTCCGCGCTCGCTGGTAGCGCGATTCGACCGCCTCGCCGCCGAGGGGCGGCAGATGCGGGTCTTCGGACGTGGAACGCTTAACGGTAGGGAAAAAGTTCCCCGGCCACTTTCCAGCCCTAATTCTGGGCCGCCGCGCGGCGCTGTGCAACGCCCCGAGGCGCCCGCTTTTTCTTGCCGCAGAGGAAGTGGATCGCCATATTCAGGGCCAGCAGCCGCGGGATTCTCCGCGACTTAGGAGGTTACGATGAGCGATTACCACGCCCAAACGGGATCGGTACCGATCGGGCGCGAAGAAATGGCGATCGATCCAGGTCTTCGCCGTTTTATGCTTGGCGTTTACATGAAAATGGGGCTCGGCCTCGCCTGGTCGGCGGCGCTGGCTTATGTCATCGGCACCGTAACGCCAGTGACGTTGTTCGTGCTCACGCCGCCGGTGGTCTACATCGTGCAGTGGGGCCCGCTGGTCGTCCTGCTCGCTTCAAATTTCTTCATGCGCAACGCGTCGCCCGCGTCGTCCGGCCTCCTCTACTGGACAGTGGTGACTTTGATGGGCGCCGGCTTGGCGTTCTGGGTTGCGGTTGCTTCAAGCGCCGTCAGCGTTGAGACGCTAGGCGGCCGCACCATGACGGTGACGTTCGCGAACATGGCCAAGGCGTTCTTGGTCACCGCCGGCGCGTTCGGTGCGTTGTCACTGTTGGGCTACACCACGAAGCGTAACCTGTCGGGCCTGCATTCGATGTTGGCTATGGCCACATTCGGCATCGCGATCATCGCTGCGCTGAACTTCGCGTTGATCACAACCGGCGTAATCCAAGGCTCGGGCGCGTTCGAGATCGGCATGCAGGTTGTCACGCTGCTCGTCTTCTCTGCTCTTGTGGCGACGCAGACGAACCAGCTGCGTGAAATCTACTTCCACATCGCTCACGATGAACGCGGCCAGGCGGTCATGACGAATTTCGGCGCGTTGAACCTCTACATCGCGTTCGTCACGATCTTCCAAATCATCCTGAGCTTCCTGAGCTCGCGCGAATAACTCGCTCGACGAAGCAGTGCTTCAAGCGCCCCGGCCTCACCGCCGGGGCGTTTTTCTTTAGTCGCCCACAACCCGCATCCGCTTGGGCTCCAGCACCGCCAGGACCCGTTCCAACTCGTGCCCGCGGCGAAGCACGCGGCCGTCGACGGCGCGCACGCTGTAAGCGCCATTCTTCCGCGCCTCTTCCGGGCGTTTCTCGATTTGATAGAGCGGCGCTTCGCTTGTCCTGCGGTAGACACTGAACAGCGCACGGTCGGGCAGCGCATCAAGTGCATAGTCGCGCCATTCTCCAGCCGCGACCATGCGGCCGTAGAAGCGGAACAAACGATCCAATTCCGGACGCTCGAAAAAAACGTTGCGTCCGCTCATGCATCCATCCTCATGCTGTTCATAACGCGTGGACAATCAGCAAAGCGCAGAGTGAGAAGTATTACAAATACGGCACAACTCGTTTTCGCCGGATTTTGTGCTTGCCCTCGCCGCATTGGGGCGCAAACCTATCATCGTGGTCGGTCGGAGAAAGGCTCGTACTCCGGTATCCATCAGCCCCCCCAGCCCCCCGGGGTGCGCGCTTCGACCGGCCACGCAGTTTCTCACAAAGCCCGCGATGTTCGCGGGCTTTGTCGCATCTGGGCGTCTGGAAACCCCCTGAAATTGCGGCTTCCGGCACAGCGCGGCGTTCGCAGGGCGATGCACGGCGACGGCGCCGGTGATGTGGACAAGCCATTCGTCGCGTGCAGTGTGTCACTCGTCCAGGCGCCCTTAACCGAAGCGAAAGACCGCGCGGAATCGCCTCAAGTGATTCGGCCGGCCTGTGGATAAGAAGCGGTGGCATTTTCCCCAAATCGACCGTAAGAGCGGCGCTCAATTTTCGGACGGGGATCCAATCCACATGCTGCTGCAGGTCGATGGTCTGCGCAAAACTTTTGGCCGCCGCGTCGCCGTGGATGGCATTGGCTTTGCGCTCGACGTCGGGGAGATCGTCGGTTTCTTGGGTCCCAACGGGGCCGGCAAGACGACCACGATGCGGATGATCGCGGGGTATTTGGAGCCCGACGACGGCGTCGCCAAAATCTTCAATATCGACGTCGCCCAGGAGCGGCGGCGCGCGCAGGAGCGGGTGGGCTATCTGCCGGAAGGGGCGCCGCTCTACGGCGAGATGACGCCGTGGAGTTTTCTGCGCTTCGTCGCCGAGGCGCGCGGCATGTCACGCGAGGCCGCCCGTCATGCGGTGCGCCGCGCCGCTCAGGACGCCCGGCTTGGCGATACGATCGATCGTCCGATCGAGACACTGTCGAAGGGCTATCGCCGGCGTGTGGGCTTGGCGGCGGCGCTTTTGCACGACCCGATGCTGCTGATCCTGGACGAGCCGACCGACGGCCTTGATCCCAACCAGCGTCACGCCGTGCGCGATCTGATCAAGCGGCTCGGCGAAGAGCGGGGGCTCATCATTTCGACGCACTCTCTGGAAGAGGTCGAGGCGGTGTGCACCCGTGCGATCATCATCGATCAGGGGCGCATCCTGGCCGACAAGACGCCGGCTGCGCTCAAGGAAGAGCATGGCAGCCTCGAACGCGCGTTTGCGACGCTGACGCGCGGGGAGGAGCGCGTATGAAGAAGCGTCCTGGCCTCGCGAGCCTTGCCGCCGTCTATCGGCGCGAATTGCTTGCCTACGTCACAACGCCAACGGCTTACGTCTTCGTCGCGGTGTTTCTGTTCTCGATCGGCTTGTTCACGTTCCAGATCGGCGGCTTCTTTGAAGCACGCCGTGCGGACCTGACGCCGTTCTTCGCCTTCCATCCGTGGATTTTCATGGTGTTTCTGCCGGCGGTCGCCATGCGGCTGTGGGCGGAAGAAAGCCGCTCTGGCGCTATTGAATTGCTGATGACTTTGCCGGCGCCAACCTGGTCGCTGGTGCTGGGCAAGTTCTTGGCCGCGTGGAGCGTCGCCGGCGCGGCGTTGGTGCTGACTGTTCCGCTTTGGGCGACAGTGAACGCGCTGGGTTCGCCCGATAACGCGGCAATATTCACCGCCTATCTGGCAAGCTTCCTGATGGCGGGCGCCTACATCGCCATCGGCTCGGTGATGTCGGCGCTGACGCAGGCGCAGATCGTGGCGTTCGTGCTGGCGGTTCTGGTGTCGTTCCTGCTCACGGCGCTGGGTCTGCCGCTGGTGCTCGACTTCTTCTCAGGGATCGTCAGCGGCGGCGTGGCTGAAGGCATCGCCCGTTTCTCGATCCTGCATCATTTCGACGCCGCCCAGCGCGGGGTCGTGGAGTTTCGTTCGGTGTTCTACTTCGTGTCGCTGATCGCGCTCTGTTTGGGCTTCACCGCGCTTGCGGTTGATGCGCGACGGGGGGGCTGATTATGAGCGCACGCCGTTACGCCCTCTTTGCCGCTCTGGCGCTGTTCATCGCGTTCATCGCGGCGAACGTGATCGCCAATTCCTGGTTCCGCTCCTGGCGCTTGGACCTGACCGAGAACCAACTCTACTCGATCAGCCGCGGCACGCAGCAGACGCTGGACGATCTGACCGAGCCGGTGCAGCTGACGCTTTATTACTCGCGCGACGCCGCCCGTCCCGTGCCGCAACTGCAGGCGTATGCGTCGCGGGTCCGCGAAATGCTGCTGACGTTCCAAGCGCGCTCACACGGGCGCGTGCGCTTCACGGAGGTGAATGTCGAACCATTCACTGAAGCCGAAGACGCAGCTTCGGAAAATGGCGTGCAGGCGGTTCGCCCATACGAGGGCGCCGACCCGATCTATTTCGGCCTCGTCGGCGCCAACGCCATCGACGATACACGGACGATCCCGCTGTTCGATCCGCAGCGCGAGGCGTTCCTCGAATACGAACTCACGCGCCTGATCTACGAACTTGAGAACCCCGAGCGTACGCGGGTAGCGCTGATCACCTCACTGCCGCTCGATCCCGCCGCCGCCGCCGATCCGCAACTCGGCGCGACGAGCCAATCGGTGTTCGCCACGGAAATGGGCCGCCTGTTGGAGGTGACGAAGCTCGGCCCTGACTTCACCTCGATCCCAGCGGACACCGACGTGCTGGCGATCATCCATCCGGGTGCGCTGTCGCAAGCACAACTTTTCGCGGTCGATCAGTTCATCCTGCGCAATGGCCGTGCGTTCATCGCGCTCGATCCCGCCTCCATGCAGGCGGCGATGAGTTCAACCGGCTTCGATCCGTTCAATCCGGTGATGCCGGCGCCGACGTCGTCATCGCTTGGGCCGTTGCTGGATGCGTGGGGCGTGCAAATGGCGCCGACGGTGGTGCTCGATCTTGAAGGCGCGCTGCCGGTCTCCGTGCAGGACCCGACGACGGGCCAAACCGGCCAAGCGCCGCAACCGCTCTTCTTCCAAGTGCCGCCCGAGCGGCTCGATCGTGAGGACCTGATGACGGCGTGGCTGCGCCGCGGAATCAATTTCGGACTGTCGGGTGGGCTTACGCGGCGCACGGAGATTGAAGGCGTCACGATTGTGCCGCTGGTGCGCACCAGTGGACGGACGATGCGCTTACCGGCTGAGCAGGCATTGATGCGGCCGTCGCCGCTCGACGTTCTGAACATGTGGCCCGCGAGCGGAGGGCGCGTCGAGAACGTGGCGCTCCGCATTTCCGGCACGCTTCCCACGGCCTTCCCGGGCGGTGCGCCGCCGGCGGAGGATGTGACGCCAGGCGAAACGCCGGAGCCTGGCGCGCCGGCTCAGCCGCCAGCGCAAGAGCCGCAAGCAGAAACGCTCCGCGTGTCCGCGACGCCAGCGCAAGTGGTGGTCGTCGCCGACACGGACTTCCTGGCCGATGACTTCTACGTTGACCCGCAAAGCGGCGGCACGGCGGCTGACAACGCTTCGTTCGCACTGAACGCCATTGACGTGCTGGGTGGTTCGGACGCGCTCGTCTCGTTGCGCTCGCGCGCTCCGGCGCAGCGGTCGATGCGCTTGCTGGAAGACATGGAGCGCGATGCGCAACGCCGGATCGAGAGCCGCCAGCGGCAACTCGAGGCCGACCTGCAGGAGACGCAAGCGCGTTTGCAGGAGTTGCAGGCTCGCGGTCGCGGCTCGGGTTTCTTCGCTGGCGACTTGGGTGCGGAACTCACGCCGGAAGAGCAGGCGGAGGTCGATCGCTTCCGCACGCGTGAAGGCGAAATTCGCAGCGAGCTGCGCGGCCTGGTGCGCGATCTGCGCGGCGACATCGACCGGCTGCAGGCGCTTGTGATCTTCATCAATGTTTGGCTGGCGCCGCTGCTGATCGCGGGCGCTGGGCTATTCTTGTTCTGGCGCCGGCAACGGCGCGGGGGTGCGGGACGATGACGTCTGGCCTTGCTGAACGCCGCAGAGCGCGTTCGCTGACGCTATTCATGATCGCGGGCGCGCTTGCCGCGATCGCGGCTGTGACGGTTGCGATTGAATCGCGCGGCATAGGCGGCTCGAGTTCGGCTGGCCCCGTGCTGCCGGGCATCGAAGAGACGATTGGCGGCGCCCAGCGCATCACGATCACTAGCGCCGAGGCGACTTACCGGATTGAACGGGGTCAGCGAGGCTGGGCGATGCGGGATCGCGACGACTATCCCGTGCTCTCCTCGCGTTTGGCCCAACTTACCCGCGGGCTCGAGGGCTTGCGCTATGTGCGGCGGATGACGAGCGATGAGGCCAAGCACCAACGGCTTGGCGTTACAGATCCGCGCCAAGGCGGGCGCGGCATTCTCGTGCAAATCGAGGATGGACGCGGCGCGTTGCTGGTGAATTTGATCATTGGGGTGGAGACGAGCGGGACGTATGTGCGCCGTCCCGACGATCCCCAAACGTGGTCGGTGGAGGGCGATCTGCCGCCATTGCGCGATGTCGCGTCGTGGATGGATCTGCGGCCGATGAATCTGGGCGCCGAGCGTTTGGCGCGAGTAGAGATCATGCCGGCCGAAGGCCGCGCTTACATTCTGGCGCGGGACAGTGCGGAGCAGCCCTGGCGTATTGCTTCGCCTGCGTTGGCGGCTCTGGCGCAATCGAGCGTCACCGCGACGGCCGAACGCCTCACCCAATTGCAGCCAATCGATGTGCGCACGGCGCCGGCGATTCAAGGCGCGCCGCGCGCGCGTGTGCGGGCGACGACGTTCGACGGTATTGTCATCGATGCTGAGTTGATCCCGAGCGATGATCGCGTCTGGGTGAAGCTGGTCGCGAGAGCGAACACGCCCGAGCAGGAAGCAGCGGCGGTGGCGCTGAACACGCCGGCTTCCGATTGGGCATATGCGCTGAGCGATATGGAAGTGGAGGCATTAGCGCCTCCGCTGAGCCGGCTTGTGCCAGGTGCTGAGTAATCAGTAGCGGCTAGGGCGGTGGGTGTAGGCGGCGGCGAGGATGCGGCCGCCATTCGGTTCTTGGACAAGGATGGCGCATTCGGGTTGGCAGCGCGGCCGCTCGTGCCAAACGCCTGCGCCGTTCCAAGTGCCGACGCGCTCGATCCAACGAACGAGATTGTAGTGCGGAACGCTGCGGTTGCGATTGACGCCGCCGGCGACGACGACCGTGACCGGGCCCGGATCGTACGCCAGCATCCAGACGTCGGCGTCGGTGGTCGTCGCGCTTGAACCAATGGTGGCGCGCGCGCGTCCATTGCGGAACATGGTCAGCGACACATCGGGCGAGCCCGGGGGCCAACCCACCCGGCGCGCGTCGTCATAGGTGGCGCGCGCTTCATCCCAGTCCGATGCGCTGATCGTGCGGGCGCCATTGACGACGAGCTGCGGTGTGAAGCGGCCGCGCACGCGCAGCGTCTGCGAATAGGAGCGTTGTCGCTCGGCGAATTCAGGTTGCGCAAACGTGTCGTGCCAACCGAGATAATCCCAGATGCCGACCGGGAAGGTGAGGGCCAGTACGTCATCCTCACGCGAAAACATGCCGAGCAGGCGGTTCGCGCGCGGGCACTGGGAGCAGCCCTGGCTGGTATAGAGTTCGACCACAGCGGCCGCACGGCGGCCCTGGGTCTGGCCGAGCGCAGGGGTTGCGGTCGCCGCCACGGCGAAGGCCAGGGCGGCGAGGAACCGGACGATCATGCGCCCAACCATGCAGGCCCCGCCGCCCCGGTTCGAATCAAACCGTTGTGACGGGGCCGTCTAGGCTCAGCCTTTGGCGAGACCGCGCAGGACATAGTGCAGAATTCCCCCATTTCGGAAGTATTCTACCTCGTTCTCGGTGTCGATCCGGCACTGGACCTCGATTTCGTCGATCTTACCGCCTGGGCGGGCAATCTTGAGCACGACCTTCTGCCGGGGACCGAGTTCTGCGACACCAGAGATCGAGACGGTTTCGGCGCCGGTCAGGCCTAGGCCGGCCCAGCTTTGGCCATCCACGAACTGGAGCGGCAACACACCCATGCCGATCAGGTTCGAGCGGTGAATGCGCTCGAAGCTCTCCGCAACGACGGCGCGGACGCCGAGGAGTGTGGTGCCTTTGGCCGCCCAGTCCCGCGATGAGCCAGTGCCGTATTCCTTGCCGGCGAAGATGATGAGTTCGCGGCCTTCCTGCTTGTAGCGCATGGCGGCGTCATAGATGAACATGCGCTCGCCCGAGGGCTGGTGAATGGTGAACCCGCCCTCGACGACAGAGCCGTCGTCGTTTTTCACCATTTGGTTCTTGATGCGGATGTTGGCGAAGGTGCCGCGCATCATGACTTCGTGGTTGCCACGGCGTGCGCCGTAGGAGTTGAAGTCTGTCTGCGCGACGCCGTGTTCGGTGAGGTAAGCGCCGGCGGGGCTGGCCTTCTTGATCGAACCGGCGGGGCTAATGTGATCGGTGGTGATGGAGTCGCCGAACAAGCCAAGCACGCGCGCATCGACGACATCTTTAGGCGGCGTCGGCGTCATGCTCATGCCGACAAAGTAGGGCGGGTTCTGGACGTAAGTGGATTTCGCATCCCACGCATAGGTGCGGCCGGCGGTGATCTTGATGCCTTGCCAGTGTTGGTCGCCGGCAAAGACGTTTCCGTAGCGCTCGGCGAACATTTGCGGCGTAACCGCAGTGCGGACGGTTTCTTCGATCTCGGCGTTCGACGGCCAGATATCGCGCAAAAACACGTCTTTCCCGTCCGAGCCTTTGCCGAGCGGTTCAGTCTCGAGGTTCACATAAACCGAACCGGCGAGCGCGTAGGCGACAACGAGCGGCGGCGATGCCAGATAGTTGGCGCGCACGTCCTGGTTCACGCGGCCTTCGAAGTTGCGGTTGCCGGAGAGGACCGAGGCGACAACGAGATCGTGTTCCGCAACGGCGGCGGAAATGGGCGCAGGCAGCGGGCCGGAATTGCCGATGCAAGTGGTGCAGCCGTAGCCGACGAGGTTGAAGCCCAGCGCGTCGAGATCGTCATCGAGGCCGGATTTTTTGAGATAGTCGGTGACAACCTGGCTGCCGGGCGCAAGTGACGTCTTCACCCAGGGTTTGACGTTGAGACCCTTTTTGCGGGCGTTGCGGGCGACGAGGCCGGCGGCCAACATCACGCTCGGGTTCGACGTATTCGTGCACGAAGTGATCGCGGCGATCACGACGTCGCCATGGCCGATGTCGTGGTTCGAGTCCGCAACCGGCGCGCGCTTCCTCAGTTCCGCGCTCTTGCGGAATTCGTCGGTCATCACTTTGGTGAAGCCTTCGGCTACGCCGCCAAGCACGACGCGGTCTTGCGGACGCTTCGGTCCGGCAAGCGAGGGGCGCACATCGGCCAGCGAAAGCTCGAGCGTGTCGGTGAATTCCGGCTCTTCATCGGTGCGCCAGAGGCCTTGCTGTTTGCAGTACGCTTCAACGAGCGCGACGCGCGCTGGATCACGGCCCGTAGCCGTCAGATAGGCGATCGTCTTGTCATCAACCGGGAAGAAGCCGCAGGTGGCGCCGTATTCGGGGGCCATGTTGGCGATGGTGGCGCGGTCTTCGACGCTCATGGTCGCGAGGCCAGGACCATAGAACTCGACGAACTTGCCGACGACGCCCTTCTTCCGCAGCATCTGCGTGACGGTGAGCACAAGGTCGGTGGCGGTCGCGCCTTCCTGCAGCTTGCCGGTCAGGCGGAAGCCGATGACTTCCGGGATCAGCATCGAGATCGATTGGCCGAGCATCGCCGCTTCCGCCTCGATGCCGCCAACGCCCCAGCCGAGCACGCCGATGCCGTTGATCATGGTGGTGTGAGAGTCAGTGCCGACCACGGTGTCAGGATAGGCGAAGGTTTCACCGTCGATCTCCCGCACCCAAACCGATTGGCCGAGATATTCGAGGTTCACCTGGTGACAGATGCCCGTGCCGGGCGGAACAACGCGGAAATCTTGAAACGCTTGTTGGCCCCAGCGCAAGAATTGGTAGCGCTCGACGTTGCGTTCGTACTCAAGTTCGACGTTCTGTTTGAACGCGCCGGCGCTGGCGAAGTGATCGACCATGACCGAGTGGTCGATCACGAGATCGACCGGCACGAGCGGATTGATCTTTTCCGGATTGGCGCCGAGCTTGGCGGCGGCGTCGCGCATGGC
>CALBST010000403.1 GCA_937967425.1 uncultured Caulobacteraceae bacterium
GATGGCATGGCGTTCTTGCGCCTGCGCGCTGAGATGGATCGCGTCGAACCGCGTGCGTGTTTGGAATTCTCGCAGAATCTTTCGACCGACCCATCGGTCAACTTCGCAGACTATCTGCAACTGGAGCCGGCGGCGCCGTTCCAGGTCGATGTGTCGGGCAATCTGTTGTGCTTGGGTGGCCTGCCTCTGGAGCCGGAGCGTCAGGTCACGATCCGCCAGGGTCTGCCGTCGCAGACCGGCGAACGCACCGAATTCGACGAAACCTTCACGCTCACCTTCGGCGACCGCCCCGCTTATGTCGGCTTTGCCGGCGGCGGCGTGATCCTGCCGCGTTCGGAAGCGGACGGCATCGCCATCGAAACGGTGAACGTGGCGCGCATCGAAGTCGAAGTGCTGCGCGTTCCGGACCGCATCCTCTCGCAGCATCAGCTCGACGAGGGCGACACCAACCAGGAGGGCGGTTGGGGCTATTGGAGTTTCAATAGCGCTGGCGAAGACGTCGGTGTTTCGGTCTATAAGGGCGAGATCGACATCGATACCCGCGTAAGAAATAGCGCGGTGACGACCGTATTTTCGCTGGCCGGTGCGCTGCGCGAAATGCGGCCCGGCGCTTATGTCGTCAAGGTGAGAGACGTCACGCCGGGCGCAGGCCAGCGCGGCGAAAGCGATTATGACTCGCCGGCGTCATCCTATCGCTGGATTCTCTACACAGACATGGCGCTGCAGAGCTTCTCCGGCGCCTCAGGTCTCGATGTCGTTGTGCGGTCGCTGCGCACGGCGCGGCCGATGAGCAATGTGACGCTGACGCTGATCGCGGCGAACAATGAGGAACTGGCGCGCACGCGGACGGACCGTGATGGCCGCGTTCATTTCAATGATGCGTTGGTGAACGGAGAAGGCCCGTCGCGCGCCCGTTACGTGATGGCCTATGGCGCCGAAGGCGATTTCGCCGCGCTCGATCTGCAGCGCCCGAGTCTCGATCTCTCCGACCGCGGCGTCGATGGCCGCCGCGCGCCGGGTGATGTCGATGCGTATCTCTACACGGAGCGCGGCATCTACCGGCCGGGTGAGCGCGTGCGCCTCATGGGTCTCATCCGCGATCAAGTCGGCCGCGCAATCTCGAACCGGCAATCGACGCTCGTCGTCTATCGCCCGAATGGCACCGAGGCGCGCCGTATTCGTCTATTGGAAGCGGCTGACGCCGGCGCCATCGCAAAGAATATCGATCTCGATCGCTCGTCGCCGCGTGGCGTTTGGCGGGCGCAACTCATTGTCGATGGGCAGGAGGAAGTCGCCGGCTCGGTGAGCTGGTCGGTCGAAGACTTTGTGCCGGAACGTCTGCGGGTGCAGATCGAAGCCAGCGAAGACGTGCTCCGGCGCGGGCAATCGCGGCCGATCAATGTGCAGGCTGATTTCCTCTATGGGGCGCCGGGCTCTGGCCTCGCGGTTGAGGCGGAAGGTCGGCTGATGATTGACCCGAACCCGTTCCCGGAGATGGAGGGGTATAGCTTTGGCGTCTCCGATGAGAGCTTCGACGAGCGTTATTTCCAACTGCCCGGCACGGTGACGGATGGCGGCGGCGCAGCGCAGCTTTCATTCCGCCTGCCGGAGGAACCGCAAGTCACGCAGCCTCTTCGGGCGCGCATGATCGCAAGTGTCGCCGATCCGGGCGGGCGTGTCGTGCGTGAGAGCTTCACGGTGCCGGTGCGCCTGAACGACTTCTATTTCGGCTTGCGGCCAACGTTCGAGAACCGGCGCGCCGGCCAGGGCGAAGTCGTTGGCTTTGATGTGATCGCGCTCAACGGTAACGGGCAGCGCGTCGCCGTGCGCGGCGTACAATGGCAGGTCGTGCGTGAGGAATGGAATTACGACTGGTACTTGGACGGTGGCCAGTGGCGTTGGCGGCGGACAGGACGCGACATTCCGGTCGACGGCGCCACGGCTGATGTCAGCGCCGGGCAGGCGCTGCGCATCACTGAAGAGGGCCTGCGCTCGGGTTCGTATCGGTTGATCCTACGTCGCGGCGATCAGATCGTCGCCTCGCAACGCTTCGGCGTCGGTTGGGGTGGCCCGGCTGATGATGACCAAACGCCGGACATGGTCAGCGTCGTTGCGCCGACAGAGCCGGTGCGTCCGGGTGCGCGGGCGCGCGTGCAGATCCGTCCGCCCTATCCTGGCGAAGCGCAAATCGTGGTGGCGACGGATCGTGTGATCGAAACACGCACCGTTCGTGTCGGCGCCGACGGCGCGACCATCGATCTGCCGGTGACGGCGGAGTGGGGCTCGGGCGCTTATGTGCTCGTGACCGTGATGACGCCGCGCGATCCGGTGAATCTGCCAGTGCCGCGTCGCGCGATTGGCGTCGGGTATGTGCCGGTTGATATGGGTGGGCGCACGCTCACCGTTGAAGCTGGCGAAGGCCTGCAGAATGTGCGTCCGCGGACGCGCATCGAAGTGCCTGTGCGCGTGACCGGAGGTGGCTCGGGCGAGCGCGTGCGCGTCGCGATCGCGTTGGTGGATGAGGGCATCCTCAACATCACCAAATACCAAAGCCCGAACCCGGTGAACTATTTCTTCGGCCGGCGCGCGCTGGGCGTGGAAATTCGTGACGATTACGGCCGCTTGCTCAATCCGAATCTTGGCGCACCGGCGACGGCGCGGCAGGGCGGCGACTCGTTGGGCGGCGAGGGGCTAACCGTTGTGCCGACCCGCACGGTCTCGCTCTATTCCGATATCGTCGAAGTGCGCGGCGGCCGGGCCATGATCCCGATCGATGTGCCTGACTTCAACGGCACGCTGCGGCTCATGGC
>CALBST010000404.1 GCA_937967425.1 uncultured Caulobacteraceae bacterium
GCGAGGGATGCGCGCATGATACGGCTGGTCGAGGGGGTGTAGGATAGATTTATTTCTGGGAGTGACGAGGCCCGGCAGCGCGGTTCAATCCAACGAGTAGCGTTTAGAATGTTTTCTGCGATAGTTCGTCAGAACCTTCGTTACGACGCGTTCGGCCATTGCAGAATCGAACTCGATCATCTTCAGGACGAGCGCCTGATAGGATCGCGAAGACTTTGGTTTAAAGTCTGCGGAGACGATGCGCTGTTCCGCCAACTCGGCAATGAGGGCCGTACGCAACGCCTGGGTCACGCCTTTACCTTTGGGCGGATGGGCCCACGGTGGGAGTTTGGCTGTCACTTCTTCCCAGTTGTCTTCAAAGAACATGGCCGACTCACTTCAACAGTGGGAAGTGTCGAGCGCCAAATCCTAATCAACCTCTAATGCCAACTCTGAACGCCAACTCTTCTGCCACAGCTTCCAGCGCCGCATGCATTTCATCAGAGTAAGGTCCACTGCGAGCATATGCCAATGTGTCCAAGGGATTCTCGGGCGCATCGTCTCTATTGGGCGTCTTCATGTAGGCGCTTTCGGGGATCCGCGCAGATAGCGTTCGTTCCCCGTAGTTTCGGCTGGTTCTGAGCTGAGTTTCGACGTCGGAAGGGGCGGAACCGCGTTTGAAGCTGTTTACTAAAACGAGCTGGTCGGGAACAACAGTGGGATACAGCGCGGTCGTAATGTTTCTAAGTGCAACCAATCCGCGTAAAGCGAAGGTGTCCGGTGTAACTGGCGAGATGATGTGCGAACACGTTTCGAGAGCGCATTCAGTTAGGAACGAGAAGCTTGGATTGCAATCGATAACGACGCAATCGTACTGCGAACGTGCAGTTGATACGAATTGCATAAAGCGGTTCTTGCAGACCTGCAGCTTCTCCGGCGAGTGACGTACGGTGTATTTAACGGTGGCGACCTGTCCGCAGACAAGGTCAAACGCACCCTGCAATCGACTGTGCGAGCCACGCCAAGCAATGTCAGGGGGGCTCGGCGGCTCGTAGCTCTCATCTGTGTTCAGAATTGTAAAATCCGCCGAGGGCGACGCTGCGTTCGTGATCTTGCTTGGCTCGAACGCACCTATGATTGTTTGCTCGGATTCCTGAAGGTCGTCCATCTCGCCCTGAGGCAAGATCATCTGAGTGAGGTTGTGCTGCGGGTCTAGATCGATCAGAAGCACGCGCGCGGGTTTCATGCACGCGAGGGTGAAAAAGACGTTCGCTGACAGCGACGTCTTGCCCACTCCACCCTTCGAGTTGAGAATTGCCAAGACGGGACCAGCGCGACGTAGCTTATCCTTGGTCGTTGTGACGACTTGGTTGTGAAAGCGGCTCGGGCTCCCAAGATTCTTTCGCACAACCGCCGCCGCTTGTGTCGCCAAGAAGCTCAGGGAGTGGTTTCCAGGAACGGGGTTCACCTCGGCTACTATGATTGGCACTCGGTTGTGCTGTGCGTAGGCAATCTCACTAACGACCCATTCGCTGAGACGCGCGCGATGTGTCTGGTACAAGACAAGCGCACCGGCGCTCGCGATCGCGCGCGATATCTCTAGTGGGAAAGCATCACCTTTGCGTATCTCGTCACGAGATACCCAGGGTCTGATCCCGTTATCGCGGAATGCGTTCGCCAGAGCATCGACGCCCCGGTCATCGCGATGCGAGTGACTTATGAATACGCTGTCCAAATTGAAGCCTCCCCCATTAGTTAAGGAACCTTAACGTGCGGGGATAAGTCGGCAACTGTGACGTCAGCCGTGAGAGGGGCGCTTCGCCTCGATCCGCGCCCAGGCGCGGTCGTGAATGAAATAGGCCACGGTTTGCACCGCTGGCTCGATCAGGCCGACCGCCAGCGCCGCGCGCCAGTCTTGGGTGATGGCGTAGGTGACGGCGATTGCAACCGTGAGGTGCATCAGGGAGTAGGAGCCGGTTTTCAGAGCGAGCCGCATGGTTGGAAGATAGGCGTGTTGCGAACGGGTCGCAAGTATGTCCTTCGTAGAGGCCTGAGCTTGTCGAAGGCCGGTGGCGGCGTGACGGGACCGCCCTTCGACAAGCTCAGGGCTCGAAATGGACGCGCCTTATGCATTCCTGCGAATTGACGCCTCGCGCGACGCACTCCATTTCAGGCCATGGCGCAGAATACAGCGACGGCTCCTGAGCTCATCACAGACTCCGCAGCCCACCACGAACACGTCCTCATCATCGATTTTGGCAGTCAGGTCACGCAGCTCATCGCGCGGCGGGTGCGTGAGAATGGCGTCTATTGCGAAATCCATCCGTTCAACAAAGTTGACGGCGATTTTCTGAAACGGTTTGCGCCGAAGGCGATCATTTTCTCCGGCGGGCCGGCGAGCGTGATGGATGCAGGGTCGCCCCGCGCGGCGGCGGAAGCGTTCCAGATGGACGTGCCGATCCTGGCGATTTGCTACGGCCAGCAGACAATGACGGTGCAGCTTGGCGGCGTCGTCGAAGGCGGACATGCGCGTGAGTTCGGGCGCGCCGATGTCGAAGTGAAGAAGGCTTCGCCGCTGTTTGAGGGCGTATGGGAGGTTGGCGGGCGCTATCCAGTGTGGATGAGCCACGGCGATCGCGTCACCAAACTCGCCGAAGGTTTCGAAGTGGTGGCGACGAGCGAGAACGCGCCGTTCGCGATCGCTGTCGATGAGAAGCGCCGCTACTACACGACCATGTTCCACCCCGAAGTGGTGCACACGCCGGATGGCGCAAAGCTCCTGAAGAATTTCACGCACCGCATCGCCGGCATGAAAGGCGATTGGTCGATGAAGGCCTTCAAGCAGGAAGCGATCGATCGCATCCGCGCGCAAGTCGGCGATGGCAAGGTGATTTGCGGGCTTTCGGGCGGCGTCGATTCAAGCGTGGCGGCGGTGCTGATCCATGAAGCGATCGGCGATCAGCTGACGTGCGTTTACGTCGATCACGGCATGATGCGCCTGGGCGAGAGCGAACAGGTCGTGAAGCTCTTCCGCGAGCACTATAATATCAAGCTGATACATGCTGAGGAAAGTGAGCTGTTCTTGGGCGCGCTTGCGGGTGTGTCCGATCCGGAAGTGAAGCGGAAGACTATCGGACGGCTGTTCGTCGAGGTGTTCGATGCGAAGGCTTCGAGCGTCGGCGGCGCGGAGTTCTTGGCGCAAGGCACGCTCTATCCGGATGTGATCGAGTCGAAGTCGGCGACGGGGGGGCCATCGGTCACGATCAAGTCGCACCATAATGTCGGCGGCTTGCCGGAAGAGATGACGCTGAAGCTGCTGGAGCCGCTGCGCGATTTGTTCAAGGATGAAGTGCGCGCGCTCGGGCGTGAGCTTGGGTTGCCGGATGCGTTCGTCGGGCGCCATCCGTTTCCAGGGCCGGGGCTCGCGATCCGCGTGCCGGGCGAGATCACAAAGGAGCGGCTCGATACGCTGCGCCAGGCCGATGCGATTTATCTCGAGGAGATCCGCAAGGCCGGTTTGTACGATCAGATCTGGCAGGCGTTCGCGGTGCTACTGCCGGTGAAGACGGTTGGCGTGATGGGCGATCACCGCACCTATGAAAGCGTGCTGGCGCTGCGCGCGGTGACGAGCACCGATGGCATGACTGCGGATTTCTTCCCGTTCCCGATGGATTTCCTCGGCCGCACCGCCACACGCATCATCAACGAAGTGCGCGGCGTGAACCGGGTGGTTTATGACGTAACGAGTAAGCCGCCGGGGACGATTGAGTGGGAGTGACGAAGGCTTCCGCCGATCTGCCGCGCTGCAAATGGCCGGGAAGCGATCCGCTTTATATTGAGTACCACGACCACGAATGGGGCGTGCCGCTCAAGGATAGCCGGGCGCTGTTTGAGATGCTGCAGCTTGAGGGCGCGCAGGCGGGCCTGTCGTGGATCACGATCCTGCGCAAGCGCGAGAATTATCGCCGCGCCTTCGATGGCTTCGATCCAGTGAAGATCGCGCGCTACACGCCGGCCAAGATCGAGAAGCTGATGAGCGACGAAGGCATCGTGCGCAATCGGTTGAAGATCGAGGGCGTGGTGGCGTCGGCGAAGGCGTATCTCGCGCTGGAGAAAGAGGGGCGCGCCTTCTCCGATTTCATCTGGGGTTTCGTCGACGGCGAGCCGATCATCAATCGCGTGAAGCCGGGCGGGCCTTTTCCGGCGGAGACAGAGATTTCGCGGGCGATGTCGAAGGCGCTGAAGAAGCGCGGTTTCAAGTTTGTGGGGCCGACGATCGTTTACGCGTTCATGCAGGCGGTGGGCATGGTCAATGATCACCTCGTGACGTGTCACCGCCACCCGGAATTCAAGAAGCGCGCGAAGCGCTAGCGCGCGTTCGCTTGCGGACGCTGCGTCAGGGGCGTGAGGGGTTGTGCGGGGCGGACGCGGCGTTAGAATCTGGCCCGGCTATGGAAGAAAAGCTCATCCGCACCTGCTCGATCTGGCGGGCTCTGGAGGTCGTCGGCGACACCTCGACGATCCTCATCCTGGAAGCGAGCTGGCTCGGCGCGCGCAAATTCGACCAGTTCCGGACCCGCACGGGCTTGCGCCAGTCGCTGCTGAGCGACCGGCTGAAGAAGCTGGTGGCGGCGGATGTGATGGCGAAGGCGCAGTATTCGTCGTCGCCGCCGCGCTTCGAATACCGGATGACGCGCAAGGGTCTCGATCTCTACTGGCCGTCGCTGATGATGTTGCGTTGGGAGCATCGCTGGGCGGCGCCGACGGGTGATAAGTGCGACGTGCAGCTCACGCACAAGACTTGCGGCAAGCGCTTCGAGCCGACGCCGACATGCACGGCGTGTGGCGATGAGATCAACGCCAAGGATATGTCGTGGAGCCCGGGCCCGGGCGTGGGTTGGATGTCGGCGCAATATAGCCGGCGCCGTCAGCATCGTGACTCGCCCGGCGACCGGCCGCCGTCTTCGACGCTGATGGATGAAGTCGCGCAGATCATGGGGGATCGTTGGGCGGGGCTCGTGCTGCGGGCGCTGTTCACGGGCTTGCGGAAGTTCGATGAGATTCTGAATGATTCAGGTATGGCGACGAACATTCTGTCCGAGCGCCTGCAGTGGCTGATCAGCAAGGGCATGATCCGCACGCACGAATATAGCGCGGTGCCGAAGCGCTACGAATACAGGCTGACGCGCAAGGGGATAGACTATTATCCGGTGCTGCTGATGCTGATGCAGTGGGGCGACAAATATTATGTCGCGCCAGAAGGCCCGCCGCTGCTGTTGCGCCACAAGCGCGATGCGCATGATTTGCGCGCTGTCGTGACGTGCTCGGCGTGCGGCGGCGAAGTGCGGCCGCAGGACGTTGATTTCAACGTCATCGAGCCGGCGCGCGCGGCCGTCGCGACGAGCGCTTAGCCTCGCTTGCATACGCGGACTGGCGCAATTAGCGTCTCCGCATGAGCAATACTCCTTCGAACAATGGTCCGCGCGTGACGGTGATTACCGGCGCGGGAAAAGGCTTGGGACGCGCGTTCGCGCTGCACGCCGCGACAACCGGCGCGCGCGTCGTGGTGAACAATCGCAAGCGTGACGGCGAGCCGAGTTCTGCGGACGCGGTTGTCGCTGAGATCGAAGCGGCCGGCGGCAATGCGGTGGCCGATTATCATGATGTGCGCGCCGCGGGCGCCGCGCAGGGTCTCGTCGATGCCGCGCTGAAGGCTTGGGGGCGATTGGATGCAGTCGTTCTCAATGCTGGCGTAAACGGGCCCGCGGCGCGTTTCAGCGGACAAACCGCGGAGGGGTTCCGCGATGTGATGGAGACGAACTTCTTCGCAAACCTGAGCATCCTGCAGGCCGCGCTGCCGCATCTGATCGCATCGGGGGCGGGACGGGTGATTTTGGTGGCTTCTTCGGCGGGGCTCTACGGTGTGCGGGGCCGCGCGCCTTACGCGGCTTCGAAGGGCGCCTTGGTCGGGCTTGGGCTCACGCTCTCGCATGAGCTGCGGCGCGACGGCGTCGGTGTGAACGTGCTTGCGCCCTATGCGGCAACGCAAATGACCGCCGACACCATGGCGGCGCAGGAGGAGCTCTCGCGGCGCATGACGCCGGAAAGCGTCGCGCCGTTGGCGACCTGGCTCGCCAGCGCTGAATGCGAGGCCAACGGTGAGATTTGGGTCGCCGGCGGGGGCTATCTGCGCCGGGCGCGCATGATGGAGGGCGATGGCGCCCGCTTCGAAAAGCTCGAAGATGTCGCCGCAGCGCTGGAAGCGAGCCGCCCTATGCACGGCGCCGCTGGCTACTTGGGCGCGGAAGCTTCGTTCGCTGACTTCGCAGCCAAGGGCGCGCGCTGAGGCTCAAAGAAAAGCGGGCGCCCCGATCGAGGCGCCCGCAAGTTCCTAGGAGAGATGCGTCAGCGATTAGAAACGCTGCGACAGCGAAACGCCGAACTCCTGCGGCGGGCCGAACACCGAGAAGCCAATGCCGACGTTCTTGATGACGTGCAGGCGATAATCTTCGTCGGTGAGGTTCTTGCCGTAGACCGAGAGCGTGAAGCCCGTTGGCGATTCCCAGGACGCGAATGCGCTGAGGAGGCCGTGGGCGTCTTCCAGCACTTCCGGGTTGTTCGACGGATCGAAGTAGAATTCGTCTTGCCACTGGTAGTTCACGCGCGTTGCGAACTCGCCGCCGAACAGATCCCATTCGCCGTCAACGAACACGTTGTACTGATGCTCAGGCGAACGCGGCAGCGTGTTGCCCTCGTAAGGCAGCGTGCCGACACCTGACACTGCGTCCGAGGTATAGAACGCTTCCAGACGCGTGTATGAACCGCCGAGGGTGATGTTCTCGTTGAGCGCGAACGCGGTCTCGATTTCGATGCCCGACGATTGGGCGTCGGCGTTCGAGGTTGCGAGGTTTAGGCCAAGCAGCTCGTAGACCTGCAGATCGCTGTAATCGAGCAGGAATGCTTCGGCGTTGATGCGCCAGCGGCCATCGAGCCACGTCGTCTTCATGCCGACGGCGTAGTTGTCGAGGATTTCGCTGTCGATTGGCGTCGCAGCTTGTAGCGCCGTTTGGGTCGTGCTGACGAACGAGCCGGCTTTGTAGCCACGGTCATAGCTGATGTAGAAGCGCGCCTCTTCCACCGGTTCGACCGAGAGCGCGAGGCGCCATGTGGGCTCCTCGAACGTCTCGCTTGCAGTGACGTTGTACGGTGAGCCTGCCGGGCCGAGCGGAATGCCGACCGGTGGGTTGAGGCCGCCTTCGTTGTCGATGGCGATCTGATGAATCTCGCGCTCGTCGCGGGTGTAGCGCAGACCGGCCGTGAACTCGAAGTACTGCGCGAATGGCACCGTCATTTGGCCGAAGACCGCGTAGCTGGTGTTGGTGCCGTCTTGCAGGAAGCTGGTGTCGCCACCAAAGCTCGGCGGTGCGATCGGCAGCGCAGCTTGCACGATGAAGCGTTCGTCGCGCTCAACGTTTTCCTGCATGAAGTAGACGCCGGCGACCCAATCGATGTTCGAGGTGTCCGGCGAGACAATGCGAAACTCTTGGCTGATTTGATCGGACTCTTCGCTAGCTCTGTCGTCAACCGCCAGCGGGAAACCGGGGAACGGCAGGCCGCCAAGGTTATCGCGCCAGGAATACTCGTTGTTGCGATACGAGGTCAGCGACACGAAGTTGAAGTTCTGGCCTTCATGTTCCGCGCGGAACGTCACGCCGTAGTTCGTGCGCTCCTGGTAATTGTCCGGCGACGAGAAGCTTTGGCGGATATCCAAGCCGGCGCGGAGGCCATCGACGATGGCGACGAAGGCTGGGTTCGTCGAAGGCGTCGTCACCGGGATACGCGCGTGGCCGTCCATGTCGTCGTTTGAGTAGTCGACGCCGGCCAAGAACGACCAGTTGCCCGCTTCAGTGAGGAACTGCGCGCGCGCGCCCCAGGTCGTGCCGCCTTCCAGGCCCTCGCCCGTCGGCGCGAACTCAGCGTAGCCCTCGTTGGTGCTGTAGATGCCGGCGAAACGCAGCGCCGAATTTTGGCCAATCGCGGCGTTGTACATTCCTTCGACGCCGTAGCGATCGAAGCTGCCAGCGCTTACGCTGATCTCGCCTTCGTTGTCGAACACGGGACGGTTGGTGTAGACGTTGAGCGCGCCGCCGGAGGCGTTGCGGCCGTAAAGCGTGCCTTGGGGGCCGCGCAGAATTTCAACGCGGTTCACATCGAGAAATGTGAGCGAGCTCGCGCCCGCGCGACCGATGGAGACTTCGTCGATGGAGATGCCGATCGAGGGATCGCTCGCGGCAGAGTCGCTCGTGGTGCCGACGCCGCGAATGTAGAGTTGAGGTTCGCCGATGTTGAATTGGGTGAGGGTGACGCCCGGCGCGCGGTTCGCGACATCTTGAATACCGGCGGCTGCGGAGCGCTCGAGATCTTCCTCGGTGAACGCGGTGATCGCGACGGGCACGTCCTGCAAGCTCTCTTCGCGGCGTTGCGCGGTGACGACGATCTCATCGAGAGCTGCGCCGTCCTCGTCTTGCGCGAACGCCGGCGCGGCGCCGATCGTCGTTGCTGCGGCGATCACTGCGAGTGACGCGCCGAAAATGTTGAGCCTCTTTTGTGCGGCCATGAATTCCTCCCCTCCTAGGTGTCGTTGTTGTTCCCAGGCTTGCAATATAAGACTGACCATGTAAATCCATTTATGCAAGCCAGGATGCGACGAGGGCCCAAGTGGTGCATTTAGGAACCAGTTGGATCGGACCCGCCGGAGCTGTCTGGGCTCTCCTGGCGCTGATTTGGTTGATTTTGTCTTGGCGCGAGACGCGAGGGCGGGCTTGGCACCAAGTGCTGGCGGTGGCGCCGTTGGCGGGGTTTGCGCTCGCGCTTTGGGGGCCGGCTGACCTCGCCGAAGCGAGCGCTCTCTGGCTCGTCGTCGGCGCTGGAATCTTGGTTGCGTTGGTTGTGGCGTGGGCGTGGGGCACTGCCGCGCGCAATCACGGTGTCATGGACATCATCTATCCGCTCACTGTGTTGACCGGCGCGCTCGTGGGCGCGTGGGCGACGGGGATCGATGTCTGGATCGCGGTGGCGCTCGCGCCGATCGCCGTGTGGTCGCTTCGTCTCGCCGTTCAAACCTACGGCCACAACATGGGTTCCGAGCGCGAACCCTACGCCTCATGGCGTAAGCGTTTTGGCGCGAAATGGCTGTGGTGGAGCGCTTTTCAGATCCACCTTCTGCAGGGCGTGACGGTTTGGATTTGGTGCGCGCCGATCGCATTTGCGTTCGCCGCGCCCGAGCCGCGCCCGCTCTGGCCGCTGCTGGTTGGCATTGTGATCTGGTTCGCGGGTTTCGCGCTGCAGATGACGGCGGATGGCCAACTCGCGGCGTTCAAGGCCGATCCCAGCAATCGCGGTAAACTCCTCGACACCGGCGTTTGGAGCTTCGTTCGGCATCCGAACTATCTGGGCGAGGCGATGGTGTGGTGGGGCTATTTCGCGTTCGCCTTCGCCCACCCGCTGGGCATGCTCGCCGTGTTCGCGCCCATCTATGCGACCTGGTTCATGGGGTACGCCTCGGCGGCGCCGTTCAAGGAACGGCACATGGCCCGGACACGACCTGAAGCCTGGGCCGCGTACTGCCGGCGCACCCCCCGATTCCTGCCCTGGCCGCGCCCCAAACCGGGAACCTGAACAGCGCCACAGACCTAGCTTGCATTACCGGAGTTAAGGGTGTTAGCCTCCGGCCAAAGAGGCGAATGAGGCTCGGAGGAAAGCTATGGGCGCTGACGGCAATATGCGGCGGATCGAAACCGGCGAACTGACCGGCGTCAATCTGCTCAACCCGTACATCCAGGGCATTTACGAGCCGGTCGCCAAGGAAGTGACGGCGCTCGATCTGAAAGTGATCGGCGAAATCCCGAAGGACTTGCACGGCGCCTATTATCGCAATGGCCCGAACCCGGTGCACGCGCCGCAGAACCTGCACCATTGGTTCGATGGCGACGGCATGCTCCACGCCATTCACTTCGAGAACGGCAAAGCCTCATATCGCAATCGCTATGTCCGCACCGATGATTTCAAGGCGGAACTCGCAAACAATGTCGAGGCCGGCGGCGTCTTGCTGCCCGCGAACCGCGCGCGCGCGAACAAAGTGTATAAGGACACCGCCAACACCGATGTGATCATTCACAACGGGCAGCTGATGGCGCTCTGGTATATTTCCGGCACGCCGGTGCGTGTTGATGCGCGCACGCTGGAGACGATCGGCAACGAGACCTTCGGCGGCAAGCTGCCGCGCAACGTGTCCGCGCACTCAAAGGTCGATCCGGAAACGGGCGAGTTCGTGTTCTTCGATTATTCGCTCTACGAGCCGTGGATGACATTCGGCACGGTAAGCGCGACGAACGAACTCGTTCACTTCGAGAAGGTCGAGCTGCCGGGCCCGCGCCTGCCGCACGATATGGGCCTGACCAAGAATTACGTCGTTCTCCACGACCTGCCTGTGATCTTCACCGAGAGCGGGCTGCGCAACGGCATGTGGCAGATCAAGGTCGCTGACCAGCCCGCGCGCTTCGGCGTCGTGCCGCGCCGTGGCAAGGGCAGCGAGATCAAGTGGTTCGAGACCGACAGCTGCTACATCTACCACGTCATCAACACATGGGAGGAAGGCGACGAAGTCGTCATGACCGCATGCATGATGACGCCGAACGGCTTTGCGCCGAACCCGGACTACGGGCCCTATGCGGCGATGGTGAACATCCTCGCGCTGCACGCGGTGCCGGTGGAATGGCGCATGAACATGCGCACCGGCGAATGCAAGAAGCGCATCCTCGATGATCGCATCGGCGAATTCCCGGTGGTGAACCTTGACTATGCGGCGAAGAAAACGCGCTGGTCATATCATGTCGCGATGTCGCCGGATCAGCTGCAGAAGTTTAAAGGCCTGTTCAAGTACGATCTCGAGACCGGCGCTGCGCAGGAATACATGTTCGAGCCGGGCATGTTCGGCTCGGAACCCGCCTACGCGCCGCGCCTCAATGCGAAAGGCGAAGATGACGGCTACGTCGTTGTGTTTGTCACCAATGAGAACACCGGCCAATCCGAAGCGCAGGTAATCGACGCGCAGAACTTCGAGAAAGGTCCGATCGCGCGCGTGCTGCTGCCGGCGCGTGTGCCGGCCGGCTTCCACGGGACTTGGGCCCGCGGCGATCAGATGGCCGGCTAATGTCGGCATTCATCTATGACGCCGTGCGCACCCCGCGCGGCAAGGCGCGTCCCGATGGCGGGCTCGCGGCGCTGAAGCCGCAAGAGCTTGTCAGCGGGTTGATCGGCGCCATCGGCGAACGCACGGACGGGCCGGTGAAGCCTGATGCGCTCGTCGTCGGGGCGGTTGGCCAGATCGGCGCGCAGGGCGGCAACATCGCGCTTGTTTCCAAGCTGCACGCAAAGCTGCCGGATGAGACGGCGGCGTTCACGCTGAACAATTATTGCGTGTCCGGCCTGACCGCGATCGGCCAGGCGGCTGCGATGGTAGAGTCCGGCCAGGCCAAGAGCGTGCTGGCGGGCGGCGTCGAGATGATGTCCCGCGTTCCGTTCATGGCCGACAACGCCGATTACTACGCAGACGCGTCGTACGATCGGCGCACACGCTACATTCCCGTCGCATTGGCCGCGGACCGGCTTGCGGAAGATATCGGCGTTTCGCGCGCGGAATTGGATCAAGCGGCGCTCGTATCGCAGCAACGCACGGCGGCGGCGGAGGGCACGCCACTGGTGGCTTCGCGCATCGGCCTCAATGGATTGAACCGCGAAGAATGCGCGCGGCCCGCGACGACTTTGGAGTCACTCGCCGCGCTTGCGCCGGCTTTTCCGGCATTGGCCGATCAGTATCGCGATGCCTTGGGCGATCGGGTCATCGATCATCGTCACACGGTTAGCCACGCGCCCCCGATGGCGGACGGCGCGGCGCTGGCGTTGGTCGGTGGTGAAGGCGCCGGCGCCAAGCCGAGAGCGCGCGTCGTTGCGTGGGCTGAAGCGGGCGGCGACCCAGCGCTATCGCTGACAGCGGGCTTCACCGCGATGGAGCGCGCTTTAGGGCAGACCAAGCTCGCACTGAGCGATCTTGACCGCATCGAGTTCATGGAAGCGTTCGGGGTCACGATCGTCAAGTTCATGCGCGACTACAAGCCTGATCCGGCCAAGGTCAACGTTGGCGGCGGGCACATGGCGAAGGGGCACCCGATGGGCGCGACCGGCGCGATCCTCCTTTCGTCTCTGCTGGATGCGCTCGATGCGAGCGACGGCAAGTATGGTTTGGTTGTGGCCGCTGGCGCCTCAGGTGTCGGCAGCGCGATGATTGTCGAACGGCTGGCGCGCTGATGAACGCCGATCACCTCGCCCTGATTGAGCGGCACAAGCAACTGATCGCGCACGCCATCGAAGCGGTGGATACGCGCAAGAGCTGGAGCCCGTTCAAGGACTCTCCGTCAACGAAGATTCACGGCCCGGAGAAACCCGTTGCCGGAAAGGCGGCATTTGAGGCGCGGCTTGGTCAACGCTTCGACTTGGAACAGCCGGGCGTGACTCATTGGGTGGGCGAAGAGGTTTCGCCCTACACGCAGGAAGCACTTGGGATCACTTATCCCGTCAGCGAGCCGGCGGCGCTGGTCGAGGCGGCGTCAAAGGCGCTGCCGGCTTGGGCTAAAGCCGATCCGGAGCTGCGCATGGCGCTCTGCGCGGAAATGGCCGTGCGCCTCTATGAGCGCAACTTCGAAATGGCGCAGGCGGTGATGCATGTCGCTGGCCAAAGCTACACGCAGGCGTTCAGCGGTTCAGGCCCCAATGCGCTCGATCGCGGCATCGAGGCGCTGGCGTATGCGGCGAAAGCGATGCGCGGTGTGACTTCGCGTGCTGCCTATCACCGCGATTTCGCCGGCGAGCCGGTGGCGCTGGATAAGACTTATACGCTGCAGCCGCGCGGCATTGGCTTGGTCATTTGTTGCGCGTCCTTCCCGACATGGAACGCGTATCCGGCGATGTTCGCCAGCCTGGCGACGGGCAATCCGGTGATCGTCAAACCGCATCCCATTGCCGTGTTGCCGATGGCGATGGTTGTCGAAACTTGCCGTGATGTGCTGCGAGAGTATGGGTTCGACGCCAATCTCGTGACGTTGGCGGTCGATACGCTGGCGGCGCCGGTGGCGGGCAAGCTGGTCGACGATCCCGCCGTCCAGATCATCGATTTCACCGGCAGCCCGCGTTACGGCGGCCATCTCGAACGCACGGTGACAGGCAAGCTGTTGTTCACCGAGACGGCCGGCGTGAACTCCATCGTTGTGGAGTCGGTGGACGATCTCACGCAATCGGCCCGCGCCATCGCCCGGGCGACGTGCTTGTTCTCGGCGCAAATGTGCACCAGCCCGCAAGTCGTCTATGTGCCGAAAGACGGGATCAGAACCGGCGCCGGACATGCGACGTTCGATGAGGTCGCGCAGGCGATCGTGGCTGAGATCGATGCCTTGGCGGCAAATCCGGCGCAGGCCGCCGCGATCATGGGCGCGGTGCAAGGCCAAGTGAGTCTGGATGTCGTCAGCGAAACGCGCGACGCAGCTGAAAAGCAGGGGCTACGCGTCCTGCGCGAAGCGGCGCCCTACGAGCATCCGCAGTTTCCGAACGCGCGCACGATGACGCCGCTCGTACTCGCGGTGGAGCCGCAGCATCAGGAGCTTTATGCCGAAGAGCGGTTCGGGCCGGTGCTGTTCATTGTGGCAGACGCCAATGGTGATTCCGCCGTGGCGGAAGCGACGGATCTGGCGAAAACGCGGGGCGCCATATCCTGCTATCTCTATTCGACGGACGAAGCGTTCATCGAGCGCTCCGTCGAACTCTACGAACGGGCTGGCGCCAACCTCTCGATCAATCTCACTGGCGCCATGTGGATCAATTTCGCGGCCGCCTATAGCGACTATCACGTCACCGGGCTCAATCCGGCCGGCAATGCCTGCTTGACCGATATCGCCTTCGTTGCGTCGCGTTTCCGCATCGTGCAGCGCCGCCGCCCAATCGCGGCTTAATATGGCGGGCGGCGTTTACATCATCGGCGCCGCCATGACCGCGTTCGGTAAGCGGCTCAATGACAGCGTGAAGTCGCTCACGGCGGAGGCTGTACGCGGCGTGCTCGCGGATGCGGGGGTCGAAGCGCGCGATATTGAAGCCGCATGGTTCTCCAATACGCGCCAGCCAATGCTTGAGGGCCAAAACACGGTGCGCGGTGAAATCGCGCTGAGGCCTATCGGCATCACGGGCGTACCGATCGCCAACGTGGAGAACGCGTGCGCGTCGGGCTCAACGGCGCTTCTGCAGGCAATGCACGCGATCCAAGCCGGCGCCGCCGAGGTCGCGTTGGTTGTGGGCGCTGAGAAGATGGTGTTTCCCGATCAGCCCGAGCGTGTCGCGGCGGCGTTCAGTGGCGGGACTGATGTCCACGATCGCGACGGCGTGCTCGCTTATATCGAACGTATGGGCGGCGAGCGGCCCGGGCCGGGCCGTAGCTTGTTTATGGATCTCTACGCCGCCCAAGCCCGCGCGCACA
Source organism: uncultured Caulobacteraceae bacterium (assembly GCA_937967425.1). The sequence goes on from CALBST010000404.1 coordinate 14,558, forward strand.
TGCAGAACTTCGGCACGACGCAGGAGGATTTTGCCCGCGTTGCCGCCAAGAACCACACGCATGGCTCGAAGAACGCGCTAGCGCAGTATCGGACACCGTTCACGGTTGAACAGGTGCTGGCCGACAAGCCTGTGGTTTTCCCATTTACGCGCGCCATGTGCGCGCCTGTAAGTGATGGTGCTGCGGCGCTTATCGTGTGCGGTGAGGCGGCGCTGCGAAGGCGCGGCGCCGGGCGCGCGGTGCGGGTGCGTGCTTGCGTTTTGCGCAGCGCTTCGGAGCGCGCAGCGGACGATTACGCCAATCACATCGGCCGTCGCGCCGCGAGCGCCGCCTATGAGATGGCTGGCGTCTCTGGCGGGGAGATCGATGTCGCCGAAGTGCACGATGCGACCGCCTACGCGGAGGTCCAGCAGATCGAAAATCTCGGCTTGGCCGCGCCTGGTGATGTTGGCGCCCGGCTTCGTGCAGGTGACTTCGCGCTCGGCGGACGCACGCCGGTCAATCCTTCGGGCGGGCTGTTAGCGAAAGGCCATCCGGTTGGCGCCACCGGCATCGCTCAGCTTTTCGAGTTGGTGACACAGCTGCGCGGCGAGGCTGGAGCGCGGCAGGTGGACGGCGCCCGGCTTGCCGCTGCTGAGAATGGCGGCGGTTTCCTAGGTGTCGAAGAGGCCGCGACGGTCGTCACTGTGTTGGAGCGCGCGTGATGCACCCGATAGGCGCCCTCTACGACAACCTCGCTGAAAAGGCGGCGCGCCCCGCTCTGTACGACGGCGCGGTCGCGCTCACGCATGAAGAGCTGATCGCGGGCGTTGAACGAGCGGCGCTCAAGGTTGAAGCTGGAATGCGCGTCGGGCTTTGCGCGGGCAACACTTGGCGTCATGTGGTGGCCTATCTCGCGATCCTGCGCGCCGGCGGCGTCTGGGTTCCGCTCAATCCGCGAAATGGTCCGCGGCTCAACGATGAATTGCGCTCACGCGCCGGGCTGCAGCTGACGTTGTGCGATGAGGCTTCGCATGTCGCCGTGGGCGACTTAGCCGGCGTCAGTTCGCTGGAGACTTGGCTCGAAAGCGACGGCGTTGGCGCGTTGCTGCCGCTCCCGCGCGATCCGGAGGCCGTCTTCGCCATCAAGTTCACCGGCGGCTCGACGGGGCAGCCGAAAGGTGTCGTGCAGACGGTGCGTAGCGCCGCGCAAGCGATGGCGTGCATGCAGAGCTTTTATGGGTTCAGCAAGGAAGACGTGAATCTCGCGGTTGCGCCGCTGACCCACGGCTCGTCGCACTACGTCATCCCGGTGCTGGCAGCCGGTGGCGCGCACGTCTTGCTCGCCCAGCCGGATCGTGCGCGCATCGTGGAAGAGTTGAAGCAGCGTGTCAGCATCGCTTTCATGCCGCCGACCCTGATCCATCTGCTGATGAGCGACACTGCGTTCGCGCCGGCGGACTTCCCGGCACTGCGCCACATTACCTATTCGGCGGCGCCCATGGCCCCGGCGGCGATTGAAAAAGCGATCGCGCGGTTCGGTCCAGTCATTTCCACGCTCTACGGCCAAACCGAAGCGCCGATGACGATTACGGCGCTGAGCGCTGCCGAGATGCAGCGTGAAGCGCTGCGCGCGTCCGTCGGACGTGCGTTCTCCGAGACGCCGCTCGCCGTGTTGACCACTTCCAATGAGATCGCAGCCATTGGCGAAGGTGAGATCCTCGTCGGCGGCGATCTCGCCGCCACGAGTTATCTGGATGATCCCGTGCTGAGCGCCGGGAGCCGTCACGAGGGTTGGCTCAAGACCGGCGACATCGGCCGCATCGATGCTGACGGCTACCTCTATCTGCTCGGACGCAGCAAAGAGATGATCATCAGCGGCGGTTACAACATCTATCCGGCTGAGGTCGAGCGTGCATTGGCGGCCCACCCGGCTGTGCGCGAGGCTTGCGCGTTCGGCGTCGCGGACGAAATCTGGGGCGAGCGGCTGGAGGCGGCAGTCGCCGCGGACGGCGTCGATGAAGCGACGCTCCGTGCGTTCGTGCGCGAGGCGCTCGGCGCGGTGCGCACGCCGAAGCGTTTGCATTTGTTGGCGGCATTGCCGAGAAATCCGGTCGGGAAGGTTGTTCGGAGCGACGTGCGCGATCTGTGCGCGCGGAAAGAAAAGGAATTTGGAGAGGAAGCGGTCTCATGATTGTGGTTCCTGCTGAAAGGATCGCCGCCTTCAAGCAGAAGGGTTGGTGGGGCGAGGTGCGGATCGATGATTTGTTCGAGAAGCATGTGCGCGAGAAGACCGATCGCGAAGCCTGCGTCGATCCGGTTAATTGCATGGATATCATCGGCCGCGAGCCGCGACGGCTCAGCTGGTGGCAGCTGGAGGATCTGGTCGGGCGCTATACGGCGGTGCTGACGGCGCACGGCTTGCGCAAGGACGATGCGCTCGTGGTGCAATTGCCCAATACAGTCGATCTCCCGGCCATTTATCTCGCGTGCGCGCGCCTGGGCATCATCGTGAGCCCGGCGCCGGTGCAGTATCGCGAGCACGAGCTGGGCTATATCTGCGAAAGTATCGACGCAAAGGTGGCGATTACCGCGAACAGGATTGGCAAGCACGCGCACGGCGAAATGCTCGTTCGCGTGAAGCAAACGCAACCGAAGCTTCAGCATGCATTTGTTTTGGGTGACGCTGTGGAAGGCGCTATCCAGATCGATCCATTGCTCGCCAAAGTGAAGCAATCGGAATTGGCTGCCGCGCAGCGCGCCGAACAGGAAGCCGCGGTTTGCGCCGACGACATCTTCACGATCTGCTGGACCTCAGGCACTGAGGCGCAGCCGAAGGGCGTGCCGCGCAGCCACAATGAGTGGATCATCATGGGCGAGGGCGTCGTCCACGCCGGCGACATTGAGGATGGCGACCACCTCCTCAATCCGTTCCCGATGGTGAACATGGCCGGCATCTCGACCTCGTTCGTGAGCTGGCTGCTCGTCGGCGGCAAATTGGTTCAGCATCAGCCGTTCGACTTGCAAGTCTTCCTTGGTCAGATCCGTGACGAGAAGATCGATTACACGGTGGCGCCGCCGGCCATCTTGAATCTCCTGCTGCAGAACGAGGCGCTGTTGCAGGGGATCGACTTTGGCCGTCTGCAGAACATCGGCTCAGGCTCGGCGCCGCTGTCGGAATGGATGGTGGACACCTTCCACAAGAAGTACGGCGTGCAGATCACTAATTTCTTCGGCTCGAACGAAGGCGCCTCTTTTCCAAGCACCTATCGCGATGTGCCCGACCCGGCGCAGCGCGCAGCTTACTTCCCGCGCTTCGGCGATGGCTTCAAATGGGATTCGAAGCTGCACGACCGCATCTTCACGCGTCTCGTTGATCCCGAGACCGAACGAGAAATCACCGAGGCCGGCAAGCCGGGTGAATTGCGTGTGAAAGGCGCGACGATCTTTTCGGGCTATTGGCGCGCGCCCGAGATCAATGCGCGGGCGTTCGATTCGGATGGCTGGTTCCGCACCGGCGATCTATTCGAACTCGCTGGCGATCGGTTGCAGTTCTATCGCTTTGTCGGCCGCTTCAAGGACATCATTATTCGCGGCGGCATGAACATCTCCTCCGAAGAGATCGAAGGCCACCTGGTCGGCCATCCGGCGGTTGCGGATGTAGCGGTTGTCGGCGCACCGGATCAGACGCTGGGCGAGCGGCTCTGCGCCTTTATCGTGTTCAAGCCGGGGCAAACAGCCGATATGGCCGAGATCAACCGCTACCTCACGCAGGACAAGAAGGTGGCCGTGTTCAAACAGATCGAGAGGCTGGAGCCCATCGATATGCTGCCGCGCAATCCCGTCGGCAAAGTGCTGAAGCGCGAGTTGCGCGAAAGGCTGGCGCAGCAAGCATGACGTTTCCCTACAAGATGCGGCTGCCGGTGTTCTGTGCGCCGATGTTTCTGGTCACGGGACCGGAGCTGGTTGTCGCCGCGTGCAAAGCTGGCATCGCCGGCGCCTTCCCAACGCCGAACACCCGTACGAGCGCCGAGCTCGACGCCTGGATGGGCGAGATCACCGGGCAGCTGGCGCCCGGCGATGGGCCGTGGGTGGCGAACCTCATCACCCACTCGACGAATGCGCGACTGGCGGACGATCTGAAACTGGTCGCCGAATACAAGCCGCCGATTGTCATCACCGCGCTCGGTTCGCCGAAGCCGGTCATGGAGACGGTGAAGTCCTATGGCGGTCTGGTGTTTGCCGACGTCGTTAGTTTGAAGCTCGCGCGCAAGGCAGCTGAAGCAGGCGTTGACGGCATGGCCTGCATCAGCGCGGGCGCTGGCGGCCATACGGGGCATCTCTCCCCCTTCGCCTTCATTTCCGCGGTGCGAGAGTTCTTCGATGGCTACATCACAGTCGGCGGCGGCATCTCCGATGGCGCGGGCATAGCGGGCGCGATCGCTGCGGGTGCTGACTTTGTCTATATGGGTACGCGCTTCCTGCCGACGGTCGAGAGCCGCGCGCAGCCCGCGTACAAGCAAATGATCATCGACAGCACCGCTGACGATCTCGTCGTCTCCGCGGCGGTGACGGGCACGCCGGCGTCGTGGCTGAAAGCGAGCTTAGCGGCGGCGGGACGCGATCCGGACAATCTGGGCGGGCCGGCGGCGCGTGATTATTCCGGCGATAGCGCCAAACGCTGGCGCGATATCTGGGCGGCTGGACAAGGTGTCGGGCGTACGCGTGCGATCGAGACGGTTGCGGAGGTGGTCGCCGATCTTGAACGCGAGTATGCGGCAGCAATTGCGCGCTTCAAGACGATCACGGCATGAGCGCGGATCCCGTAATCTTCAAACTCGATCGCGAAGCCGACGGCTTCGAGCTGGCGCGGCGCTGGGTAGAGATGCCGCGCCCTGGCGGCTTCTTGAGCTTGCTCAAGGCGCGGCCGATCGAGATCGAACGCGGCTTTATGCGCGTGCGCTGTGACGTCGATGTTGGCCATTCGAATTTCGTCGGCTTGGTGCATGGCGGGGTGATCGCAGGGCTCACCGACATTGCCGGCGGCGGCGCGGCAATGACATTGCTCCGCCCGGGAGAGACTCTGCTCACCACCGACCTGAACACGCGCTTTCTCGACGCGGCGCCCATTGAAACGGCGCGGTTGGAGGCGACGGGGCGGGTGTCGTTTCATGGCGGGCGGCGGATCGTTGTCGCGGTCGAGATCAGCGGCGATAACGACGCGATCATCGCGCAAGGTTCAGTCGGCGTCTCCGTGCGCGCGCCGCGCTAAGCGGTACGTTGCACGATGAAGCTGACGACTGTGCCGAGCGAGCCGCCGATGTTCAGCGTCTGATAGGTGCGCGCGCCTTCGACTTGATAATCGCCGGCCGTGCCGGTCACTTGCCGGCCCGCGTCGAGCAACATGCGTGCGCCGGTGGCGCCGACCGGATGGCCAACGCCGATCAAGCCGCCCGAAGCATTGACGGGGCAGGCGCCGCCCATTGCGATGACGCCGTCCTCGATCGCGCGCCAACTCTGGCCTGGTTCGGTGAGGCCGAAATGATCGATCGCCATGTATTCGGTCGAGGTGAAGCAATCATGCAGTTCGATGCCGCTGAGCGCAGTCACGCCCGGTAGATCGGCGCGCTTCCACGCATCGGTAATGGCCTTGCGCACATGCGGAAAAATGTAGTCCTGGCCGCGGCTGCGCTCGATTTTGTCGAGGAAGCGGATGCCGGCGTTCGTGTGGCCCCAGCCGGTGATTTGGGGGAAGTCTGAAGGCTTGGCGCCACGCTTCGTGGCGTAGCTCTCAATGAAGCGATCCGAGGCGACGATGATGGCGACGGCGCCGTCGGTGATCTGCCCGCAATCCTGGCGGCGCGTGCCCGGCTCGATGATCGGGTTCAGTTCGTCGTTGTCGGTGAAAGCGTCCGGATCGAAGCGCCATTTGCGCGTCTGCGCCAGCGGATTGCGCATCGCGTTGGTGCGATTGATCTCCGCGATGCGGTTGAGATAACGGCGATCGAGGCCGTAGCGCTCGTCGTATTCCTTGGCGATGCGGCCAAACACGGCGGGCCACATGAAGCGGCACTCGATGTCCTCGCGGCCTTGCCAGGACGCAGCGTTCTGAATCTTAGACGCCTCGTCGCCCGGAAGATTCTTCTCTTCCTCGACGCCCAAAATGAGCACGCAATCGTAGCGGCCTGCTTCGATCTCGGCCGTTGCCGTCAGCACGGCAATAGAACTGGAGGCGCAGGCCGCCTCGTGGCGCATCGCCGGCTTGCCGTAAAATTCCGGCTTCACCTGCGCGACCATTGCGGCGAGGTGGCCCTGGTTGCGGTAAAGCTCACCGAAGGCGTTGCCGACATGGATCGCGTCGATGTCGGCGGGATCGAGGTTCGTCGCCGCCAACGCGCCGTCGATGGCCTCGCGCATCATGTCGGTGAAATCCAAACCCTCGCGCGACCAAGCGCGCGCAAAATCGGTTTGGTGTCCGCCGAGCAGATAGATCGCCATGGGCGAGGGTCCTCTCACATGCCTTTCGGACATGCTACGGAGTCAGTACGGAAATGCAAGTAACGTTCGTCAGCTGCGCGCGTATGTGACGCCGCCGTCCACAATGATGGTCGAGCCGACGACATAGTCACCCGCACGAGACGCGAGATAGATGGCGGCGCCCGCCATATCCTCCGCCGTGCCGATGCGCTTAGCCGGGATCGCTTGCGCCACCATGTCGGCGTGATCACGCGCGACGCGGTTCATGTCGGAGGCAAAGGCGCCAGGTGCGATGGCGGTGACGCCGATATTGTCCTGGATCAAACGCAACGCCATGCGCTTGGTGAGGTGGATGAGACCGGCCTTGCTTGCGGCGTAGGAGTAAGTCTCTTGTTGATTGACGGAGACGCCGTCGATCGAAGCGATGTTGATCACCTTTGCCAGATGACCTTTCGCGGCGCCGCGTTTGAGCGCGTCGTGCAGTTTCTGCGTCAGGAAGAACGGCGTCTTGACGTTCAGGTCCATGACCTTGTCCCAACCGTGTTCGGGAAACTCATCGAACGGCGCGCCCCATGCGGCGCCGGCATTGTTGACCAGAATGTCGAGCGTGTCCTCGTGGCCCAGGAAAGCGTCGGCCATCTTCTGCGCGCCATCGGCGCCGGAGGCATCGACGATCAACGGGATGCACGGGCCAATCGCGGAAAGCTCCGTCGCCGTCTCTTCCAGCGCGCCGCCTTTGCGCGCGGAGATGTAAACTTTCGCGCCCTGATGAAGGAAGCCTTCGGCAATCATCTTGCCGATACCGCGCGAGCCGCCGGTGACGAGGGCGATGCGGCCTTTGAGTGAGAAGAGATCCTGCATGATTTAGCTCTGCTGCTGCTTTTGTTGTTCCGCGATGATGGCGTCGTCGATCTCGCGCGCGCGGACGGCGGCGGGACGATTGTGGAGGCGCGCCATATAGGGCTCGAACGCCGCGCGCTTCTCAAGCGTGCCGAACTGCGTGCCCCACATGATGTGTGAGCCGAAATAGACATCCGCCGCCGTGAAGCGATCGCCGGCGATGTATTGGGTGTCTTTCAAAGCAAACTCGAGTGCATCGAGCACGTGCGCCATCGAGCCGAAACCGAGCATGCCTTGCTTGTCGGCGGGCGCCTCCCAACCCATCGCCTTGGCGTTGGCCGCCGCTTCGATGGGGCCGGCGGCGAAGAACATCCAGCGATAATAGCGTGCGCGCTCTGCGTTATTGGCCGGGCCAAGTTTGGCCTCGGGGAAAACGTCGGCGAGGTAAGCGCAGATCGCCGCGCCTTCCGTCACGACAGCATCTCCGTGCTTGATCGCCGGCACCTTTCCCATCGGATTGATCGCAAGATACTCCGGCGACTTCATGCTGGCGCCGTAGCCGAGGATCACCGTCTCGTAGGGTTGGCCGACTTCTTCCAGCATCCAGCGGATGATGCGGCCGCGCGACATCGGGTTCGTATAGAAAGTGAGCTTATCGGCCATGGACGATCCTCCGTAGCCTTTGGCATAAACCCACCATGGCCAAGAGCAAGAGCGTAACGATCTACGGGATCAAGAACTGCGACACGATGAAGAAGGCGCGGACGTGGTTGGAGGACCATGGCGTCGCCTACGTGTTCCACGATTACAAAGCCGAGGGGATCGACAAAGCGTCGCTAGAGCGCTGGGCGAAGGAGGTGGGGTGGGAAGTCCTGCTCAATCGCGCCGGCACGACATTCCGCAAATTGCCTGACGCGCAGCGGGAAAACGTGACGGAGAAAAAGGCGATCGCGCTCATGGTGGAGCAGCCCAGCATGATCAAGCGGCCGGTGCTGGATGTTGGCGGCAAGCTCATCGTCGGGTTCAAGCCGGAGGTTTATGCGAAGCAGTTCGGTTGAACGCCGTCTCTCTCTCTCATTCCGGCCGGAGGCGCGGTACGCGCCGCAGCGCCGGAACCCAGAGCGAGTGAAGGTGCGGCTGCCCTGGGTTCCGGGTCTTCGCTTCGCTACAACCGGAATGAGAGGGCTATGTGTGCTTGGCGATCCAAGCCGCTGTCGCGTCCAGTATCTCCGCCAACACTTCCGCATCGTTGCGTCCGCTTTTCTTCGGCACGTGGAAGCTGTGATCGGCGTGTTCAGAGAGCACTAGCGTTGCGCGTTTGCCTAAGCGCTTCACCACGGGCTTCAGCAAATCCACCGTCGCCAGCGCGTCGTTCGTGCCTTGAAGGAAGAGCATCGGGATCGCGACGTCGTCCAAGTGCTTGGCGCGTTCGTCGCTGGGCTTGCCAGCCGGATGCAGCGGGAAACCGAAGAAGATAAGCCCGCGCACGTTCGGCAGCGGGTCAAGCGCTTGCGCTTGCGACGTCATGCGCCCGCCGAACGATTTGCCGCCGGCGAAGAGGGGCAAGCTCGGGGCCAGCGCGTGCGCTTTGGCGACTGCGGCGCGCACGGCACTGTGCGCGAGCGCCGGTGTGTCCGGGCGCTTCGAGCCGCGCTCCATATAGAGAAAGTTGTAGCGCAACGTGGCGACGCCGCGTTCGGCCAAGCCCTCCGCGATCGCCGCCATCGACTTGTGCGCCATCCCGGCGCCTGCGCCGTGTGCGACGACGTATGTTGACTTCGCATCCGGCGGGGCGAGCCACAGGCCAGAGACCGCAGCATCGCCGTCAAGCGCAATGGTGATCTCTTTCGGTTTCACCGGACCGTTCTAATTCACTTCTCCGGAATGGGCAGCACTTCCATGATTTCCACGGCCTCGCCCGGAAAGATTGTGAAGTGCGGGTGACCTTCGAACATCTTCGCCGCGGCTTCGTGCGATTCAGCTTGCACAACGATCCAACCGGTAAGGTTGTTCTTGATGTCGGTGACGCCATTGAGGCCCGTGCGCTTGGTTTTGCCGAGAGGGCCGCCGTTCTGGACGATCGCCGCTTTATGCGCTTGGCTCCACTCGTGCCAAGCCTTTAGGCCCTTTTCGATGCGCGCGTTACGCTCGTCTTCACTGGCCTGATCCCAACCCGAGCGTTCGTGCGCGGCGGTGTTGCCGGTATAGACGGCCATGAACGTCTTCATTACTGCGCTCCATTCTTGGTCAAGAATGCGTCGAGCTTCCCAAGTAGCTCATTCCAGCCGGCTTCCCGCATCTTCACGCCATCGGCGCCATCGAAGAATGCGCCGTGCTCGGTGAAAATGAGACGCGCGCCTTTGTCGGCGGGCTTTATTTCGACTATCGCCAGCGAGACACTGAAGCGTTTGCCGTTGCGATCCATCGAATAGGTGAAGATGATCCGTTCGTTGGGGACGATTTCGTTGAACACAGTTTCGTTGCCGAAAACTGTCCTCTCGCCGAACGTTTCTTCGCCTTTGAGGAAAAGGAAGGTGCTTCGCTCTGCGCCGCCTTCGCGGAAGTCGATCTCGTAGGATTGGATATCCCAGCCTTCGCCTTCAACGAACCAGGCGCGCTTGGCTGCGGGATCGGCCCAGGCGGCGAAGACGCGTTGCGGCGCCGCGGAATACGTGCGCTCGATCACGAAGCTGCCGTGCGTTGTGGTGGTCATGATCGCCTCACGCGTTCAGGTAAGTTTCAAGCTGGCCGAGCAATATGCGCGTGCCTTCTTCGCGTTGGCCGGCGTCGTCGTAGCCGTCGAGGTAGGCGCCTTGTTCAGTGTAGATAAGCTTTGATCCCGCACCGTTCGGCTTGATCTCAGTGGTCCCGAGAGAAACGGAGATGCGCGTCGCCCCGAGATGCAACTCGTAAGACATGACGATGCGCTCGTTCTCGACGATGTCCCAATATTCACCGCTCATTTTGTGAATGACGCCGCCCGGCGGGCCGCCGCTTGAGGTTTCCTTGCCGCCGACGCGAAAATCCATCGTGTGTTCGGAGTTCCACTCTGGCGGGCCGCCGAACCATTTGGCCTTCTTCTTCGGATCGGCGTAGGCGGCGAATACCTTGGCGGGCGGATGCGCCAGTTCGCGTTCGATGACGAAGGTCGCATGCGTCGTGTTGCGTGGGCTCATTGTGAGAATTCCTTGGCGAGATTGTCCAGCGCCGCCGACCAGCCGAATTGGTAGCCTGCTTCCATGCCGGCGTCGTCGAACGAGGCGATCTGCATGGTGAGCGCGAGATGGGTCTGGGCATCCTTCGGCGTCAGCTCGACGCTGATGAGCGCGGCGGAGACGCGCTTGTTTCCGTGGACCACGTCCTCGGCGAAAACGATGCGCTGATCCTTGCGGATATCGAGATAGTTGACTGTCGCGACGTAGTCGGCGTTGCCCGGTTCGATGCAGCGCGAGACGTCCTTGCCGCCTTCGCGAAAAGCCGCCGCTTCGTACTCGATGCGGATGTTGTCGGCGGGCGCAGACCAGCGCTTGCGCGCTTCGACGTCCGACCAGGCGGCGAACACGCGCGCTGGGCTGGCGCTGTAGGTACGCTCCATCACAATGGTGGCGTGAGCGATCGTGGTCATGAGGCTCAAGCTCCCGGGTACATGTGAAAGAGCGGCTCGGAACCTTTCACGGCGCGCGCGAAGGCTGGCCAGGCCTTCAGGCGGTCGAGATAGGCGGCGATGCGCGGAAAGGCGCCGTCGAGCGGAATGTTGCGCGTGCCGTACCAAAGCGACGGCGCGGCGGATGCATCGGCAAGCGTGAGTGAATCGCCGACGATGAAGTCGCGATCAGCAAGCTGCGTCTCGATGACGGTGTAGATCTTTCGCACGGCCACCTTGGCCGCCTCAACGCCGATCGGATCGCGCTGACCCTCGGGGCGGACGTTGTCCATGACGACCTTCGTCATCGTCGTGCCGACGGTGTCAAACAAACGATCCCAGCGCCGCACCTCGAGCGCTGTGTCAAAATCCGCAGGCACGAAGCGCGTGCGGCCCGGATAGTAGGCGTCGAGATACTCGATGATCACGCTGGTTTCGGTGACCATGCGTTTGCGGTCGCTATCGAGCAGCACTGGAAAGGTGCCGAGCGGCCACTTCGCCAGGAAGTCCGGATAGGTGTTCTGGTCAAGCGTCACGAACTCGAACGGCGTGTCGTTCTCGTAAAGCGCTGCGAGCACCTTCCATGTGTAGGAAGAGATCGGGTGTCCGTAGAGGGTGAGCATCAATCGTCTTTCGTTTCATCGAGAAATTGGCCGAGGCGATCCAAGCGTCGCTCCCAGAGGGCGCGGCGTTCGGCGATCCAGTGTTCGGCCTGGGTGAGAACCTTCGGCTCGATCCGGCAGGTGCGGGTGCGGCCGATCTTTTCAGAGACGACGAGGCCTGAGGCTTCGAGCACTGCGAGGTGCTGCATCACGCCGGGGAGCGACATCGCCAAGGGCTTGGCCAATTCGCTGACGGTGGCGGGACCTTGGACCAGGCGGTCGACCATGGCGCGGCGGCTGGGGTCGGCGAGGGCCTGAAAGGCCAAGTCCAAATGGGCTTCGGCTCTGAACATCAACACTTAAGTAAACACTTAAGTGTGATCGCGCAAGTCCCGAGCGCATCCAATTTGCGCGGCAGCGGCTGCATACTGCTCAAAAAGGAGACTCAACGATGATCAGTGCAGGCTGGGACGATTGGATGGTCGCGCTCTTCATTTTTGGGGCGGTCACGGTTTCGATGCTGGGGGCGGGCTGGAGCCAGTGGCTGGAGCACCAGCGGCGCAGCCAGGCGATGGATGTGATCAAGGCTGCGCTTGAGGCCGGCAAGGAGCCGCCGGCGATCGTTTACGATCAGATCAACAAGGCCAACCAGACCAAACCGCCCTGGGGCGAGGTTGTTGTCTTCAGCGCGTTGGGCTTCGGCTTTTGGATCGCGTTCGCAAACGCGGATGGCGAAGACAAAACCGCCTTCATGGTCATCGCCGCCACGATGACTGTCACCGCACTCGGGTGCTTGGCGCTCGCCATCATGCGTCCGGGCAGCGGCGGCAAAAACGATGACGCCGCATGACGAAGCGCGTCTCATCGCTGCGGCGCGCAAGGGAGATAGTCGCGCATACGCTGCTTTGGTCGACGCGCATCAACAGGCCGTACGCGGGTTTTTGCGGCGTTTTGCAGGACATTGGGCCGATGCGGACGATCTCGCGCAGGAGGCTTTCGTGACCGCGTGGCGCAAACTTTCGCGCTTTGAAGGCCGCTCAAGCTTCCGCTCATGGGTGAGCGGCATCGGCTTTCGCATCGCGCGCGACGCAAAGCGCGCGCACGGCCGCGCGCAAACCCGCGATAGCGATTGGCTGAGTGAGCAAGACAATGTCGAGGAGGGCGCGCCGCTGGAAGATCGCATCGCCGTGACGCGGGCGATGGCGGAGCTGCCCGACGAACAGCGCGCGGTGGTCGCGCTTTGCCTGGGCGAGGGGTTCTCGCACAGTGAAGCAGCCGAGATCTTGAAACTCCCGCTCGGGACGGTGAAATCGCACGTGACGCGCGGGCGCGAGCGCCTGCTGCGCGCGTTGGAGACGCGTGATGAACTCTGAAGCCCGCCTCGCTGCTGCTCTTGGCGCCGCGGCCGCGCCGGCGAGGGACCCCGCTTTCACCTTGGCCGTGATCCGCGCCGCGGAGGCGGATCGGTTCAAGGCCGAGGCCATCCGCTCGATGCTGAGCTGGGGTGCGGTAGCCGCCGCCGCCGCTTGCCTGGCCTTGATGCTGGCTGGGTGGACCAGCCTGCACTGGCAAGGGGCGCAAAGCGGTATTCTGGGCGCCGGCGGCATTTTCGCGCTGGTGGCGACCGCCCGGCTCATGACACAACGTTTAGCACCTGCGGCAGTCCGCTGAGCGCCTGCATCCAAGGCCGTTCCTCAGCGCATCTAGTCAGCAAAGGGGCATGAGACCCCGGGCTATGGAGACACCTTAATGGATGCGGATATCTTTGTTCCGTTTCTCTTTTTCGGGTTTTTGGCGGCCATTATCCTGGTCCCCATCTACCTTCGAGAACGAACGCGCCAGTCGGCGCACCACCTAATCGCGCAGGCTCTGGAGAAGGGTCAGCAGCTCGATCCTGCCCTGATGCGCACCCTCACCGAGGGCCAAAAGAAGCCTCAGGACAAGGCCCGTTCGAGCCTTGGCGCGGGGATCGTGCTCCTTGCTTTGGGCGGCGGTTTCGCGGCGGCGGGCTATTTCGTCGGCGGCTACGCTGAAGAAGCCTTCAACGGCATGATGGTCCCGGCCGTCATTTTGGCCGCCTTGGGCATCGCCTTTGTCCTGCTCGCCATCGTCGATTATGCGACAAAGAGGAAGGAAGACTGAGTGGTAACCTGTGGCGTCTCGGGGGTTCACACATCTGGCGGAGGCCACGGAAGCGGCGTTGATTATCGCCGCCCAGGCCAAAGACCAGGCGGCCTTCGGGGAGCTGGTCAAACGCCGCCAGGGTTGGGCTCGCGCCCTGCTACGGAGAATGTGCCAGAGCCACGCTGAAGCTGACGATCTCGCTCAAGAGGCGTTCATCAAGGCGTGGGATAGATTGAGGGACTTGGAAACCCCGGCAGCTTTTCCGGGTTGGTTTAGGAGAATAGCGGTCACCACGTTCCTGATGGCAAAGCGACGCCAGAAGGCCGTGTTCGAGGAAATCGACGACGCATCGCCAATCGCGTCGGAGGAGTCCACGCCGGAAGCCGCAGCCGGAGCGAAACTTGATCTGGAAAAGGCTCTTGCCAGATTAAGCGATGCTGAGAGACTTTGTGTGACGCTGAACCACGGAGAAGGGCTCAGTCACTCAGAGATAGTCGAAATCACAGGTCTTCCCCTAGGCACTGTGAAATCACACGTACTAAGGGGAACAGATAAACTTAGACGGCTATTGGACCCAGATTCATGACTGACTTCGACGCCCTGTTGAAGCGCTCCTTCGCGGAAGCTCATGAACCCGCAGATGACGGGTTCGTGGTGAACGTAGGCCGTGCGGTGGCGAAGCGCGAAGCTGGCCTCAAGACGCGCGGATACATGCAGCTCGGCGCGGTTACGATCGGCGCGGCTGCCGTTTCTTGGGGTCTCTATGCATTTGCCGGTGCGTTCGGGCAGGAGTTCATGGCCTCGATCGGCCTCGAAGTGGCGCGGGCCCACGCCGCTGTCAGCACCGCCCCGGATCCGGGCGCTGCCGCCCAAGGCTTCATCCAATCGATGGGCGCGGGCCTGACGCAAATCCTGCTGGTTACGGCCGCTCTGGCCGGCGGCGCGGTGGCGTATCGCTCGACGCAGGAATAATTGGCGCTAACCAAGTTCGAGCAAAGGCGGCCCGCTTGGCCGCCTTTCGCGTATCTGGGCTCGGCGCTGGCGCCGCACTGCAGCAAAGGCTATGACGCTGCGCTAGCAAACGAGGCCGCCCATGTCCCGTCACGTCGAAGCGCCGATCCGCCGTCAGAGCGCGCCGGACATTCGCGCCCGAAAGGGCGGCGATCCGATCGTCTGCCTGACCGCCTACACCGCGCCCGTCGCTGAGATACTTGACGAGCATTGTGACGTGCTGCTGGTCGGCGACAGCGTCGGCATGGTCGTGCACGGCATGCCCAACACGGTCGGCGTCACGCTCGAGATGATGATCATGCACGGGCAGGCCGTGATGCGCGGCGCCAAGCGCGCGCTCGTCGTCGTCGACATGCCGTTTGGCTCCTATGAAGCGAGCGCGGAACAAGCCTTCGCCAACGCCACGCGCATCCTGAAAGAGACCGGCGCCCAGGCGGTAAAGGTCGAAACCGGCGCCTACATTGCCGGCACCATCGCCTATTTGGTGCAGCGCGGCATTCCGGTGATGGGGCACGTCGGCCTGCGCCCTCAGGCGGTGAACGTAGACGGGAAGTTCCGGGCCAAGGGCCGGAGTAAGGAAGAGCGCGCTCAGGTGCTGGCCGAAGCCCGCGCCGCCGACGAGGCGGGCGCCTTCGCCATCGTTGTCGAGGGTGTGGACGAAACACTCGCCCCCGAAATAACCGCTGCTGTGAAGGCCCCCACCATCGGCATTGGCGCTTCGGCCCAATGCGACGGCCAGATCCTGGTCACCGATGACCTTCTGGGCCTGTTCGATTGGACCCCGAAATTTGTCCGCCGCTACGCCAACCTGAAGGCCGAGATCGGCAAAGCGGCCGCCAATTACGCCGCCGACGTCAAAGCCCGCCGTTTTCCTGCCGCAGCTGAGACTTACGTCCTGGGCGGCGGAAAGGCGCGGCGCCCACGCGTTGCCGGGGACGGCGAGCGCGGCTAGCTTGCCGCCGATTTTAGGGGGACGGGCCTTTGCGGCCCCTGCGGTCAGGAACGGCGTGTGACCAACGAAACCGATAGTTTTGTCAATGAGGTGGACGAGAGCCTGCGCCGTGATCGCGCGCTCGACGTCGCCAAAAAGTACGGCCCGTGGTTCGTTGGCGCGTTCGCTTTGTTCATCCTTGGCTTGGCCGGATGGCAGGGCTGGAAAGCGTATGCCACGAACGCGGCGCGTGAGCACGCCGTCGAGTTCTCCGCGGCGCAGGCGCTGTTGGAAGCGGGCAATCTTGCGGAAGCCAAAACTGAATTCGAGCGCCTCTCGAACGAAGGCCCTCGTGTCTATCGCGCGATGGCGCAGATGGAGCGTGCCGGCATCCTCGTGCAGGAGGGTGACCTCGAAGGCGCACTGGCCGGCTTCGACGCCGCAGCTGAGACGGCGCCTGATCGAGTGATGCGCGAGAGCGCGCAGATCCGCGCCGCTTACATTGCCGCCGACACCCAGGATTTCGCGGCCCTGCGCACGCGCCTGCAGCCGCTCATCGAGTCAGACACGCGCGTTCAATACCTTGCGAAGGAATTGCTCGCGGTTGAAGCGTGGGAAGCCGGTGAGACCCAGCTTGCGCGCGAAACACTCGAACAATTGACGCTCGCCTTTGAAGCGCCGGACTCGCTGCGCCAACGTGCGCAAATCGCGCTCAGCGTTCTTGGTCCCGCGCCTGCAACAGAAACACCGGCGGACGGCGCGGCTGCGCCCGCGCCCTCCGAAGGAGAAAACTAGATGAAGCCTTTGCGTCCCATCGCCATCATCGCGGCTGCGGCCGCGCTGTCGGCGTGCTCGACGGTGAGCCGCATAGGCGGTGCATTGAATCCGTTCGACGGCGGCGAAGCGCCGGCGCAAACCGCGCCGCAGGACGGCCGCCAGTCGATCCTGTCGGCTGAAGAAAACCTGACGCCGAACCCCGAGTTCGCGGCGCGCACGATCACAGTTCCGCCAGCGGTGGCGACGACGGATTGGAGTCAACCGGGCGGCACGGCAAACAATGCCCCGCCGCAGTCGAGCGGCGTCGCTATTCTTGAGCAGGCGTGGCGCGCGAACCTCGGCCAAGGCACGAATAATCGTGTGCAGATCGCAGCGCCGCCGGTCATTTCGAACGGCAGCCTCTACTTCCTCGACGGGGACCACCGCGTCCATGCCATTGATGCGCGCGACGGGCGTCGCCTTTGGAATGAGCGTGTTCGCCCGGAAGATAGCCGCGATCGCGTGGCGCGCGGCGGCGGCGTCGCCGTTGGCGCAGGCCGTCTCTATGTGACGACGGGCTTCGGCTTTATCGTGGCGCTCGACGCGGGCAACGGAAGCGAAATCTGGCGCGCGCGCGCCAACGCACCGTTCCAATCGGCGCCGACTTTCGCCGGTGACCGCGTCTACGCGGTCACCAATGACAGCGAGTTGATCGCGTTCGACGCCGCAACCGGCGAAGTCTCGTGGACCTACCAAGCGATCGCCGAACCGGCGCGCATCTTGTCGGCGCCGAGCGTCGGCGTGGACGGCGAAACGGTCGTCGCACCGTTTGCTTCGGGTGAGATCGTAGCGTTGCTCGCGGCGAATGGCCGTCGTCTCTGGGCGGACGCGCTCTCGCGGGCGGGCCGCATTAATTCACTCTCGGCGATCAACGACATCGCCGGTCGTCCTGTGATCGACGGCGGTGCTGTCTATGCGGCCAGCCACTCGGGCATTATCGCCGCGATCGATCTGCGCAGCGGCCAGCGCATCTGGGCGCGCACGTTCGCGTCCACGCAAACGCCATGGGTTGCGGGCGATGTGCTATACGCTGTCAGCGTCGATGGTGAACTCGCCGCCTTCGATCGCCGGACCGGCAACGTCTACTGGGTCGTGCAGCTGCGGCGTTATCGCAACGAAGCGGAGCGCAAAGGCCGGGTAGCGTGGACCGGCCCGATCATGATGGGCGGCCGTCTGGTGTTGGCGAATTCGGAAGGCGATGTCGTCGCGGTTTCCCCGTCGAACGGGCAAACGCTGGCCTCGACAGACGTCAACCAGCCTGTGTTCATTCCGCCGATCGCCGCCAATGAGCAGATTTATATTGTAACCGACGAAGCACGTCTGGTCGTTCTTCGCTAAGGCAGGTGTCAGGTGTCAGGTGTCAGGTGCCAGGTTTCGCGCGTTTCGCGCTGCGGCGTTTCTGACACCCGGGGTCTGACACCCGACAGCTGATGACGATCAAGCTTGCGATCGTCGGGCGGCCGAATGTCGGCAAGTCCACTTTGTTCAACAGGCTCGCGGGCAAAAAGCTCGCGATTGTTGACGATACGCCTGGCGTCACGCGTGATCGGCGCGAGGCGAAGGGGAAGCTGGGCGATCTTGATTTCCTCCTGATCGATACCGCCGGCTTCGAAGACACGACGGACGCTTCGCTCGAAGCGCGCATGCGGCAGCAGACGGAGATCGCGATCCGTGATGCGGACGTCATCCTATTTCTGATCGATGCGCGCGCGGGCGTGCTGCCGCTCGATGAATCATTCGCCGCTTTGCTGCGCCGCGCCAACAAACCCGTCGTTCTGGCCGCCAATAAGGTGGAAGGTCGCGCCGGCGACGTTGGTCTCACTGAAGCCTACGCGCTGGGTCTGGGCGAACCGATCGCGCTCTCCGCCGAGCACGGCGAGGGCATGTCCGAGCTTTATGCCGCTATCGCTGCGCACGAAACGGAGAAGAGCGAAGAGGACGTGGCCGACAGGCCGGCGCGCCCGATCAACGTCGCTATCATCGGCCGTCCGAACGCCGGCAAGTCCACGCTTGTGAACGCGCTGATCGGGGAGGAGCGTTTGCTGGTCGGTCCTGAAGCCGGCATCACGCGCGATTCCATCTCGATTGACTGGGAATGGCGGGGAAAGAAATTCCGTCTCGTCGATACCGCAGGCATGCGCAAGAAAGCCAAGGTGCAGGCCAAGCTTGAGCGGATGTCGGTCGGCGACACGATCCACGCACTGAAGTTCGCTGAAGTGTGCGTGCTCGTGATGGATGCGAACGAGGCGTTCGAGAAACAGGACCTCTCGATCGCCGATCTGGTTATCCGCGAGGGGCGCGCGCTGGTTTTCTGTCTGGCAAAATGGGACACGATCGAAGACACGCGCGCGCACTTCGAGGAGTTGAAGCTGGTGGCGCGTGAGAGCTTACCGCAAGCGCGCGGAGCGCCGTTGGTCACGGTCGCAGCGCAATCCGGCGTCGGCCTTGATCGCCTGATGCGCGCGGTCGAAGAGGCGCATGAGGATTGGACAGCGCGGGTCAAAACCAAGGACCTTAACGAGTGGCTCTACGCATCGATCGCGCGTCATCCGCCGCCGGCCGTGGGGGGCAAACGCATCAAGCCGCGTTATCTCACGCAGATCAAAGCCCGGCCGCCAACCTTCGTGTTAATCTCTTCGCGCGCCGAGGAGATGCCGGAGAGCTACAAGCGCTATCTGGTCAACGGTCTGCGTGACGCCTTTGATCTGCATGCAGCGCCAATTCGCTTGATTGTGAAGGCGGGCAAGAATCCGTTCGCGGACAGCGAGGATTGATCCGTCACAGGGATTGAGCCGCGGCCCAGCCGCTCGACCAAGCCCACTGAAAGTTGTAGCCGCCGAGCCAGCCGGTGACATCAACGGCCTCGCCGATGAAGTAGAGGCCCGGCACGGCGCGCGTTTCCATCGTCTGTTGTGAGAGAGCGTTTGTATCGATGCCGCCGGCCATGACTTCAGCCTTGGCGTAGCCTTCAGTGCCATTGGCTTGGATGAGTGCGCCCTTCAGATGGCGCTGCGCAAACGTGATCAGCGCTTCATCCTTCCAATCGCCGAGTTGGCGCGGGGGATGAGCGGCGGTCAGGACGGCTGCAAGCCGCTCGGGCACATGTGCGGCGATCACGGTTTTTGGCAGAGCGAGAGGCCGCTCGCGCTTGGCGGCGACTAGCATGTCTTCGGCGGCGTCAGGGAGCCAATCGACTTTGATATAGGTCTGCGGATTGCTCCAATAAGACGATATCTGCAGGACAGCGGGCCCAGAGAGGCCGCGATGCGTAAACAGTGCGGCTTCGCGGAATACGATTTTGCCGAGAGACAGCACGACCTCCGTCGAGACGCCGCTCAGCGACTGCATCCAGTGCAGGTAGCGTTCATCGAACGTGAGCGGCACAAGCGCGGGTCGTGTCGGCGTCACGGGAATGGCGAATTGTTTGGCGATATCGAAGGCGAAGCCGGTTGCGCCAAGTTTTGGGATGGGCAGGCCGCCGGTGGCGATGATGAGAGCCCCGGCTTCGAACCCGCCTTGGCTGGTTTCGATGCGAAATTTCTCGCCGCGCTCGATGCGCGTGACGCGGCAGCCGACGCGGATCGCCACCTGAACCGCCGCGCATTCATCGAGCAGCATCTGCACGATCTTGCGTGAGGAACGTGGGCCCTCACAGAAGAGCTGGCCAAGCGTTTTTTCGTAGTACGGGATACGGTGCTTTTCGACGAGCGCGATGAAATCGTGTTGTGTGTGACGCGCGAGGGCCGAGCGGGCGAAGTGCGGGTTGGCGGAGATGAACCGATCCGGCGCTGCGTGAAGATTTGTGAAGTTGCAGCGGCCGCCGCCGGAGATGAGGATCTTGGCGCCGACGTCGCTGTTGTGTTCGATGACGAGGACGCGCTTACCGCGCCGGCCGGCGTGCATCGCGCAATAGAGGCCAGCCGCTCCACCGCCGATGATGATGGCGTCGTAGGTCAGCGTTCGAACTGCACCCACGCGCCGTTCTCTGTGTAGCTCGGCTGCAGCATCTTCACGATGTGCGGCGCGACTTCTTCCGGCGTCGGCAGCGTCATCGGATCTTCGCCGGGAAACGCTTTTGCGCGCATGGACGTGCGCGTGGGGCCGGGATTGAACAGGTTGGCGCGCATCGGCGTGACGTTGCCAATTTCCGCCGCCCACGAGATGACCAACGCGTCGAGCGCGGCCTTCGACGCCGCGTAGGGCGCCCAATAGGCGCGCGGGTTCTTGGAAGCGCCGGAGGTGAGAAACACAGCGCGGCCGGCATCGGACTCGCGCAACAACGGATGCAGGGCGCGGATGAGCCGTTGGTTGGCGAGATAGTTCACCAACGTTGTCTCATCCATGATCGCGGGCGTTGCCTGGTGCGCGGGCGTTAGCGAGCCGAGTGCGCCCGCGCAGGCGGCCAGGCCGTCGAGCTTGCCGAAGCGCTCGAACAAAGGCGCGGCGAGCTGATCGATTGCGGCCCCATCGCGCAAATCCAAAGGGATCAACGTCGCTTCGCCGCCGATCTCTCGGATGTCGTCGTCCAGCTTTTCCAGCGCCTTCTGCGCGCGCGCGACCGCGATCACACGCCAGTTCTGACGCGCAAGCTCCAGCGCCACCGCCCGGCCAATGCCGCGCGACGCGCCGGTGACGAGCGCGATGCGTTTCGATGAGGCGCCGGTCATTCTGCTGCGTTTTCAGTGATCAGCGGCAGCTGCAAACCCTGCTCCGAGTTGGCCTTCTCCTGATCGAGCAGGGGCGTCGGGTAATCGCCGGTAAAGGCATGGTCGGTGAATTGCGGGTTGGCGGCGTCCCGCTTCTTCTCGCCCATTGCCGCGTAAAGCCCTTCGACCGACAGAAAGCCCAAGCTATCGACGCCGAGCGACTTGCGCATCTCGTCGAGCGTCATCTGCGCAGCCATCAGTTCGGAAAGCGCGGGCATATCGATGCCATAGAAATCCGGAAACTTGATCGGCGGAGAGGCGCTGCGGAAATGGACTTCCTTGGCCCCCGCCTCGCGGACCATTTGCACGATCTTGCGTGAGGTGGTGCCGCGCACGATCGAGTCATCGACGAGCACGACGCGCTTGCCTTTGATGACATTGCGATTGGCAGAGTGCTTCAAGCGCACGCCCATATCGCGGATCGCTTGTTTCGGCTGAATGAAGGTGCGGCCGACATAATGGTTACGGATGATGCCGAGCTCGTAGGGGATGCCGCTCTGCTCCGCGAAACCCATGGCCGCCGGCACGCCGGAATCCGGCACCGGCACGATGACGTCGGCTTCGACGCCGGTCTCCTCCGCCAGCCTCCGGCCCATACGCTTGCGAATGTCATAGACGCTGCGGCCGTCGATGATGGAATCAGGCCGTGCGAAATAGACGAACTCGAAAATGCATGGACGCGCTTTGCGGCGTGGGAACGGGAAATGGCTGTCGACCGTCACCGCGCCATCCTTCGCGCGCGTAATGACGACGACCTCGCCTGGTTCAATCGAACGCACGAACTTCGCGCCGATCATATCGAGCGCGCAGGTCTCGGAAGCGAGGATCATGGCGCCGGCGCTTTCGCCGAGCACTAGGGGCCGAATGCCGATCGGATCGCGCGCGCCGATCATCATGTTTTCGGTCAGCGCCACCAGCGCGAACGCGCCCTGAATGTCATGCAGCGCCTCAACGAAGCGCTCGACAACGCGCGGCCTCTTCGATTGCGCGATGAGTTGCAGGATGCACTCGGTGTCGGACGTCGATTGGAAGATCGAGCCGTTCTGAACGAGGCGGTTACGCAGATCGACGGCGTTGGTCAGGTTGCCGTTGTGAGCGACAGCAAAACCGCCCAATGCGAGATCGGCGAAGAGCGGCTGGACGTTGCGGAGAATGGTGCCGCCGGCGGTGGCGTAGCGGGTGTGGCCGATGGCCATGGAGCCCGGCATCCGCTGCGGGAGGTCGCCGCCTGAGAAGTGCTCGCCGACGAGGCCGAGATAGCGCTCGTGGTAGAATTCGCTGCCGTCGTAGCTGACGATGCCGCAGCCTTCTTGGCCGCGATGCTGTAACCCGTGCAGACCGAGCGCGGTCAGAACCGCCGCGTCTTCCGAACCGAAAACACCAAAGACGCCGCATTCCTCGCGGGGCTTATCGTCGAACTCCCATTTATCGACCGGGTCTCCGGGCGCCGTCTGAAACTGGAGGGAGGGGCGCTCGGCGATCATTCGGTCCTCAGGTGGCCCCTTGGGTCAAGGTTGGGCCTGGGTTGTTGCGGGCTCGGCCGGCGGGATTGGCGCCGACTCGCCCTCTCGACGGTCGATTATATCACGAGCTCGGTCCCGAGCCTGCGGCAGCACGGCCTCAAGAGCAGACGCTACGCTGTCATAGATAGGATACGTCCGCGCGCCGCGTATAGCGTCCTGCATGGGATCTGCAGGTTGGGTGCTGTCCTCCACCGTGGTTTGACGCATGAGCAGCACGAATAGCGACACCACCAGAACGCCGCGGAGGATGCCGAAGGCAAGGCCGGCGGCGCGGTCAAAAGAGCCAATTTCCGTGGATTGATGGGCGGTTTTCGCAACCGTCGAGGTAATCACGGTGATGACGATGAACACCACCAGGAAGATCAGAAGCCCTGCGGCGACGGATGCCAGAGGTCCGGAAAGGGGGGTGAAGCTCTCGACCAGCGGCCGCAGCATTCCGGCGAAGAACACCGCCGCGATCGCCGCGCCGATGAAGGCGATGATCGAGAACACTTCGCGGATGAGGCCGCGGGCGAAGGCCATGACGCCCGAAAGGCCGAGCACGACCAAAGCGGCGAAGTCGAACCAAGTGAAGCCGAGATCCATCGCCCACTCCCATATTGCCCGTTTCTGGGCGCGTCCCTGGCCACTGGATTAACCGGCCCACCGGAGCTTGGGAAGGCGCCACGCGCGCCGGGATGGCGGTCGCGGGCTTTGGGCGGCCGGTCGAACTGTGGGCGTTTCGTCGGCGGAATAGAGACAGGCTGCGGGACATGCTGCTACCGCTCCTGTTGATCGCTCAACTTGCCAGCCAAAGCCCTGCCGCGCCGCCTGTGCGTGAGGTTGCGCCAGGCGTGCACCTTCAGCCTGGCGGCTTCGAACTGGAGCGGGGGCCGGATGGCAACACCATCATCTTCGACGCGCCGCAGGGGCTCGTGGTCGTCGATACCGGGCGCCATTCTTGGCACAGTGACGCAATCCTAGCTTACGCGCGCGAACGCGGCCGGCCCATTGCCGCGATCGTCAACACGCACTGGCATCTCGATCATTCGAGCGGCAACGGGCGGGTGAGGGCGGTTTATCCGAATGCGCGGCTCTACACGACCGGCGCTGTCGATCGCGTCATCGCGCCGGGCGGTTTTCTTGTCCGCAACATGGATGGCGCGCGCGCGATGTTGGCGGGCAGCGGGATCACGCCGGTGCAGCGCGAGGAAGTTCAGATATTTCTCGACACCATGGCGGAGAGTCATGTGTTGCGGCCAGACATTGTGATCGACCGTTCGCAGCGCATGCGGCTGGCGGGGCGTCGCTTCGATGTGCACGTCACGAATGGCGCCGTCACCGATGCAGATGTGTGGCTCTACGATCGCCGCACGCGCACCGCGGTGATCGGCGATTTGGTGACATTCCCCGCGCCGTTTTTCGAGACCGCGTGTCCCGAGCGCTGGCGCGAAGCATTGGACGAGGTGTGGGCGACGCCGTTTCGCATCGCCATCCCAGGCCATGGTGAACCGATGACGCGCGAACAATTCAACACGTGGCGCGTAGCGTATGGCGCGTTCATCGATTGCGCGGGGAGTGACACTGAAGCGTCCACATGCGCCTCAGGCTGGGCGCAAGCGACCTCGGAGTTTAACACGGACGATCTCAGCCAGCGCCGGGCTACAAGCATGGCGGAATATTACGTCGGCTATCTCCGCGAAAACGGCGGCAAGAGCCCGGATTGTTTGACGAGCTAGTCTGTATTCGCCTCGACGCCGATCGCGGCGGCCAAATCGGCGATGTGTCCGATCTGCTTGAGTTTGACGCCGTCGCTCGATGATTTCTTCTGCGGCGGCGCCAGCGCGTTGGTGAAGCCCAGTTTCGCGGCCTCCTTCAGGCGCAAATCGCTGCGGCCCGCGGGCCGCACTTCGCCGGAAAGCGCCACTTCGCCGAACACCACGCATTGCTTCGGCAGTGATTTGTCCGCCAGCGCCGAGATCAGGGCGGCAGCCACCGCGAGATCTGCGGCAGGTTCGGTGATGCGCAGGCCGCCGGCGACCGAGAGATAGACGTCGCGCCCGGAGAATGAGAGCCCGCAGCGGGTTTCGAGCACGGCCAAGATCATCGCCAGGCGCGCGGAATCCCAGCCAACCACGGCGCGCCGTGGCGTGCCGTACGCAGTTGGCGCCGCAAGCGCCTGGATTTCCACCAGCACCGGCCGCGAGCCTTCCACGCCTGCGAACACCGCCGCACCGGATGGCCGTTCTCCAGCGCCGCCGAGAAAGAGCGCCGAAGGGTTTGGCGTCTCGACCAAACCTTGCTCAACCATCTCGAACACGCCGATTTCGTCGGTCGGCCCGAAACGGTTTTTCACGGCGCGCAAGATGCGGAACGGCAGGCCGCGCTCGCCTTCGAAATAGATCACGGCGTCAACCAAATGCTCGACCACGCGCGGGCCTGCGATCTGCCCGTCCTTGGTGACGTGGCCGACCAGAATGATGACGGCGCCGTTTTTCTTGGCAAATCGCACCAGTTCGTGCGCGCAAGCGCGCACTTGCGCGACGGTGCCGGGCGCGGCCTCGACGCCGTCGGCGTAGAGGGTCTGAATTGAGTCCACGATTACGACGTCGGGCTTCAGCGCCTTCAGGCCTTCGAGAATTTTCCGCAGATCGGTCTCCGCCGCGAGGCTGACATTGGCGTCGGACGCTTTGAGCCGCCGCGCCCGCTCCTGCACCTGCGCTTCGGCTTCTTCGCCCGTCACATAGGCGACCGAGGCGCCGCCGCGCGCGAGCGAGGCCGCGGCTTGCAACAGCAATGTCGATTTGCCGACGCCCGGATCGCCGCCGATGAGCAAGGCGGAGGAGGGCACCAAGCCGCCGCCGCAGACGCGATCCAACTCCGAGATGCCTGTCGCGATCCGCGCCGGCGGATCGGCGACCCCGGCGAGATCGACGAACGACACCGCCTTGCTCTTCTTGCCGCCGCCGACGGGCGCCGCGAACGCCCCGGGCACGACCGGGCGCGCCGCTTCTTCAACCAGCGTATTCCATTCCCCGCACGCGTCGCACTTGCCAGCCCATTTGGGCCAGATCGCGCCGCAGGCTTGGCAGGTAAAGACGTGATCTGACTTGGCCATTCTGACCTCGACGCGAATCCTTCCAGTTGAGCTTAGCGCGGCGCGTCTGCTAACGCATGGGCCATGGCCATGCGCGAACTGCATCCGCTGAAGGGAGAAAGGGACTTCCGCTGGCGGGGCGCACAGCCGACCCGCGTCGAGGCGCTGAGCGATATGGTGTTCGCCTTCGCACTGACGTTGTTGGTCGTCTCAAACGCGCCGCCCACGTCCGTCACTGAACTCGATGCGCTGCTCTGGGATTTTCCGGGCTTCGCCGCAGCGTTCGCCATCCTTCTCTTGGTGTGGCACTCGCATTACATTTTCTTCCGGCGCTATGCGTTGGAGGACGGATGGACGACGACGCTCAACGCCGCGTTGCTCTTCCTCATCCTCTTCTTCGTCTATCCGCTGAAGTACCTAGCGACGATGCTATCGCGTTTTGTGGAGTCGGTGGCGGCAGGCGATCCGGCGCCGCCGTTCACGTTCCAGGAGGCGGAGTACTCGTTGGTGCTGCTTTCCATTGCGTACGCGGCCGTGTTTCTTATGTTCTTCGCGCTCTATGCGCATGCGCTAAGCAAGGCCGATGCGCTGCAACTGGATGAGCGGGAGTTGCAGCTGACGCGCTTCTCTCTCTGGCAGCAAGGCGTTCACATTTTCGTCGGTACAGCGACCGCGATCGCGGCGTTTGCACTGCCCGCGCCTTGGTCAACTTTTTCGGGCTTCATATACGGCTTGATCGGCCCGCTGATTTTCATTGGTGGCGCTATACTTGTGCCGACGCCGAAGCGGGCGCCCCAGCCTGGATTGTAGGAGCAGCGCGTGACGAGCATCTATGATTTCACCGCGCGCGACATCGACGGCAAAGAGCGCTCGCTCTCCGAGTTTCGCGGCAAGCTTCTGCTGATCGTGAATACGGCGAGCCAATGCGGGTTTACCTACCAGTACAAAGGCCTGGAAGAATTGCACCGCAAATATGCGGATCAGGGCGTCGAGGTTTTGGGGTTTCCCTGCAATCAGTTCGGCAAGCAGGAGCCGGGCGACGCCGAGGAAATCAAGAATTTCTGCTCTCTGACCTATGACGTAACATTTCCAATGTTCGCGAAGATCGACGTCAAAGGGCCGTCGGCGCATCCGCTCTACGATTTTCTGACTCGCCAAAAGGGCGGCGGCTTATTGGGCCGCAACATCAAGTGGAACTTCACCAAGTTCTTGGTGGGCCGCGATGGCAAAGTGCTCGCCCGTTACGCGCCGACGGTGAAGCCGGAGGCGCTGGACGCAGTGATTAAGAAGCACGTCTGACGCTAATCGCAAGTGTCTTCGATATCCCAATAGCCGTTGCCCTGATCGGGGACGCCGGGGAAATCGGCGCAGCGAATTTGCAGCCAGCGTCCCCGCTTTGAGATGCGGCCGGGCGCGTCGCCCTCGGAACTGGGTTTGCCGTCCGAGCCGTCCGGATAGAATTCCTTTTCTTCGTATGGATCTTCTATCCAGCAGCGAAAGACGAGGTCGTCGACGACGAACACTTCGGCCTTCACCCAATTGCTCGGATCAACCTCCAGCTCGATCCTGCCGTTGCCCTTGTCCGAGGTGAACAGAAGCTGCGCGCGATCGGCGAAATCGCCCTGGAAATGCCAGACGCGGCCGTTGGCGGCGCCTTTGAACTCAAGCGGACTCCTGCACCAACCGGAGAGCGTCTCGATCAAGCCGAGCGCGCAGTCGCGCGCGGCGCAGCCATAGGTTTCGTTGTCGCGGTAGTGCGGTTTGCGCGTGGGAGGTGTAGGCGGGGTCACACCACGGCCTGGATCGGCCCGTCGGCGCGGCCTGCGACGAATTGATCGACCATGGCGTTGCCGCTCGTGTCGAGCGAGGCGGTTGGGCCGCGCCAGACAATTCTGCCGTTGTGCAGCATGGCGATCTCATCGGCGATTTTGCGCGCGCTCGGCATGTCGTGAGTGATCGAGACGGCGGCGCAGCCGAGTTCCTTCACCATCTCGACGATGAGATCATTAATCGCGTCGGCGGTGATGGGATCGAGACCGGTGGTCGGTTCGTCGAAGAAGAGGATGTCGGGCTTGGCGATGATGGCGCGGGCGAGACCGGCGCGCTTTTGCATGCCGCCGGAGAGCTCGATCGGGCGTACGTCGGCAAATTCTGGCGCGAGGCGGACTTTGCGCATCGTCTCTATGGCGCGGTCGCGTGCTTCAGCGCGGCTCACCTTGTCGGCATTGATGAGGCGGAAGGCGATGTTCTCCCAAACGGTCAGAGAGTCGAAGAGCGCGCCGCCTTGGAAGAGCATGCCGAATTTGCGCATGACGCGGGCGCGGATTTCTTCAGGCATCTTGGTGACGTCCGCGCCATCGACCAGGACTTGGCCGCTGTCCGGCTTCATCAGGCCCAGCGCGCATTTGAGCGTCACCGACTTGCCTTGCCCGGAGCCGCCGATGATGACGAGCGACCGGCCTTGCGCCACGTCGATGTCGACGCCGTCGAGCACCTGGCGGCCGCGCAGTTGCTTCTTGATGCCGACGAGTTGGAGTTTCGCAGCCATCGGCATCACTCCACGAAGAACGCGGTGATGAGGTAGTTCACCGCCAGAATGAGCACGATGGCGACGACGACGGCGTTGGTAGTGGCGCGGCCAACGCCGAGCGCGCCGCCACTGGAGCGGTAGCCCTGATAGGCGCCGACCGTGGCGATGATGAAGCCGAACACGGCCGCCTTGATGAGGCCGAGGCCGACGTCCTGCGGCTCCATGAAGTCGAACGTATTGCGCAGATAAGCCGCGCCGTTGAAGTCGAGGCTGTTCACCGCAACCAGATAGCCGCCCATGACGCCGATAATGTCAGCGACGAGCACCAGAATCGGTAGCGTGAGCGTCGCCGCCAATACACGCGGCGCGATCAGATACTTAAACGGGTTGGTTGAGAGCGTCGTCATCGCGTCGATCTGTTCGGTGACGCGCATGGTGCCGATCTCGGCGGCGATGCCGGCGCTCACGCGCCCCGCGAGCATCAAGCCTGCAAGCACCGGCCCAAGCTCGCGCGTGATGCCGAGCACGACAATGTTGGGCACGAATTGCTCAGCGTTGAAGCGCGCGCCGCCGACGTAAATGTTCAGGGCCAGCGCCGCGCCGATGAACACGGCGGTGACGCCGACGACCGGCAGCGAGAAATAGCCGATCTGCATGCACTGGCGCAGAAACTGGCCAATGAAGAAGGGCGGCGAGACAGCGGCAGCAACAGCGCGTCCGACGAAAGCGGAGAAGCGGCCGATCTCGGCCAGCA
>CALBST010000405.1 GCA_937967425.1 uncultured Caulobacteraceae bacterium
CGATGTTCAACGAAGCCACACGCGCTCCGAACGTGTTCGAGCTCTTCCAGGCCGGTGACCAGGGCTTCCCGCCATTTACGGATCCGTGCAACAACGCGTTGGGCAACAACGCAGCGTGTATCGCGGCGCCAGGTCAGGCGGCGATCAACCCGGCCGTCTATCCAGCCTTCGCTCAGAACAACAGCCAAGTTCAAGCGTTCGCGTTCGGTAACCCGAACCTCACGCCTGAAACGGCCGAGACGATGACCTATGGCGTCGTGTTCCAGCCTGACTGGTTCCCGATTGGCGACTTCCGTGCATCGATCGACTATTTCGATATCTCGATCGAGGACGTCGTCGCCACCCGCGGCGCCCAGTTCTGGCTGAACGACTGCTACATCAACGGCAACGCTGGCGGCGGCTGCGCGCGCATCGTTCGCGATGTGAACACCGGACAAGTGTTCTCGGTGAACACCTCGCGCGCCAACTTCGCGTCGTTCGAGACCGCGGGGATCGACGTGCAGCTTGAATGGTCGGTTCCGGTCGGACCTGGTCAGCTGACGATCAACGAGCTGTTCTCATTGACCGAGGACTACACCTTCAACGGCACCGACCTGCTCGGTACGTCGTCGGGTGGGATCGGCAGCTTCGTGCCGGAGTACAAGTCGGTTCTGTCGCTTTCGTACAATGTCGGCGACTGGACGCTGTTCGGCCGTTGGACCTACAACCCAGAGAACGGTTCGAGCTTCCTCGGCTGCCGTCTGGGCAACGAAGGTACGGCGGGCTTCGGCTGCGGCCCGGGCGATGCCGGTATCGGCTTCGACATCGGCCGTTCGCCGGAAGCCAGCTACTTCGACGTTTCGGCGCGTTGGGCTGTCACCGACAACTTCACGCTCACTGCGGTTGTCGACAACCTGACCGACGAGCAGCCTCCGCAGACGCCGGACGGCACCTTCGGCGGCCAAGCCAACACGGACGTGCAAGTTTACCGCGTCCTGGGCCGCTCGTTCGCGATCTCGGGCCGTTACCGGTTCTAGACGCGTCAGCGATAGTCTAAGAAACTACGGCGGCGGGCCCTTTAGGGTCCGCCGCTTTTCTTATGCGGGGATCATGGCGCACCAAGGTTCGATCACCGTACAAGGCGTCATTGAATTGCTGAACGCGCGACGCTGGCACGAAGCAGCTGACGCCGCCGCGCTGCTGCTCCAAGACGCTCCGGGCCGGCCCGAACTGCTACAATTGCTAGCCGCCGCGCTCGACGGCGCGGGACGTCAGCAAGAAGCGGCGGCGACTTACGAGCGCCTCGTTGCGGCGGCGCCGCAGAATCCGCACGTCTGGTTGAATTACGGCCACGTCCTGCGAATGATCGGGCGGTTGGACGAAGCCGTGCAGGCCTATCGGCGTGTGCTCGCGATCGCGCCGGAGACCGGGGAGGCCTATTGGAGCCTCTCTGATATCAAGACTTTTCGTTTCGACCCCTCGGACACAAAGAGACTGCGCGATCTGCTGCAGCGGCCGCTCGATCGGATGAACGGCGCCTATGTGCTTTATGCGCTCGCAAAGGCTCTCGATCAGGAAGGCTCGCACGCCGAGGCGTTCGGGTGTTTCCGCCGAGGTGCGGATTTGATGAAGAGCGGAGGCGATCAGACCGCCTCGCTGAGCGCGTTCGCGCAAAAGTGCGAGGCCGTTTTCACCGCAGATTTCTTCGCTAGCCGCTCGACAGTCGGCACGCAAAGCGCCGATCCGATCTTCGTTGTTGGTCTGCCGCGCTCGGGCACGACATTGGTTGAGCAGATATTGGCGTCTCACTCCGAGGTGGAGGGGACGATGGAATTGCCCCACTTGGGCGAACTGGCTCATGCGCTGGGGGGACCGTTGGGGGCCAACCATGTCGATGTCCTGGAGCGAGCGCCGAGGGATGCCTTCGCGGCCCTGGGCGACGCTTACCTCGAGCAGACGCGTCCATGGCGGCAGTCCAGGCGCCGTTTCTTCATCGACAAGATGCCCCAGAACTCCTGGCATGCCGGCCTGATCCAGCTCGCGCTGCCCAACGCAAAGATCATCGATGTCCGGCGTCATCCGCTGGCGTGCGGCTGGTCTTGCTACACGCAGCTCTTCCCGCAGAGTCTTGGATTCACCTACGATCTCGGGGCGATCGGCCGCTACTATGTGGCTTATGTCCGCTTGGCGAAACACTATGACTCGGTGTTGCCGGGGCGCGTGCACAGGGTGGTTTACGAGGATCTCGTCGCCGACCCCGAAACTCAGATCCGAGCACTTTTAGATTACTGCGCGCTACCCCATGAGTCGGCCTGCTTCACGCCGCACCGCACGGAGCGCGTGGTGCGCTCGGTGAGCGCCGAACAGGTGCGCGAACCGATAAGCGCCAAAGGTCTGAACCGCTGGAAGACCTACGAACCGTATCTCGAAGAACTGAAGGCAGCGCTCGGGCCGACGCTTCATTGCTATCCGGCCGCGCCATAGAAGACCGAATGGACCGTCAACACTTCGGAGCGCTACGCGAAGTTTAGTTGGGTGTCCGGTGGGGCGGCGCTCCGCTGATCGAAAGCGTGGCCCTTGTGCGGCCCCTCGCGATCCACCCAATGCAAGAACAAATGCGCAGACCACTTGTTCGGATTCGGCGTGATGCGGCCGTGCCGATAACGCACGCCCTGATAGAGAATCGCATCGCCTGGCTGCATGACGATTGATGAGTGGGCATCGTCCTCGAACGTTTCGCGAATGGGCAGCGCCTTCTGGATCGGCGCATCGCCGATCTCGAAGGCCCACGGTTGCGCGTCACTATAGCCAAGGGTCAGTGACAACGAGTGCTCGCAAGATTCCCGGTCCGAGTGGACGCGGCAGATGTCGCCCTCGCGGTAGATGCGGAAGTAATTGTAGGTCGGCAGCAGGTCGCGCCCGGTGAGCGCGCACATGGTTGGGGTGAGCCCCCATAGGAAAGTCAGCATCGGCTTGTACTGGTAGCCGTAGATCTCGATCGCCTCGCGTTTCAGGATCGCGCCAGGGCGCGCCAACGTTTGCCAGTTCACGCGAGCCTGATCCAGATCGGCTTTCAGCCGATGGAGGAAGGCGCTCATCACCTCGGGCGCGAAAAGCCCGCGCAAGTGCGCGTAGCCTTTGCCGTAATAATCGCCGACCACCTGCATCCGAAGCAGCTAGCGCCAGTTGAGCCGCCGCTTCAAGAGCGCCGGATTGCCGCGCAGTTCGCATTGCTCAAGGGGCGCCGCTAGCCCATGCTGAGACACATGAGTGCGGCGTATGAAAAAGCGGCGGCATTGCTGACGGGACAGGGTGCTGCGTTCAATCCGGCACAGGGCGCTGCTGTCGCCGAGCAGGCCGCGCATAGCGGCGATCCGGCATGCGCGGCGATCATGGCGAACTTGGCCGGGGCAGGATTTGGCGCGCCGCAAAGCTGGAACACCGCACTCGATTGGCTCGCCCATGCGGCCGAGCTCGGGCACGACCATGCGCGCGCCCAGCTGGCCCTCCTGTCGGGCATGGTGGGTAGCATCGCCGCGATGCGCGAAAACGTTGACGTTCAGGCCTGGGTGGCCGCGCGCCCCACCCAGTTGCTTCTAGCGCGGCCGCGTATCGGAACGGCTCGGGGCTTCCTCGAAAGTCCGCTCTGCACTTGGCTTAAACAGCGGGCGGAGCCGCTGCAGGCGCCGGCGCGGGTCTACAACCCCAACACTGGTCAGCCGATGCATCATGACGTCCGCTCCAACACCACAGCCCTGTTCACCATACTAGAAACCGACTTGCCGTTGTTGATGGTGCGGCGGCGCATTGCTGAGACCCTCGCCGTGCCGCCGCTTCACCTCGAACGCACGTCGATTTTTCGCTACGAGCCGGGCCAGCGATTCACGCGGCATGTGGATTATCTGGACCCGCAACAAACTCACTATCGCGAACAGATCGCCGTTCACGGCCAGCGCGTTCTGACCTTTCTGGTCTACTTGAATGAGGATTTCGATGGAGGGGAGACCACCTTCCTCTTGATCGGCCGCAAATTCCGGGGCCGATCGGGGGATGCGGTATTCTTCTACAACGTCGGCGAAAGCGGGGATCCGGATCAGCTGACGGCTCACGAGGGCTCTCCACCCACCGGCGGCCAGAAATGGCTCCTGTCCCAGTTCATTCGCAATAAGCCGCAGGCGCCGGGCTAGAGCGGAATTGTCCAGCTGCTAGGCCGAGGCGGCGCTTGACCTGGGGCGGCGCCGCTCGTATTTGTCCGCCCTCATTCGGAACGGCTGT
>CALBST010000406.1 GCA_937967425.1 uncultured Caulobacteraceae bacterium
AAAATCTCGCCATCGAACAGATAGGTCACCGTGGCCAGATTGATATGCGGATGCGGCCGCACATCGAGCCCCCTGCCCACCGGGAAATGCGCCGGGCCAAACTCATCCCAGAAAATGAACGGGCCAACCGTGCGCTTCTCGATCGCGGGTAGCGCGCGGCGCACCATGAAATTATCGCCGAGATCACGCGGCTTGGGTTCAAGCGTGATCATG
Source organism: uncultured Caulobacteraceae bacterium (assembly GCA_937967425.1). Next base: position 214 of record CALBST010000406.1, read on the forward strand.
ACTGCGTGCTGCTCGTCATCACACATTGGAGGAGTCTCGTCGCCTGGCCGGATGCTCATGCGCCTATGTAGGCGCCTTATCGCGCGTCAGCCAAGTGGCGGCGGTCCAGCACACGAGCGCCCATGCGGCGCCGAGGCACCATCCAGCCAACACATCCGTCGGCCAGTGAACACCGAGATAGACGCGGCTCGCGCCAATCAGCAGCGTCAGCAGGATCGCAGCGCCCAGCACATAGCCGCGCAGCTGGCGCGAGTCCTGCGTACGGGCGATGAGCGCGCCCAGCGTCAGATACGTCACCGCCGATAGCATGGCGTGACCACTCGGAAAGCTCATGCTGGTGGTTTCGACAATGTGCGCAACGAGATCGGGGCGCGGGCGATTGAAGCCCATCTTCAGCCCTTCGCTGATCGCCGTGCCGCCAAGCGTGGCGGCGAGCAGCATCAGGGCGCCGCCCCAGCGCTTGATCGCCAGCAAATAGCCAACGGCCAGCAACGTCACCAACGCGAGCACGGCGAAGCCGCCGAGCGCTGTAATGTCCATCACCGACGTTTCGAACCAGCCTGGGCCAATCGGATCGGCTGGATCGCTCGTGCGCAGCGCCAAGAGCAGGCTCTCGTCGAACCAGCGCGCTTCGCCCTCGCCAACTTCATCGGCGATCTCGAAAAACGCGAGCACGGGCAATGCGATCCCGAGGAAAATCGCAATCGGCACGATCTCTTGCCGCGCCAAGGTAAGCCACGTTTTTGGACTGAGCGCCCGCATCAACTGTCTGTAATGCATGGCTCGCCGAAAAGTTCCATGCATCCGAATTGACGAGCCACAGCGCTTTTGCGGGTACTCGCAGCGCAAAGCTCTGCTACCTTCATCGCGCTGTGGTTCGGGGCCAATACGGAGACGGGAAATGAGACTATTGATTGCGCTCGCCGCCGCCGCGACGCTCGGACTGGCAGCCTGCACGCAGGCAGAGCAGAACGCCGCAGAGCAAGATGTGAATCAAGCCGCCGAAGACACCGGCCAAGCGCTTGAAAACGCGGGTCAGGAAATCGGTGAAGCCGCGCACGCAACGGGCGAAGCGATCGAAGGCGCGACGAATGACGCGGCCGGCGCCGTTGAACGCGCGACCGACGACAACGAGAATACGCAGCCGTAACGGGTGCGGGAAACGAATCGAAGGGCGGAGCGCGGCTCCGCCCTTCTTGCGTTAGGCCGCCGCCTTGTCGCTGGCGCCGTTGAAGAGGAAATCGTTGCCATCGAACGTGACGGTGACGCGATC
>CALBST010000407.1 GCA_937967425.1 uncultured Caulobacteraceae bacterium
GCTGCCGCGCAGCCACATCGGCAAAATCCTGAAGCGCGAACTGCGCGACGCTTACACGGCTCGGGAATAGCTGGTGGCGCCACGCGGCTGCATTTGGTTCGTGCTGCTGGCGGCGACCCTCGCTGGTGTGTTGGGATCCTGCGGCGGCGGCGCCGATGGTGCCCCTGGATTTCTGTTTGTCGCCGCCTTGCTCTCACCTCTATTGCTCACCGATCCCATCATGCGCAGGCGCCCACTTTTCGTTCAGGGACTGGTTGGGGTCGTTCTTGCAATCGCCGCAGCGGCCGTCCTCATGGGTTGGTCGCGGTGACTACGCCTTCACCACCTGCTGATCGATCCGGCCGAAGATAGAGTGCTTCTTGGCGTCGAACATCTCGATCTCAACGCGATCGCCGTGCTTGAGGAACGGCGTCGATGGTTTGCCGGATTGGATCGTCTCGATCATCCGCTGCTCGGCAATGCAGGAATAACCCAGGCCGCCCTCGTTGATCGGCTTGCCTGGCCCGCCATCGGCGCCGCGGTTGGAGACCGTGCCCGAGCCGATGATCGTGCCGGCGCCAAGGTCGCGCGTCTTCGCCGCGTGCGCGATGAGCTGTCCGAAATCGAATGTCATGTCATCGCCCGCATTGGCGGCGCCGAAGAATTTGCCATTGAGGCTGACATGCATGGCGAGGTGCAGCTTGCCATCACGCCACGCATCGCCGAGCGAATCCGGCGTCACCGCCACCGGCGAGAAAGCCGACGCGGGCTTCGACTGGAAGAAGCCGAAACCCTTCTCCAGTTCGGCCGGAATGAGATTGCGCAAGCTCACATCGTTCACCAGCATGATGAGCCGAATACGCGTACGCGCTTCTTCGGCGCTGATGCCCGCCTCGCAGTCGTCGATGACGACGGCGACTTCCGCCTCGAAATCGCAGCCCCAGGCTTCATCCTTCAGCGGGATCGCATCGCGTGGACCGAGGAACACATCGCTGCCGCCCTGATACATGAGCGGATCAGTCCAGAAGCTCTCCGGCATCTTGGCGCCGCGCGCTTGCCGCACGAGCGCGACGTGGTTCACATAGGCCGAGCCGTCAGCCCATTGATAGGCGCGCGGCAGCGGCGACGCCGCCTCGCGTTCATGGAAGCGCTCGCGCAAAATCGTGCCGGTGTTCACGCCCTCCGCGACGGCGCGCAGCCGCGGCTCCGCCCGCGCCCAATCGTCGAGCGCCGCTTGCATGGTCGGCACTTCCGGGCCGGCGTGCGCGAACCAAGCCAAGTCGTCAGAAACAACGACAAGGCGGCCGTCGCGGCCGTGACGCAGAGAGGCAAGCTTCATTGTTTCACTGCGTCCTTCTGATTTTCGGGAGCCGCTTTGATGAACGCCGGATGCTGGCGCGCCGTCTCATCCCAGGCGACGAGACGCGGGAACGGCGACAGATCAGTCTTGAAGCGCCGCGCGTTAGCCATCTGCGGCACTAGGCAAACATCGGCGAGCGTCGGCTCATCGCCGAAGCAATATTTGGTTTGCGGGCGCTGCGCGGCCTGATGCTCGAGCGCGTTGAAGCCGAGCTTGATCCAGTGGCGATACCATTCGCCGACATGATCATCGTCGGCGCTGAACTCGAGCTTGATGCGCGTCAGCACGCTGGTGTTGTTAAGCGGGTGAATGTCGGTGGCTATCGTCAGCGCGAAGGAGCGCACTTGCGCGCCGAGCCACGGATCGGCCGGCATCAAACGCGGCTCGGGATACGTCTGATCCAGCCACACCAGGATCGACATCGATTGGGTGATCAGCCCCTTATCCGTCTCTAGCGCCGGCACGCGCATTTGAGGGTTCTTCGAACGATACGGCTCGCGCATCTGCTCATCGACGCCCGGCATGATGTTCACCGGCACGCTCTCGTAATCGACGTTCTTCAGAGCCAGGCCAATGCGGACGCGATAGGCGGCGGAGGAGCGCCAATAATCGTAGAGCTTCAGCATACGCCCTTGTTACTCCCGGGGCGCGCGCGGCGCTAGCCGTGTTTGCCTGGCGACCAGCCGCGTCCTGCCAAGTGCTTATCGCCGCTCTCGACCGCGCCGGGCTCAATCGACGTCGCCATCGAGTCGTTCCAGCGGTTGAGATAGCCAAACAGCGCAATCACGCCCAGGATTTCGACGATTTCACCATCGCTCCAGTGTTTGCGCAGTTCGGCGCCATTGGCTTCATCGACGCCGTTGGGCACACTCGATGCGGCTTGCGCAAAAGCGAATGCCGCCTTCTCGGCGGGTGTGAACAGGTCGCTGCGCTCGTAGTTCCAGATTTGGGCCAAGCGTTCGTCACTGCCGCCATAACGCTCGGCGGCGCGCGCCGTATGCGCTTGGCAGTAGCGGCAGCCGGCCGTGAGGCTCGCGATGTAGCCGATAAGGCGCTTCTGCTCGGAGGTGACGCGACCCTGATTCTCCATCACGGCCTTGTTGAGCTCGATGAAGGCTTTGGCGATGGCCGGGCGGCGCTGCATTGTGAGTACGCTGTTGGGCGGAAACCCCAGCGTCTCGTTGAAGAACCGCGCTAGCTCCGCGACTTCAGCGTCATGGTCTGCCGCCAACGGCTCGACCAGCGGCATTATTCGCCCATCCGCGATTTGGCGGCAGCGTGCGCGGCGCGCGCTTTCTCATGAAGCCAGGCGGCGTGCTGCGGCGCTTTCTTGGTGCGGCTCCACTCCTCCAGCATGGCGGGGGCGACACGCTTCAGTTCAGCTAGTTCTTCCGCCGTTCCGGTGTCAGCCGTGAGTTCGAGGCGGTGGCCGTTTGGATCGAAGAAGTAGATCGACTTGAAGATGCCGTGGTCGGTCGGCCCCAGCACGTCGAGGCCTTTGGCTTCCGCGCGCGCCTTCGCCGCCATCAGCGCGTCGAGGCTCTCGACCTTGAACGCAATGTGCTGAACCCAGGCCGGCGTATTCTCGTCACGCCCCATCTCCTTCTGGTTCGGCAACTCGAAGAACGCCAGCACGTTGCCGTTACCGGCGTCGAGAAAAACGTGCATGTACGGATCGTACTCGCCGGTCGACGGCACATGATCCTCGGCAAACGCGGTCGTGTAATCCATGTCGAACACGTCGCGATAAAATTCGACGGTCTGCTTCGCGTCTCTGCAGCGGTAGGCGACGTGATGGATGCCAGAGGTGATGGGCATTTCGCTATTCCTCGTCTGCGAAGATTTGAACGATGGGTTCGCCGCCGGCTGACTGGGCGGCGCGGTACATGCCGGGCGTGTTCATGGCCCACGCGACATTGCCGCGGCCATCGAGCACGATGACGCCGCCATCGCCGGCCGCGCCCTCATTGTTAGTCGTCGCCCCCACTTCGGCGATGACTGCGTCAGCCGCTTCCTGCGCACTCACACCGCGCAGCTCCATGCGCGCACAGATATCGCGCGCGACGCCGACGCGAATGAAGAACTCGCCCGTGCCGGTGGCGCTGACGCCGCAGACGCCGTTCTGCGCATATGTGCCCGCGCCAATGATCGGCGCATCGCCAACGCGGCCCCAGCGTTTGCCCGTAGTGCCGCCGGTGGAGGTGCCGGCGGCGATGTTGCCGTGTGAATCGAGCGCAACGACGCCGACCGTGCCGAATTGATGATCGTCCGGCCAAGTGAGTTGCGCGCGTGGCGCTGGCGGCGCTCCAGCGGGGCGCTGCGGAATCGGCAGATCGTTCGCGCGCAAATTCTGTTCGAGCTGCTGCCACCGGCGCTCGGTGAAGAAATAGGATGGATCGACCGCTTCAACATTCTGCGCACGCGCGAACGTCTCCGCCCCCTCCCCAATCAGCATCACATGGCGCGAACGCTCCATCACGGCGCGCGCGGCGCTGATCGGGTGGCGCGTTCGCGTGAGCCCCGCAACGGCGCCTGCAGCGCGGTTGCGCCCGTCCATGATCGACGCATCGAGTTCGTTGCGGCCCTCTGCGGTGAACACCGCGCCACGGCCTGCGTTGAACAGCGGATCGTCCTCCATTTCGCGGATGACCGCTTCAACGGCATCGAGCGACGAGCCGCCACGATCCAGAATGGCGCCGCCAGTGGTAAGCGCGCGCTGCATGGCGGCGCGGTATTGCGCTTCGACTTCGGGCGTCAGGTTCGTGCGCTCTATGACGCCGGCGCCGCCGTGAACGACGATCGACCAGCGCGGTGTAGGCTCCGGCGCCGTGGCGCAGCCAGTAAGCGCGAACAACGCGAGCGCGACAACGGCGCGCATCACCCCGCCTTCAACACGCCGCGGCGGATTTGGTCGAGTTCGATGCTTTCAAACAGCGCCTTGAAATTGCCCTCGCCGAAGCCCTCGTTGCCTTTGCGCTGGATGAACTCGAAGAAAATCGGCCCAATCGCGTCCTTGCCGAAGATTTGCAGCAAGAGGCCCTGTCCTTCGCTCGGCGCGCCGTCGATCAGGATGCGGCGCTTGCGGAGTTCCTCAACGTTCTCGCCATGACCGGGGAGGCGCTTGTCGATGAGGTCGAAATAGGTCTCGATCGTGTCTTGCAGCTCGACGCCACGCGCACGCAGGCGATCGACGACGT
>CALBST010000408.1 GCA_937967425.1 uncultured Caulobacteraceae bacterium
GCGCTGCCGGCCTTGTAGGAGCGCTGAACGCCGCCGGCCGCGGCCGTTGCGCCGTCGGCGGCGCCGAAGCCGCCGAGGATGACGGAGATGAAGCTGCGGTTCATCGCCTTGCACATGATGTAGCTGAGGATCGCGCCCGACGAACCGACAAGCGCACCGGTGATAATCAGCGCCACGTTCTCCAGCGTGAAGCCAAGCGCGGCGGCGGCCCACCCGGAATAAGAGTTCAGCATCGACACGACGACGGGCATGTCGGCGCCGCCGATCGGGATGATGAGCAACACGCCGATCAGCAGCGAGAGGCCAGCGAGCGCCCAGAAATGCCATTCAATGGTGCCGTGCGCCTGAGCCATCATGATGATGAGCAAACCGATCAGCGCCCCGATACCGATATTGACGATGTGACGCGCCGGCAGAAGGATCGGCGCGCCGCTCATGTTGCCGTTGAGCTTCGCGAACGCGATCACCGAACCAGTGAAAGTTATGGCGCCTATCGCGGTGCCGAGCGCGAGTTCGATCAGGGACTGAATATGGATCGGCGTACGCAAGAGATAAGCGCCAGCGTTTTCATCGGCGGCGATGTGGAAGCTCTCCGGCGCGTAGAACGCCGCCGCCGCGACCGCGACCGCAGCCAAGCCCACAAGCGAGTGAAACGCCGCCACCAGTTGCGGCATCGCTGTCATCTTGATGGAGCGGGCGATAACAGCGCCGATGCCGCCGCCAATCACGATCGCCGCGATGATGATCCCCCACGTCGCCGCGTCTGGTCCAACGAGCCAAAGCGTCGTGGCGATGGCGATCGCCATGCCTATCATGCCGAACGTATTTCCCCGGCGGCTGGTCTCCGGGCTCGACAATCCGCGCAGCGCCAGAATGAACAGCACGCCGGAGACGAGATAGAGCAAAGCTGCGAGATCAGCGTTCATGTCAGCCCCTAGGTGGTCCGAACTGGCGATAGCGCTGCCAGCCGGAAAGAATGGTCACGGCGGGCGCCGCGAAGAAAACGATGCCGGCAAGCCAAGGCGACCAGCCTTCTTGCGTGGCGCCGAGGAAAGCGAGGACGTTGCCGATAATCGGCACAAACGCGAGGAAGAAGCCAACGACGGCGGACGGCCAAGCGCCCCAGCCGAATGCCTCCTGAATCCATTCGCTGACGAAATAGATTTGCAGCAGACAGAGCGAGACCCATGCGACGGCGATCAAACAGCCCAGCCCAGCGCAGCCGCTCATCTGCACTTGGAAGCGGCGCATGTCTTCGCGGGCGCGGGTGCGGTCGAATGTGTGCGGCGCGACGGGCGGTTCTTCGCTCAGGTTGGCGAGCGCGCGCTGGGCGGCCTGGCGCAATTCGTCATCGCTGACAGCGCCCTCTTCGCCGGCTTCAAGCACATCGGCTTCAAAAGCTTCGACTGTCGTTTGCATCGCGGCGATCGCGCGCGGCACGGCGCCGCCGCTCGCGCGCCAGCCATCGACAAAACGGCGCATGAACGCCTCAGCGGAGAGACGTCCATCGAGGTAAGCCTCTATGAGCGCACGCCAATCACTCGGCGACATGGCGCCGTCCAACTCCCCTTCTCCCTCGCGGAGAAGGGGTTGGGGGATGAGGGGCGTTCAAACGATCAGGCGCCGGAGCGACTGAACGCCCCTCACCCCGCCGCTTCGCGGCGACCCTCTCCGCAAGGGAGAGGGTGAGTCCGTCCGCGCACGTCACTTCTTCTCTTTCTTCTTGTACATCGCCAGCATGCGCTGGGTGACAAGGAAGCCGCCGAAAATGTTCACCGCGGCGAGGCCGGCCGCCAAGCCGCCGGCGCCCTTGGCGATCCAGCCGCCTTCAGTCATGGCGCTGGCGCCCGCGGCGATCAGCGCGCCGACAATAATAACGGAGGAAATGGCGTTGGTGACGGCCATGAGCGGCGTATGCAGCGCCGGCGTCACCGACCAGACGACGTAATAGCCGACGAAGATCGCCAGCACGAAGATGGCGAGATAGAAGACAAAAGGATCAACCGCTTCCATGGGCTCCCTCGGAACGGACTCGTCGCGAGGGACTAAGAGGCGGAATTGGCGCGGGGTCAACCGATAGTCGTTGCCTGCGTTACGAACCGAAACGAGCCCGGCATTCGTTCGCAGCTGCGGCGCGCTCGCTGACCGGTTGCTCCAGCCAATAGCCCTTGGCGGCGCTGGCGGCGTAGCGGCCCGTCATGCCCTCGACGCCCTCCTCGCGGTTCAAGCGATCGAGAATGAGACCAAGCAGGTTCGACCATTCGCCGCTGGCGCCGCGCGGGTAGGTCAGCACATCGAGATTGCCGACGGCGGCGACGGCGCCCGCGCAAAGGCTGAGCTCCTGCGCTTGGCTGGCGTTCTGCGCGTGCGCGGGCGTGCTTGCGAGAGCCGCAGCGGCGAACGCCGCGATGATCGCGTTACGAACAAAACCGGCCATGCGTTCCTCCGTACCTTTATTCGGTACTGTAGGTCGCGTCCGCGCGGATGACGAGGCCGACGCCATCCGTTTCATGGGTTTCCGCAGTCTGTTCGCCGCGATGATTGCGGTAAATCAAGGTGTGGCCGCGCGCGCCGACCAGCAGCGCAACCGGCGTAAACGTCAGCTGCGGCGCACGCTCGAGCGCCTTCTCGAAATAGAGGCGCAGCAGATCCTTGCCGTGGATCACGCCATCCGGCGAGAAGCCAAGCGCTGCGATGTATGGCGAGGAAAACTCGATATCGTCGGCGTAGAGCGCGCAAATGGCGTCGAGATCGCGCTTGTTCCACGCCTCGTAATAGCGCTTGGCGAACTCGACGTCGTTCATGCTGCGGACTTCGGAGCAAAGTGCGGATGCACGAGCGCACCGGCTTTGCTCAGCATGGCGCCCTTGATGATTTCGTCATCCCAGGCCGGCGCAAACGCCTTGCTGTCCTTGTCGGTCAGCAGCGGCAGCAGCGCGAGCAGATTTTTGGCGTAGAGCGAGGACGCATCCGAGGCGAGGCGCGCCGGCAGGTTTGTGAAGCCCATAATCTTCACGCCGTTTGCTTCGACCAACTCATCCGGCTTTGAAAGCGGGCAATTGCCGCCCTGCGCGACGGCGAGATCGATAATCACCGAGCCCGGGCGCATGGATTTGGCCTGCGCTTCTGTAACCAGAACCGGGGCGGGACGACCCGGGATCAGCGCCGTCGTGATGACGATATCCTGCTTGGCGATGTGTTCGGTGACGAGCGCGGCTTGCTTGGCTTGGTACTCTGCGCTCATCGGCTTGGCGTAACCGGCAGTGGTCTCGGCCTGCTTGAATTCTTCGTCCTCGACCGCGACGAACTTGGCGCCAAGCGAAGCCACCTGCTCTTTCGTCGCCGGGCGCACGTCGGTCGCGGTGACGACAGCGCCAAGGCGGCGCGCGGTGGCGATTGCTTGAAGACCGGCAACGCCCACGCCCATGACGAACACTTTCGCGGCGGCGACGGTGCCTGCCGCTGTCATCATCATCGGGAATGCACGGCCATAGAGTTCAGCCGCTTCGATCACCGAGCGATAGCCAGCGAGGTTCGCCTGCGAACTCAGAGCATCCATGGATTGAGCCCGCGAAATTCGCGGCACGAATTCCATCGCCAGCGCATCAATCTTGGCTTTGGCCAGCGCATCGATGACGGCCTTGTCGCCGTAAGGCTCAAGCAGCGAAGCGAACCCCGCGCCAGCTTTAATCTTGCCGATCTCAGCGTCCGTCGGGCGCCGAACCTTCAGAACCAGATCGGCGCCGCCAATGCCGCCGTCAGCGCTGACTTCGGCGCCTGCGGCTTTGAATTGCTCGTCCGGAAAGCTCGCGTGCGCACCGGCGCCAGCTTCAATTGTCACCGTGTGCCCGAGACCCACGATCTTCTTGACCGTCTCCGGCGTCGCCGCGACCCGGGTCTCCCCAGGCGCACTCTCCTTGAGGACGGCGATCTTCAAGGATCAGCCCACGAGCCAGGGAATGATGAGGCCGCCGAGGATCATGAGCACCCAGAGCGCGACTTGGACGGCCCAGTACACGCCCGAAAGACGGAAGGTGAAACCTGCGGCGATGCCAATCAGCGCAAACGCCACAAAGCCCGCCCACCAGCCGGCGCCGATCGCAAACGCCAGGGTCAGCAAGGCGACCGCTTGCGCGATCAAAGTGCACGACCAGACCGTCGCCATCAGGAAGCCGTGGAAGGTCGACTTCTGATCCTGGATATCCATTTTTCCGTGCGCGCCGCTCTGCGCCATGCCGCGATCTCCTGTTCGGTGGCGGGGGTGTAAACCGCGCCGCGCGCCCGAACAAGCGGACCTCGCGCCGCGCCTAGCCCCAGTCGACCTCGGCCGCCAGCACGGTTCGGGACGGCGTCGAAACGGTCACATTGGGGCGGTGGGCGGTGATGAAGCTCACAGCCTCCCCCTCGAACCGGGCCGCAGTCAGGGTCCCGGAGGCATAGGCGCCAGTATCCACAGCGATGCGGCGACTGTCGGCGTAGGGGCGATCGACCGGCGTATGGCCGTGGACGATGCGATGCGAGAAGGGGCGCTTCGACGCCATGAAGGCGTCGCGAGCCCAGTAGAGCGCCTCGTCGGTCTGATCGGCGAGCGCGCGGCTATCGTCGACCCCGGCGTGCACGAACACATAGTCGCCAAGTTCGACGTAGCGTTCGAGGCTGTTCAGGAATTCCAGATGCGATGCCGGCATCCGCCCACGCAGCTCGGCGGCGGAGGCGCGCCAATCCTCGGCGGAGCCGTTGAACGGCGGCGGACGGACGCCATAGGACATCAGCGTCTCGGCGCCGCCCTGTAGCAACCAGCCGCGGTTGCCCACAGGGTTGTCCAGAAAGGCCATCAGCGATTGTTCGTGGTTGCCCCGCAGGTAGCGGCACTCGAAGTGACGCGGCAGACCGGAGGACAACATGGCGATGACGCCGGCGCTGTCATGACCGCGGTCGATGTAGTCGCCCAGAAAAACCACGATCGGCGGGCCCGCGAGCCTGGTGTCGTCGAGCGAGCGCTGTTCGAGCAGCGCGATCATGTCGGCTAGGAGGTCGGAGCGGCCATGAATGTCGCCGACGGCATAGCCCACCCGCCCGTCGGGAAATCTCGCGACAGGGGCATTGGACTTTTGAAAGAGCCGCAAAACGCTCACGCCTCAGAGCAGAACACCCACTCCGCGACTACCGCAACGGAGTTCCCGTTTTACGCTTTTTGGGCGCAAACAGGGCTAACGCAGGGATGTACTTAATCGCGGCGTCGCCGTGACGCTAACCCCGAGCGCCTGCGAGAAACTTGTCGCGGCTGTGAGCGCCTGCTGGCCCCCGCTTTGCTTCCTGTAGGCGATATCGTAGGAACGCCTCGAGGATCACAATTCATGACATCGCCAAATCGGCACACTCGGCGCGGCTTCCTGCGTTCACTGGCGCTTACGGCGGGCGCTGGGGCCCTGGGCGCGTGCACCACAATGGCGCCGGCCACGGAAGAAATGGTCGAGCCGGTCGAATATCGGCTGGGCGCGGGCGACCAGATCCGCATCACTGTGTTTAACGAACCGGATTTGACCGGCCCGTTCACGGTCGGCTCCCAAGGCATGATCGCCTATCCGCTTGTCGGCTCGATCCGGGCCGGCGGCCTGACGGTGACCGAATTCACGACAGCGCTGCAAACCGCGCTTTCAACTTATGTCCGCAGCCCGAGCGTGGCCGTGGAAATCACGAACTACCGGCCATTCTTCATCCTCGGCGAAGTTCAACGCCCCGGCACCTATCCGTACTCAGCCAACCTGACGGTGCCGAACGCGGTCGCAACGGCCGGCGGGTTCACCTATCGCGCGAACCGCTCGCGCGTTTTCATCCGTCGCGCGAATGAAAACGTAGAGCGCTCCTACCCACTCACAGTCGCCACCCCGGTGTTGCCGGGCGACACCGTGCGCATTGGCGAGCGCATCTTCTAAGCAAAAGTGGTTAATCCGCAGCCGCGCCCTTTTCGACACGTTCGTGCGGCGCGAAGAATGCATGTCCACGCGCAGGGACGACATTGGCTTCGCGGCAATGCTAAGCTTAATGCCGCCGTCAACTCCAGCCAAGAAGTGGGCTGCGCGTGAACCATATGAACGTGGTCAACAAAGAGCCAGCCATCGACGCCTCGCGCAGGGAAGCGCCGCGGGGCTTGGCGGACATGGTTGGGCTTACGGCGGCGAAGAACATGTTCCGCCGGCGTATGTGGCTCATCACCATTGGCGCAGCTGCCGCCGCGCTGCTGACGTTCGCCGGCATCATGCTGCAGCCGCGGACGTACACCGCGACGTCCATGCTCATCTTGAACCAGCTGCCCTCCGCGGCGACGGCCACGCAGGTATCTCCCGTCGACGCGGAGGTAGCCCTGCTGCGGTCGCCAGCGCTGATGAACGAGCTCGCGGCGGCGCTTGGCATGGACAGCGCCCAAAACACGCCCGGCCTGATCGAAGGGTTGTCGCGCGCAATCAGCATCGAGCCGCGCGCCGAAAGCGGGATCATTGAAATTCGCGCGCGCGCCTCGACGGCGCAGCGCGCCCAGCTCATCGCCAACACCTACGCCGACGTTTACCTCGCCAGCCAGCTCAACATGAGCGTGAACGGCGCCGCGACGGAGAACTCCTGGCTTTCACGCCGCCTGGCGGAACTGCGTGGCGATGTTCAGGCGAAGGAAGAGGCGCTGAACGCGTTCCGCCTCGAAACCGGCCTGGGCTCGCCCGACGACGTCGCCATCGAGCCGCAGATCGATAACATCGCCGGCCAACTGGCGGCCGCCCAAGGTGAATTGTCGGATCGGGAAGCGCGCCTGCGCCAGTTCACAGATTTGCGCTCCTCGGGCGCCTCCTTCGACGCCATCGCCAACGCCGCCAACTCGGCGACAATCAACTCACTGCGCGAGCGCGAAGCGGATATATCGCGCCGCCAGCAGGACTTGGAAAACCGCTACCTGCCCACACATCCGGCGGTGCAGGCGGTGCAGATGGAACGCCGCGATCTCGACGCGCAGATCGAGCGCGAGATTCAGCGCGCGCAAGCGAATATGGAAAGCGAAGTCGCGCGCGCCCGCTCCCGGGTTCAGGCGCTACAACAAGCGCGCCGTAACGCTGCGCCCGCACCGCAAGCTCCGGCGGCAAACAACGCCAACGCACAGGCGCGGCTGCGCGACCTGGAGCAACAGGCTCAGGAAGCGCGCGCGTTGTACGAAACCTTCATTGAGCGCTCGCAGCAATCCGCCGACCAGTCGCAGCTCAGCGCACCGACGACACGCCTGCTCTCGGCCGCGGCCTTGCCGGGCCAGCCCTCCTCACCGCAGCTTCGCTTTGCGTTGCTGATGATGCTTGCCGCCGGCCTGATCGTCGGCATCGGCGCCGGCCTGATCGCGGAACTGTTCGATCAATCGGTGAAGAACGCCGACGACCTTGAGGCCAAGGTCGGCGTGCCGGCGATCTCTTCGATCCCGACCATCTCCAAGCGGATGATGCGGCAGATGCCGCCGGCTGAACGCCATCCTTCCGGCTACCTCGTCGGCCGGCCGATGTCGGCTTTCACCGAATCGCTGCGCGTGCTGCGGACAGTGATTGTCTATTCGAAGCTCGACCTATCATCCAAAGTCGTCGCCGTGACCTCGGCGCTGCCCGACGAAGGCAAGACGACCATCTCGATGTGTCTTGCGCGCGTCGCCGCGATGTCCGGCCAGAAGGTCTGCGTGGTCGACTGCGACCTGCGCAAGCAATCGATCAACGACGTCATCGACATTGAGACGGATGTCGGCATCTTGCAGGTGCTTGCCGGCGAAGCGCCTTGGCGTTCAGCTATTGTGCGCGATCCGAACTCGGATGCGCACGTGCTGCCGATCGCGGCTTCAGGCTTCACGCCCCGGGATGTTTTCGGCTCGGACGCGATGGGCAATTTGATCGAAGAACTGCGTGCGCACTACGACCTCGTGGTTCTCGATTGCGCGCCGATCTTGGCGGTTGCGGAAACCCGCATCGTCGTTGGCCGCGCCGACACCACCGTGCTGATCGCCCGCGCCGGCCGCACCGCCATCGGCGCCATGCGCGCGGCTGTGGCGCAAACCGAAGCAGCGGGCGGCAACGTACTGGGGATCGCGCTGAACTACGTTCTGCCGCGTTGGCAGTCGTACACGGACTCGCTCTACTTCAACGAGTCGAAGTCCTATTACAGCGTCTCGTAATCAGGGCTGCGAACGGCGGCGGACGACGATGCCGCTTGTGCTCTGACGCGGCTCCGCCCGCTTGAAGCTCGGATTCCAGAGCTCATCGCGGCGATCAAATAGCGAGCGCAGGCCGTCCCAAACAATCAGCGCATCCGTCGTGATCGCCCACGACATTGCGTAGATCTTGTACTGGCTAGGATCGCCGCTGCCGCCGATGATGGTGCTGGTGCCCACAATCCCCGGCCGCGAGCTCAGATAGTAGCGGCGCGCCGATCTCATCGGCTCAAGCTGCTCGCGCGAGAGCGGGGTTGGGCCCACGATCGCCATGTCGCCACGGAGCACGTTGAACAGCTGCGGCAGACGCTCAAGCACATGCAGCCAGCGTTCACGACGCGATTGCGGCCGCGCGAGATCATCGTTGGCGATCGCGCCTTCCGCCTCGTCCTTCGTCACGGTCGGGGAAATGCGCAGCGAATAGCACCGGAACGCGCGGCCGCCATAGCCGATGCGTTCCTGCGCTAGAAAAACCGGCGAACGATCACGCAGCTTCGACACGCCGGCGGCGACAAGCGTGAGCGGTATCCAGAGAGGCGCCGTGACCAACGCGAGGACGAGATCAATGGCGCGTTTGGCAGGCCCGCCAAGCATCGCGTCATAAGAGACAATCGGAGAACTCGCGAGGTCGCGACGAAGCCCTGCTTCGAACGTTGTGCTTTCTTGATCCGCGTTCTGCGGCCCCGGCTGGTCCGGAGACCCGCTGGGCAATTGGATGAGCATGGCTGTTCCTGACCTCTCGCGTGCGTGATTAAGAACCTCTCGCGCGAAACTGCAATGTCTTCCGGCCCTCGTTTGGTTATTTTTCGTGAGCAATCGCGCGAAGCGCCAGTCATCGCGCTCCGTACGGGAAAAGCCCGAGCAGCCGAGACCGGCCTGTGGATAACTTCGCTGCTGCGACTAACTTTCACCCTCGAATTCGCCCGAGTTGCCTGTAGGGTGAGGGTGGCTGATGGGCCGGACGCCGCCGCAGAAGCGTTAGCGACGCCCGCGAGGAGTAATGGTGACGTCACCGGTGAGTAGTGAGCGGCCTCGCTATCAAGAGCCCGGCACGCTCGGCGCCGCGACTCTGCGTTCGCGCAGATCGCCATCTAAGTCGTTGGCGCTCGGGCGCCTGCGGCGCGGCATGGCGCGGCAATGGTTCATCTTTCTGGCGGTTTCGGCCCTGATCGCGGCGGGAGGCGTTGCGTACGACTTAAGCGGCGGCGTGCAACCACTGAGCGCGGCGTTGTTTTGGGGCCCCGTAGGCATCGCCACGGGACTGCTCGTCGCTGTCGTGCGCGAACTCAGCCGCAATACCGTCACCTCGCTGTCGAGCTTCGGAAAAAACCGTGGCTACGCCATCTTAGGCGCCGCCCCCGAACTCACACCGCGTACACTGCGCCAGCTCCCGCCGGACAAGCGCACGCCGCTCGGCTGCCTCGCCTTCCAACCCTCGTCGGCTTTCGCAACGGCCTTCCGCGATCTGCAGAGCGCCATCACGAAAGAAGGCGTTGTCGCTTTCACTTCGGCGGTAGCGAATGAGGGATCGAGCACGTCTGCGCTCTGCACCGCGGTAGCTGCGGCTCAGCAAGGCCGCACCGTCGTCATCATAGATTGCGATCTGCGCCGCCGCTCACTGACGCGCTCTTTGGGTTTTGACCCGGATGAGGGCTTAGCCGACGCCTGCGAGGAACCGAGCCAATGGCAGAATTTCGTCGGCGAGGAAGACGAAACCGGCTTGCACTTCATCCCCGCATCTCGCCATCGCAGCCCCTGGCGCAATATTGCCGCCGCGCCGGGCTTCAACGAATTGCTGCTGCGGCTGCGTCAGCATTACGAGCTGATCGTGCTGGATTGTCCGCCCGTGCTCGTCGGCGCCGATGGCGCGGCTGCCGCCGGCATGGCCGATAAGTGCATCCTGGTGACCGCCTGGGACCGTACGCCGATCACCGCCGTGCGCCGCGCGATGAGCATGCTGCAGCGCCGCCCCCGGGCGCAGACGGCGGTTTACGTCAATCGCGTCCCGCCGGAGTACCGCTTCGGTCGTTTGCGGGGCGACTGAATCCGGTACGCGCGGCAAGCATGCTGTCCGGTGCGAGCGCGCCGCCGATCGCGATGGCTAGCTGGGGAAACACTGGCGCGAGATTGCCTCTGAACTCACGCGCATGCGCCCAGTCCGGCGTAGCTGGACGCGGGATCACGCGGGGGCGCGTTGATTCCATCTTGCGGCGGATAAGGTCTTGGATGAAGGGCGCCGCCGCGCCGCCGCCGACTGCGATCGCTTGCACCTCCGAACGCCCCCGCGCGCGAGCGTCGTCGCGCACGATAGCGAGCGCGTGATCGTAGGCTTGCCGCAAGCTCTTCTGGAAGTCGCGGAAGTCCGCGTCCTTCTCGACCTCTTTCAGCGACAGCGTGATCGAGCGGCCTTGATTGCGCAGTGTTGCCCGGCCGTCCGCCATGATGGCTTCCTTGATGTCGCCCATCTGGCGCATCAAGACGGCCCACAGTTCACTCTTCTCGTCCGGCCGCTTCGCCCATTTGGCCGTGTCGAGCACGCGGTTGGCGATGATGCGGTCGATGAAGTCGCCGGCTTGCTTCAGCGTGACGCGCGCTTCCGGAAGCTCAATGGTGCGTGGCCCAAGGCGCGCGAGCGCGGCTATGTCGGTGGTGCCCGCGCCCATATCGACGACGATCATGTGCGAGCCGGAGCCATCTAGTCCAACAGAGGTGTACGCAGCGGCGGCGGTCGCCTCGTAGATCAGACCCATCTCTAACGCTTCCGCTTGCGCCATCGCTTTCGGCAAGGCGTCGCTGATGGTGCGGAGCGAAAGCCCGTCCGGTGAGAGGATGCGTTTGCCGACGGCGGCGCGGAACGCCTCCGCCTCGCCGAACAGTCGCACGATGACATCATGCATGCCGGCGCTATCGCCGCCGCGCCACGCCGGCGCGGCGTAGCGGCGGCTGAAGGCGCCGCCCTGCGCTAGTATCGGGTCGGCGCCAATCGCACGCTCGATCGAGGCCAGCAGGTACGCCAGATAGAGCACGATCAGATCGCGCATCTGGAAAACGCGGTGCGGGTCGATCGTCGCCGGCGCGTTGGTGTTGAGCGCCCGGTCGAGGTCACTGACGCTGAGCAGCGTCTTGAATGAGCGTAGCGCAGCGCGCTTCTGATCCGTCTGCGCATCGGCTTCGTTCAGCGCCGCGCGGCCAAAGAGGACGCGATCCTCATCAACGAACACGGCGCTCTCGAGCAGAAATGCGTTCTGGCCCTCGGCGCTCAACATGAGCGGCCGAACCGCAGCCGGATCGAAGCGCGACCACGCGCCCGCCGGCGCAACCGCGGCCTTCGAGAACGCCGTGCCAAAATCGATGCAGAGCGTCCAATCGCTCATGACCGCTTCTTCTTCTCTGCCGGCGCCACACGCGGCTTGATGAGAATCTCGCCTCCCCGCGCCACGCCACGCGCCTGAATACGCACGCTCTTCGGCGTTTTCGCGACAGCTTCGTTCAAATCGTGGCGGTCTGGGTCGAATGTGGCGCGTTCATCGATTTCGCCGATACGGCCAAGGCCGCGCTTACGGGCGGCGCGTGAAAGAGCCTGGCCGAGGCGTTCCAGCGCGTCTCGACGTGCGCCCTTGCGCTTTGCGGATTCAACCTCGTCGAAATCCGCCAACGCTTGTGCGAGCGCCAGATCAGCTTCGCTCCATGCAGCTTCGGCCAACGCATCCGTGAGCGAAACGCCTTGCGCCGCGCGTTGCCGCGCGGCGCTTTTCTTGGCAGCCCCAGACTTGGAGCTCTTGGACTTCTTTTCCCCCGCGGACATGTCCAGCTCGCGCTTACAGACGACGCCCGCGAGCCACTGCTAGAGGCGCAGCGTCAGGCCAAGCGTCGCTTGGTTGACCTCGTAGTCGCGGTAAGCCGGGGAATCAACTTCGTCGTGCTGGTAGCGGAAGCGCACGGCGGCGTGAGGATTGAGCATGTAATCGGCGCCCACTTCCCACTCGCTATAATCATCCTCGCGCGCGATCGTCTCGTAGTCACGGTTGCCGAAGCGGACCGAGCCGGTGAGGATGACGTTGCGGAGCAATTCGTGATCGACACGGAGGCCGTATTCTTCAGTGGTGTACGGCTCGCCCGAGAACGCGCCAATCTGATCATCAGCATCGCGGCGTGCATCGACGGTAATCGTCGTCAGTTGCGTGACGTACCACTCGACGTTGCCGGCGATTGCAAGGCCATCGAATGTACCGGCGACGCCGGCATAATCACGCTCGAACTGGCCGACCGAGACTTCGCCGCGCATCAGATCGGTGTTGAGCGAGAGGCCGACCATGTAGGCTTGGCCCTCTGAATTGAACTGCGGCGAATTATCGTAGTCGCGCTCGTCCATCGAAGCAGAGAGCAAAAGGCCGATACGCGGGCTTAGCTCAGCTTCGAGACGTCCGCGCAGCGCGCTTTCGTCATTGTCGCGGAACGCTTGCGCGCCATCGTAGTCATATTCGCTGTTGGCGGCGTCGAGGCTCACCGTGAAGCGCGCGAAGCGGTGGGTGATGCCAATGCCGGTGTCCATGCGGTCGTACTCGACCGGGTCGCCGATGAAGGGCGAATCCGGATCGGTGCGCGGCGTCACTTGGTGCGCGGCGCGGGCCGAGCCGCGGATGGCGGTGTTCTCACCGATGTCGAAGCGGCCGGTGGCGCGGATGTAATGATCATCGGCATCTTCGTTCGAGAAGTCTTCGTGGCTGCGGAACACCGCGCCGGCGTCGACGGCGAACGCGTGGCGCGACCAATCCGACGTCAAAGCAACCGTCGGCGCGACGCCGTAGATGATGTCATCAACATCACTCGGCGCGCCGTCCGGCGCGGCAAACAGGTTGTCGGTGCTGGTGATCGCCAGATCGAGCGAAGCGTTCAAATTGAAAGTGCCAAGACGGCGGCCCGGAGCATCATACTCGGGGCGATCGCGATCGCGGACCGACACGCTCTCTTGGCGCGCCACATCTTGAACTTGTTGCGTCTGAGCCGCCGCATGTACGGGCGCCAAGACGATGAGCGACGCCGCGAACAGCGAAGCAAATGGATTGATACGCAAGATTTCCCCCAAGCCGCCAGGAAAGAGTGAGCGGGTCAGGGTTTCGCGGGTTTGGCCCAGATCGCAACAAGATGCGCTTGCAGCGGGAATTTGCGTGCGATCGTGATTAACGCGCTGGTTACGACGGCTCATGTGCGGGCTCCCTTTGCGGCGCAGAGTGACGCAGCGTGGTTAAAGCAACGCAACCAGCAGGCGAGGAAAAGCGCTGGTAATATTCGCAAAATTCAGAGGTTATGCGCCCTAAGCGGCGGGCGCGGCGTTTTCCGGCTTCTTGTTGTACGCACGATACACCATTTCCGACGGCGGTCCGACGAGAAACTTCTCGGCGCCGTCGCTCAGCGCCCGGGCATAGACCTCCATTGCGCCGTCGAAGGCTTCGATCGTTTGATCGATATCGGCGTCCTTGTGGGCGTAGGAGACTACGATCGACGGGGCGATGACGCCGCGCTTGATCAATTCCTGCAGCAGGACGCAGCGATAAGCCTGGCTCGGTTTCTTATCCGGATCGGTCGTGCCGAACACGGCGTTCGACGGCATGCCCATAACCGTAACGTGCTCATGCACGCCTCGCGCCCGCGCGGCCTGCTCGATACCCGTGATCAGGCGCTTGCCGGCGCGGATCATGTGCTCGATCACCGGTTCGTTCTTATAGACGTCCATCGTCGCCATCATCGCGGCGAGCCCGTGGGTTTCGCCGCCATGCGTGGTCGACATAAGGAACACGCGCGGCTTCTCCCACTGCTCCAGGTCGCCCAGGCGCATGAATTCGCGCTTGCCGACCAGCGCCGACACGGAGAAGCCGTTGGCGATGGCCTTGCCCCAGGTCGAGAGATCCGGGTCGATGTCGTACATGTGCTGCGCGCCGTAATTGTAGAGGCGGAAGCCAGAAATCATCTCGTCCAGGATGAACAGAGCGCCGTCCTCATGCGCGAGGCGCTTCAGTTCGTGAAGGAAGTTGTCTTTCGGATCGACGCCGCGCGTCGGTTCGAGAATGAAGCCGGCGATCTGTTTGGGATACTCCGCCAGCAGCGCCTTGACGCTCTCGATGTCGTTATATTTGAACTTCACTGTGAGATTGGTGACCGCTTGGGGCACGCCGCCATTGATCGGCGTTGTGCCGATGAACCAATCATCGACCGCGAAGAACGGATGATCGCCGCAGATCGCGATGATGTCGCGGCCCGTATAGGCGCGCGCGAGCTTCACTGCGCCCGACGTGGCGTCTGAGCCATCCTTCGAGAACTTCACCATCTCCGCATTTGGGATCATCGAAAGGAATTTCTCGGCCGCCGCGACTTCGATCGCCGCCGGCCTCGTAAAGTTCACACCGTTTTCCAGCTCAGCACGCACCGCGGCGAGCACCGGCTCATAGGCGTGGCCGAGCGTGACCGCGCGGTTGCCCATGCCGTATTCGATGTACTCGTTGCCGTCCGCGTCCCAGGCGCGGCAGCCTTTGCCGCGCACAATGTGCCCGGGCGCCAGCAGCGGATACTGGTCATCGCCCTTGGCGTAGGTATGCGCGCCGCCGGGGATCAGGCGCTGACCCTTCGCGCGCAGCAGGTTCGATTTTTCAAAGCCGGCGTGAGCCATCGTGGTCAGTCCTATTTCAGCAGAAGTTTGCGCGCGAAAAATGCTTCCGCGTAGCGCTCGCGGCACTCGACGCCCCGCAAACGCGCGAGTCCGCGGAATGTCTCGTCATCGAACCAGGCCTTTGAGCGCTGCGTGCCGAAGTGCTTGTGCAAGAGTTCGATCTTCTTCGCCAGCACATCCTCGCTCAATGGAACGTAGACGTTGGGCTGACCCAGATCGCCATCCCATTTCGGAATTTCGTATTCGAGGATCAGGTGATCGCGGAACGTATTCCAGGCCAGCTCGCAGACCATGCGGTGATCCTGGTGCGCGTCGTTGCGCTGGTGACAGAGCACAACGTCCGGCTTCTGCAGACGCTTCAACCCTTCGACCCAATCCTTCACCGCCGAGCGTTCGGCTGGAAAATAGCCATCACGGAATTGACCGAGGTGAATCTCGGCGTGCTTGGCGCCGGCGAGGAATTCCATTGCACTAGCGCGCGCTTCATCGGCGCGCTCGCCCGGCGCTGACAACGCGCACCAATCGATCGAAACCTCAGCGCCAGAGGCGATCCACGAGAGGATCGCACCGCCGGCGCCAATCTCGATGTCATCAGAGTGCGCGCCGAGCGCCAGTACACGCAGCGCCTTGCCCGGCCGTGCGAGGTCGAGCGACAGCATGTTTAGGCTTTCGGCTTCTTGCCGTTGCCGTTGACCTTCCAGGGCATCTCGCCCTTCTCCATCATCTCTTCGAGCACTTGGCGGTCACGCAGCGTGTCCATCGAGCGCCAGAAGCCGGTGTGGCGATAGGCCATCAGCTTGTTCTCTTTGATCAGCCGCGCGAACGGCTCGACCACGAGTTCTTCGCCGTCGTTCATGTAATCGAAGATCGCCGGCTTCAACAGGAAGAAGCCGCCATTGATCCAGATCTCGGATCGGTCCGAGGTGATGAAGGCGTTCACCTTGCCGTCTTCGGCGATGTCGGCGAGGTGATAGGTGACAGGCGGGTGGACAGCGAGGAAGCAGGCGATCTTATCGCTCGCTTTGAACTTCTCAATCATGTCATCGAGGTTCACGTCCGAGAGGCCGTCGCTGTAGTTGGCGCAGAACATCTCTTCGTTCTTGACGTGATCGCGCACGGCCCAGAGGCGGCTGCCGATATTGCGCCACACGCCGGTATCGATCATCGCCACGCGCCAATCTTCTTCACGTGGGCCGAGCATCTCGATCTTGGAACCCTCGACGATGCAATCGCCGTAGGTCTGGGTCTTATAGTTAAGGAAGAAGTCCTTAACCGTGTTGGCTTTGTAGCCGAGGCAGAGCACGAAATCCTTGTGCCCGTACTGGCTGTAGTAATTCATGACGTGCCAAAGGATCGGCTGGTGGCCGATCGGGATCATCGGTTTTGGCACGCTTTCCGAATACTCGCGGATGCGCGTCCCCAGACCGCCGCAGAATAGAACGACTTTCATGACCCCTGCTCACCAAGGCTGGGCGCGCTTCTCGCGCCAGCCGTTAAGGCTGCAACCATTGTGCCGCTAGCGTCCTCTTACGCGCACCAATTTCGGCCCGCGTCAACGACCTCGTCCAATAGGCGGAAAACACACGTCGGTAGGCGTTTAACTTGACAACAACCGCACTCTGACGGCACCTGGAAAATCCCGACAAAATTTGGAAGTCACCACCGGCGCGCGAGCGGCCGTGGCGCAGCTTAAGTGCGGCCCGGAACGTGCTTTGCGCGAAGGTGAACGGCGAACCGTCGCGATTTAGGAAAGCAGTCCATGCCCGTTATTCGTGAGTCACTGGCCCAAAAGCTCTACCAGCCTGGAAAAGGCCAGGAGCTCTGGGATTTCGCCAACACGCTCTACCCGATCTGCCGTTCAATCTCGGGCAATGGCGTCCGCGAGACGCTTGGGCACATCAAGTCCAAGATCGATCTCGAAATCCACGAAGTGCCGTCAGGCACACAAGCGTTCGATTGGACGATCGCGCCGGAGTGGAATATCCGCGACGCCTGGATCAAGGATCCGGCCGGCAACAAGATCATCGATTTCAAGAAGCACAATCTGCATGTGCTCAATTATTCGGCGCCGATCAGCGGCAAGTTCCAACTCGCCGAATTGAAGAAACACATCTTCACCATGCCGGATCAGCCGGACCTGATCCCGTATCGGACCAGCTATTACAACATCAACTGGGGCTTCTGCATGAGCCACAACCAGCTGATGAGCCTGCCGGACGGCGAGTATGAGGCGTTCATCGATTCAGACCACAACCCGAACGGTTCGCTGACCTACGGCGAATACTTCCTGCAGGGCGAGACCGACGAGATCTTTCTGTTCTCGGCCCATTGCTGCCACCCCTCGCTGGCCAACGACAATTGCTCGGGCATGAGCGTCAACACGCACCTAGCCGAGGCCCTGACCTCGCTTAAGGGCAAGACGCGCTACTCGTACCAATTCATCTTCGCCCCGGGCACGATCGGCTCGATCACCTGGCTCAGCCGCAACGAAGACAAGATCAAGCGCATCAAGAACGGCCTGATCCTCTCGTGCGTCGGCGACCCGGGCGGACCGACTTATAAGCGCAGCCAAGCCGGCGACGCGATTATCGATCGCGCTGTCGAAAAGGTCCTGCGTGACGAAGAAGCCAACCCGAACATCGTCGACTTCTGGCCCTACGGCTATGACGAGCGCCAGTACAACTCACCGGCTTTCCGCCTGAACGTCGGCCTCTTGCTGCGCTCGCGCTTCGGCCTTTTCCCGGAATATCATACGTCAGCCGACAACATGGAATTCCTGAAGCCGGAGGCGCTTGAGAAGTCCTTCAAACACACGCTCCAAATCATCGACATCATGGAGAATGAGTACAAGACGGTGAACCTCGCCCCGCACGGCGAGCCGAACCTCGGCAAGCGCGGCCTCTACGGCGCCATCGGCGGCGATAAGAAGGCCTATGACGCCAACCTGCCGGTGTTCTGGATGCTGAACCAATCGGACGGCCAGCATTCGCTGCTGGACATCGCCCAACGCGCCAAG
>CALBST010000409.1 GCA_937967425.1 uncultured Caulobacteraceae bacterium
CTAATCAGCGCGCGCTTTTGAAGGCCTCTTTCGCCGGCTCGCCAATCGCCACGAATAGCGCCGCAAGAATAAGAGCCGCAGCCACCGCGAACGGCGCTCCAGATCCCAACTGATCGAACACAACCCCCGCGCCGAGCGGCCCGGCGACGCGCCCAAGCGCCGATGCTGATTGCGAAATGCCCATCACCTCGCCGCGCTCGCTCTCGCTCGCTTGCGCCGCGATCAGAGCGTTGAGTGCGGGTGTCGAGAGGCCGATGCCGGCCGTCAGCGCCGCAAGCGAGACGGCCATTGTTGACACTTGGTGCGAAACGGCGAGGCCGGCGAAACCGGCGGCGAAAAGCGTAAGTCCGATCAGCAGCGTCATGCGTTCGCCAAGCACGCGCGCCGCCCTGCCCGCGCCGCCGCCTTGCAACAAGACCGCGCCGGCGCCAAGGGCGGCCAACGTCCAACCGACTTCGCGCGGGCCCCACTGCAGCTCGGCGTCCGCCCAAAGGCCGAACGTAGTTTCCATCAGCGCCTGCGCCGTAATGGCCAAAAACATCACGATCACGAAACGCAATAATGTTGCGCGTGAGGTCAGCAGCGCGAGGCGGCTCTGGCGTTTGTGGCCGCGCTGAGTCCGCGCTTCCGGCGCAAGACTTTCGCGAAACAGCAACACCCCCGCCAAGGCGGCCAATCCAGCGAGCACGGCGGACGCGTAGCAAACCAGCGCGAAACTCTCGCGCGTCGGCGCTTCACCGATCAGCAAGGCGCCAAGCGCGGGGCCGCCAATGAAGCCGAGGCCCACCGCGGCGCCGAGCAGTCCCATGTTCCGCGCGCGGGTCTTATCGTCAGCCAGATCAGCCGCGGCGGCGAACGCCGCGCCGATATTGCCGGCCATCAGACCTCCCAAGAGTCGCGCGGCGCCGAGATCGTAGACGCTGTTGGCGTGCGCGATCCAAAGGTAGGAGATCACGCCGCCGAGCAGGCCGGTGATGAGGATCGGCTTACGGCCAACGCGATCGCTTAGCCTGCCCCAGAGCGGCGACGAAATCAGTTGGCCGAGCGAGTAAGCGCCCATGGCGATGGTGGTGGCCGTCGGCGTCGCGCCAAGTTCAAGCGAGAGAAACGGGAAGATCGGCAGAAAAATGCCGAAGCCGGTCATGCCGATCAGCACGACGCCAGCCAGCGCGATCATCGATCCGGTGCGCGAATCCATGGAGCGCTGTTACCGCAATCGCGCCGCCAAGAGCAGCGTGACATCTCCACCCATCAAACCGCGGCGCGGATCGGCGCGGGTGCGGCCGGGTTCAGGTAAGGCCGAAGATCGCTCCACGGGATGGTGACCTCTATGCCGCCATCCGCGTGCGAACCACCGAACGAAAGCGGCGGAAACATCAGGACGAGGCCTTGCTCGGTCACCAGCCATAGGTGCGGTTTAGTTGCAGTCTCAAACACGTCCCGGCGCGGCGGGAAGTTCGAATAGTCTGGGAATTCGCGCGAAATACGCTGGACGGCGCGATCGGTGATGAAATCCTGCCAACCGGAATCCGCGCGGAACACATCAGCCTCGGTGAGCAAGCGCCCGCCGTCGCTCATGACAACCGTGACCGCCTTCACCGTGTTGGTGACGTTGGCGGCAGCGACGGAATCAGCGCTGACGACAAATTTGACCGAGATCAGTTCCTGGCCGGCATAGGCGATCGTATAGCTCACGCGCTCATTGGTCGCGTCGCCGAGTTGGAATTGCGGCTGCTGCGCGACGAGTTCGTTGAAACGGCGGATCTCCGGCGTCTGCGGACCGTCAATGCGCGGGAAGCGGATGTCGCGCTCTACCGCGACCGGCGCCGAGGCGCCCATGCTCGACGCGATCTCAGCCGTCACCGGCGTCGCGTCGACCAATTCCATGCGTTGGAACGTGTAGCCGCCGATTTCTTGCACCGCGTTCTGCGCATCTTGCGCGCGCGCGCGGAAGGCCGCTTCTAGGCAGCGCTGCTGGGTGGCGTCCGGTGGCGCATCAGGATCGATGATGCCGCACGAAACACGCGCAGCCTCACGCCAACGGTTTTGATTTTGAACGAGCAGCGTTGCGCCCGCATCGGAGATCGCGGCTGACTCTGCGACCAGTGTCTCGCGAACCTGCGTGTCCAGTTCGGCTAGCGGGCGATTGGCGCACACGTTCTGCGCGAATTCGTCGCCGGCGCCCTCTGCGCACATATCGAGCGCTGCGGCGACGCGCGCTGCGGAGCTGCGCTCTGTCTTCGCGCCATTCGCGCTATCGGTGCACGCGACAAGCGTGGCGAGCGCGAATGCTGCGCCAACAAAGCTCAGAGTATGCGCCGACATACTTGCCACGACCTTCCGTCGCCCCCGCAAATTTGTGCCACAAACCACCGCGCGCGTCACGGCCCATCGCGCGCTCCGCGCATGACTTCTTCGCCGCCCAGGCCTAGATGAAGCGCATGCCCACCACGGCGCGTTACCGGCCCGATCCTCTCTTCGCACAACTCGGGCCGGAATTTGCCGATCCGGTGACGGCGGCGAGATTTCCACAGCGCGTATTGCGCTGGCGGAACCAGCGTTGGGCAGAACGCGTCGGGCTCGGAAAGCTCAGCGCGGCGGAGTGGGAGGCGCACTTCGCGCGCTTCGAGCCGCTGCCAGGCAACATGCGTGAGCCATTGGCGATGCGCTATCACGGGCATCAGTTCAGGACTTACAATCCGGATATCGGCGACGGCCGCGGCTTTCTCTTTGCTCAGGTCCGGGATGGCGATGACAGGCTGCTCGATCTGGCGACCAAGGGCTCGGGGCAAACCCCCTATTCCCGCTTCGGCGACGGCCGGCTGACGCTGAAGGGCGGCGTGCGCGAGGTGCTCGCAGCCGAGATGCTGGAAGCACTCGGCGTCTACACCTCCAAGCCGTTTTCGCTGTTCGAGACGGGCGAACAATTGACGCGAGGGGATGAGCCCTCGCCGACACGATCCTCGGTGCTGGTCCGGCTCGGGCATAGTCACATCAGGTTTGGGACATTTCAGCGCTTGGCGTTCTTCGAGCGGCCGGATCTGATCCAGACGCTGATCGAACACTGCTGTGCCGCTTACTATCCGCGCCACCTCAATCTTGAGAGCGAGACGCGCGCAGCGGCGCTCTTTGGAGAAGCCGTACAGGCGAACGCGCGGCTGGCGGGCAGCTGGATGGCGGCGGGGTTCGTCCACGGCGTGCTCAACACCGATAATCTGAACATCTGCGGCGAGAGCTTCGATTACGGCCCCTGGCGCTTCATCCCGGTCAGCGACCCCGCCTTCACCGCCGCCTATTTCGACGAACGCGGGCTTTATGCCTTTGGCCGCCAACCGGAAGCCGTCTCGTGGGCGCTGGCGCAACTCGGCGGGGCGCTTAGCCTGGTCTGCCCGCCCGCGCTGCTTGAGGCGGAGCTGGAACGCTTCGCGCACGGCTACCAGACCGGGCTGCGAAATGGCGTCTTCGGGCGGCTCAATTTGCTTGAGCGCGAATGGACGGCGGACATTGAGTTCCTATCGGAGCTCTTCGGCTGGCTCACGGAGTCGCGCGCCGGCTGGGATCAGTTCTTTCACGACTGGTATTGTGGCGAAGCCAGCGCTGCGCGCGCGGCTGCCAGCCCCCAAGCCGCGCTTTATGCCGATGCGTCGTTCACGCCGATCCGCAAAAGTCTCGAAGCGCGCACCGGAAGCAGCGCCGGCCAATTCCTGCGGGATGCTTATTTTCAACGCGCACAGCCGGTGACGATGCTGATCGATGAGGTCGAAGCGTTGTGGGCGCCGATTGCCGAGCGTGACGATTGGTCCATGTTCGAGACAAAGCTCCGCGACGTTGCGGCGCTGCGCGAGGCGCGCGGACCTTCATAGGAGTGTCGCAACGCTCACTTAAGGCCGCGTCGAGCTGGACGGGGCCTCAACGTGACGAAGCACATCAACGAACTGGTTGCCTCTCGGCGCGCGCTGCTCGGTGGCCTGGCGGGATTGCCGCTACTGAACTTGGCCGCGTGCGCGACGACGCCCACAACAGGGGCCGCCGCCGCCGGTGGCTTCGCCTCGGTCCCACCGACCAACGCCGACACGCTGACATTGCCGCGCGGCTATTCCTGGAAAACGCTGATCGCCTGGGGTGACGCGTTGTTCGACGGCATTCCGGACGCGCCCGATCTCGACTCGATGACGCGCGCCGATCAAGAGCAGCGCTTCGGCCAGAACAACGACATGCTGGCATTGTTCGCGAACGAATACGCGTTCCCGCCTCCGCGCGGCCAGGATCGGCTGATCCTTTGCGTCAATAATGAATACGCCTCGCTCGAGCTCGCCTACCCGGCGCTGCGATCGCCTCACGATGTGACCGCGTCACAGATCGAAGCCTTATACGCATCAACCGGCGTCAGCATCGTGGACATCGCCCGAGATGGCGCGGGCTGGCGCGTGGTGAAGAGCAATGTTTCGGCCGGACGCAACCGGCGCATTACACCGTTCTCGCCCGTTCTCTTCAGCGGGCCCGCGGCGCGGCATCCTTGGATTGTCGAAGCGGGCGCTGTTGTGAACGCGTCCGAGCCGGCGGCGCCCAACGCGCCCGCTGACGCAATCCGCTGCGGAACCTCCGCGAACTGCGCCGGCGGCCTGACGCCGTGGGGCACCTATCTCACGGCGGAGGAAAATTTCGACGGGCTCTTTGTCGGTTCGCTCGACGCCAGCGCGCAGTTCGACGATCCCGCGCTCGCGTTGGATGCGGCGTCCTTCGGCTATCCAGGCGCTGGCTTCGCTGACCGTACGCCCCGCCAATTCAACTTCGCCGAGAACCCCCGCGGCCCATCGCTTTATGGCTGGATCGTCGAGATCGATCCATACGATCCAAGCTCCACGCCGAAGAAGCGCACGGCGCTTGGCCGCAAGAAGAATGAGTGCGCGACGACCGCGCTCGCGTTGGATGGGCGCGTCGTCGTCTATATGGGCGATGATCAGCGCAACGAGCACGTCTACAAGTTCGTGTCGCGGGGACGGTTCGACCCGAACAATCGCGCCGCAAACATGGATTTGCTCGATGACGGGCAGCTCTATTGCGCCCAATGCCATGAAGACGGCAGCGGACGCTGGATTGCGATCACGCTAGACGCGGCCAACGCGGCCGCCGCGGCACTTGAATCACCCATCCGCTTCCACGATGAGGGTGACCTGCTGATGCGCGCGCGTGATGCAGCGCGCCTTCTCGGCGCCACGGCAATGGATAGGCCCGAGGATGTGGAAGCCATCTGTGACGCTGCCTGGCGCGGCCTCGGACCCGTCCTCATCGCTTGCACCAACAACAGCGAGCGCGGCTTCGCGCGGCCCGGCAGCCCGCGCCGCGAGGACCCGGAGCATCCGAACGCGGCGCAAAGCAATCTCGCCGGCCACATCCTGCGCTTCGACGAAGCCGGCGGCGATTGCGGCGCGGAGAGTTTTACCTGGGACGTCTTCGCCATGGGCGGGGACCCGAACGCAGAGACCGCAACTGTCCGCACACGCGGCAGCGGCGTCCCTGCGTTCATTGCAACGACTTATGCCGGCGCGCCGACAATCTCCGGCGATCGCTTTGCCTGCCCCGATAATCTCTTCATCGATTCCACCCATCGCGTGTGGATCGCGACCGATGGCGGCGACTTTGTGTTTGAGGATTGCAACGATTGCGTGCTGATGACGCCAAGCACCGAGGAACGGCCGCGGCCGGTGAAGCGCTTTCTGGTCGGCCCTGTGGGCGCCGAGATTTGCGGGCCGCTGATGACGCCGGATGAGCGCGCCTTCCTCTGCGCGGTTCAGCACCCAGGCGCCAACAACGTGGCTGGCGTCGATTACGGCGTGCTGCGCTGGCAAGGCGAACAACCCACGTCGCACTTTCCGGACGGCGGCAATGCTTGGCCACGCTCCGCCGTCGTGATCATCACAAAAGACGATGGCGGGCGGATCGGCGACTAGGTGCGCGGGACGAAGCCGTCCTTGTGCATCAAACGCGCGACATCCATGGCGGCGCGCACCTGCACGACATCATTGTTGCGATCCGCTTCATTAAGCTGATCCCAGCCGACTATCTTGTCATGCGCCATCAGATCGTTGTTGCGCGCTTCCCCGGGAGCAGTCGGCCGCCAACCTGACATGAGCCGCTCCGCCATCCAGCGATCATGCTCGCGGCGCGCCATCTTCTCCATCAGCTCCTGAGGCACGGTAATCGTGGTTTCACCCTTCTCGCCTTTCGCGGCGGCGCGGAAGCCAATGTCCCAGACCTTTACCATCGCCGCATCGGCGACAGCGCGATTGGCGGCGCGATAAGTTTCGAGCACGTCGCTCCAATCCTTCATCGCAGATTGCAGCTCGCGCATGCTCATCGCGCCGCGCTGGCCTAGCCCCTTGTTGTAATACTCGTGCGCAATGGCGGCGCCTTGATCGAGCGCGCCATCGATGACGCGCGCGCGCGTCGAGTTCACTTGATGGGCGCCGAAGGCCAGCAGATAGGCGTCAAGCTCCGGCGTCTCGTCGCCCCTGGCGTATTGCTGCGAGAACTCCGATTGGCTGGTCTCGCGCATGTAGATTGGCACGGGCCAGCGTTGGCCGTTGTTGCACAGGCGCTTGAGCGCGATCGAGAGATGGATGTTGCCCGGATCGGCGCCGGTGGAGACGACGATCGCCGTCGGCTTGCCGCGCGCTTGCTCAACGCTGTCAATCACCTCCGCCCCAACGGAGGCTGTGTCCCAATCGAAGGGCAGGAAAGCAATGTCGGCCGCCCACACGCCTGGATTGGCGAACGCCTCGCGATGGCGAGCACGGAAGCCCGCCTCTGCCGCCTCGTGGTCCGGCGACAGAACCGTGAGCCTCGGCGCTTCGAAGTGGACAGACCAAAGGCTCATCAGAATCCGTTCGGCCACCGCTTCGGCGGCGGCGTCGAAGCCGAAGAACACAAAGTGCAGGCGATCTTGGCCCAGCTGCTGCGCCAATGAGAGCAAAGTCGGGCTCTCCTTCTGCACCAAAGCGCGCGCAGCCATTTCTTCAAGCGAGAACGGCTTTGGATCGATCGGCGGCAGGCCTGCCTTCTTCTTGCGCATCTGCGCCGAGCGCATCTCACGCGCTTCCCTCAACAACATCGCTGAGCGCGTCGCGACGTGCACGCCGATCGGCGGCTTACGCTTCGCGTCGCCAACGAGACGGCGCACGGCGGCTTCAATTTGCAGATTCGCGGTATCATCCGGCTCGTAAGCGATCACATGGGCGGCGTGATGGGCGCGCGCGGTACGCAACGTTTCCAGATGCGTGGCCTCGCCTTCCAGCACGATGACGCCTTTGCGGCGGAGCCCAAGCGCCGTTTCCCCGGCCAACCCATCGGCGATCAGAATGACGGAATCTTTGCGCTTGCGGCAGTCCAGCGCGAGCGAGAGTGCTGCGGCGCTATCGCCTGCTATGACGACATGACGCGCGGCGCCGAGATTGAAAATGCGTGCGAGCGAACGGCCAAGCTGACCTGAGAACGCAAACAGCAAGCCCACAACCGGCGCGGCCAAAGCAGAATAGCGCACAACTTCGCGCATCGGCTCGTTGGCGTTGAAGTATTCGTCCCACATGCTGACGGCGCTGAAGGTGCGATAGAACGCCTCCGAAGCCGGCAACTCACGCCACAGCCAGAAACCGCCGACGAACCACACCGCCGTGAGAATAATGAGCACGCCCCAGCGAAAGACCCCGGCCTGCGTGTGCGAGAGCGCGGTCAAGCTGGCCGCTGCCCGCGACCAGACATTGGCGTACTTCTGCGCCATGAACGGCGTCTCCCCGTGTGCTGCCGCGCCCCGTCTAATGATGCGCCCGGGCTGGCGTGCAAGTCCAGCCTTCAGGGCGTGCAAACAGGTTGCGGCGGGTGCGCTCTTTCCTTAGCTCTCCGCTCGGTAGGCTCCGTAGCTCAGCTGGATAGAGCGGGTCCGTCCTAAGGACACGGTCGGGGGTTCGACTCCCTCCGGGGCCGCCACCTACGCCCTCACGGCGTAAACTTAGTGACCAGCATTGCCCCGCGCCGCCACAGCTGTTTGACTGGCCGCAACGGTGAGGGATCGATCATGGCCTACTTCAATGCGCGACTACTGGCGGCGGCGCTGTTTGGCGCGGCGCTGTTGGGCTCAAGCGCTACCGCGCAAGACGCACCAGCACGCGACCCGAACTTTGGCCGAGGCGAACGGGTTTCGGGTGAAACGTTCGCGACGCGCTCACCTGTGATTGCACCCCATGGCGCCGCAGCGACGGCGCATCCGCTGGCGACGCAAACGGCGATTGATGTTTTGCGCGCTGGCGGCAGCGCCATGGACGCCGCGATAGCGGCCAATGCGATGCTGGGTTTGGTCGAGCCCACCGGCAACGGCATCGGCGGCGACATCTTCGTCATCGTTTGGGATCCGCGCACGCAGCGGCTCTACGGCTACAATGGCTCCGGCCGGACGCCGCAGGGCATGTCGCTGGCGCAGATGCGCCGCGAAGCGCGCCGGCGCGGCAACCCGAACGCCGTGCCAAGCTTTGGCGCGGCAAGCGTCTCGGTGCCGGGCACCGTCGACGGCTGGTTCGCGCTGCATGAACGTTTTGGCCGCACGCCGATGGCCGATCTGCTCGCGCCGACAATCCGCTACGCCCGCGAAGGCGCGCCGATCCC
>CALBST010000410.1 GCA_937967425.1 uncultured Caulobacteraceae bacterium
CTTACACCACCGTTTCACCCTTACCCTCCTTCGCCGAGGCTTCGGAGGGCGGTCTGTTCTCTGTGGCGCTATCCCTGAAGTTACCTTCGGCGGGCGTTACCCGCCGCCGTATCCGCGTGGAGCCCGGACTTTCCTCGAATGCTTGCACATCCGCGGCCGCCCGGCCGACTGGCGCGGGCAATATAGCGGCTAAGCTACCAATCGACCAGCACGTCCTCGCCGCCGAATGCCGCGGGCTGTTTGGCGAAGTGCGGGAGATCGTCCCGCACCGGCAGCACGGCTTCGCTGCAATGCATGTGGAAGGCTGGCGTGAAGTCATCAAGCAGCGTGCCATTGACGCCCTTCAACTCGGCCGCAGCGACATCCGCATAGAGCCGCGCGCCGCATTTGGCG
Organism: uncultured Caulobacteraceae bacterium; assembly: GCA_937967425.1. The sequence continues at coordinate 394 of CALBST010000410.1, forward strand.
CAGGAGATCCGCGGCGTGCTTTTCAGCGTGAAGCTGATCGTCTCACCCATGACCTCGACATCGCCCGCCTTGAACATCGCCTCGGGCGCGTAAGCGCCGCCGTGGATGCGCCGGCAATCGCCGCAATGGCAATAGAACTGCACCACCGGCTCGCCGCTGATCTTCAACGTCGCCGCCCCACAGGAGCACTTGACTTCACGCGTCATCGCAAGCTCCGGCTAAGCGCAAGAAGCAGATAGCGCGTCTCTTCGTCGGCCGAACCGCTTAGATCGCTGGGGCGGAAGCGGCGTTGAAACGCGACAAGCGCCGCTTTGGTTGCTTCGTCCATGTATCCTGTCTGCGTCACAGGGTATCCGATATAAGCGAGCTGCTGCTGCACGTCCGAGATCGGATCGTCGGTGGAGAGCTGCGTTGCGACGTGTTCAGGCCAAACCGAAACGCCGGCGTTCGCCAATTGCCGCCACGGAAATTTCTCGCCCGGATCGGCCTTTCGTGCGGGGGCGATATCAGAGTGCGCGACCACGCGCTTTGCGTTGAGCTGCGGCCAGCGCTCGAAGATGTCCTTGAGCAGCGAGATAACGCCATCGATCTGCGCGGCGGGAAACTCGGGCAGACCGAAATCATGGCCGCCATTGACGATCTCGATGCCGATAGAACGCGCATTCACGTCGCCATCGCCTTCCCAACTCGATACGCCCGCGTGCCAGGCGCGGTGCTCTTCCGGCACCAGCGCGTAGATCTGCCCTTCTTCATCAACGACGTAATGCGCGCTCACGCGCGACAGCGGCGCATCAGCTTCGACATCATCACTCTGCCAGGGCCCGGGATAATTGCCGGCGACTGGCGCTGGATCGGTCAACCGCGCGAGCGCGATCTCGGCGTCCTGCATGCCGGTATAGTGCAACACGACAAGATCGATCGGGCGCGTGCGCGCGTCGAAGTTGGGCGACGGTTTTTGGATGTAACGAGTCACACGCCGACTATAGGCGCGTTATTTCCGCTTGGCTGCGGTTTCGACGACCCAGCCTTCGGGCGTGCGGTGCGCGTCGAGCACAACCGGGCCGGCGGCGGAGGATCTGCCGCGCGGCCAGATCCGCATGGCGAGAGCGGCGCCCGCGATCATGACGCCAACCACGAGCGCGGCGAAGAACGCGAAGACAAACGCCAGCGCCGTACCGATCGCGAGCGCCAAGAGACCCGCCGCGCGTACAAAGGCGCTGAGAGCGGCGGATCCAAAGTCGGCGGCGTTCGCGGTCATGGGCGGACAACTCCTTTCGTCCAATATGGAGAGGTAGCGTCGCCGATCAATGCGGCGCCCTTACGGCGTGTCGCATTCACCAACAGCGATCATTTCGCGCCGACGCTGAGTTCTTCGCGTATTTTGGCATAGGCCGCATTGATCGCTGCGGTCTTTTCGCGGGCGATCTCTACGAATTCCGGCGGCGCGCCGCGCTGGGTCATCCGGTCGGGATGGTTTTCGGCTGCCGCTCGGCGCCAGGCTTGGCGCACCTCTTCCATCGTCGCGCCCGGCAACAAGCCTAGGATGGCGTACGGATCGCCGGCCTCGGGACCGAGATTGGTCGCCTTGATGCGGCGGAACTCCATTTCGCTAAAGCCAAAGTGCGTGGCGACCTCAGCGAGATATTTCAACTCCGCCTCGCCTACTGCGCCGTCAGCCATGGCGATGTGGAAGAGACCATCGAGCACATCCTCGAGCAGGCACGGGCGGGCGCGGTACTTGCGCCCGATCTGCTTTGCGTAGGAATCAAATCCTAGAACTGTTTGCTTCGCCAGTGAGAAGGCGCGCCGGAAATGCTCTTCCTCGCCCGGCGGCGGACGGAACACCTGCGCCGCGGCGCGAAGCTCGGCGTCAGTCGCCTCGCCATCGGCCTTGGCCATCTTAGCCGCCAAGCCAATCACGGCCGCGGTGAAACCGACATCATTCGGGCGCGGCGCGCACTCTTCGTTGAATTCGGGCGGATCGGCCTCGGGATCGAAGGCGCGCGCGGCCAGTTCAACGATGCGAGACCAAACGGACATGGCGGCATTATCGCCTTAGCGGCAGCACGGCGCCACCCCGTTGCGACGGTCATGAAACCGCAGACGCCGAACGGGGTTTATCGTTCATGATGTTCCACCGCCCCCTCTGCGCCGCGCTTCTCGCCGCCGCCTGTCTGCTCGCGCCGCAGGCCGCGATCGCACAGAACGCCGAACGCTTTTTCATCGCCGATACGCAAACGCCCAACCCTGATGGCGACGTGATCGATGTCGCCGCCGCCACCGGCCAATTCACGCGCTTCCTCGCTGCCGTGGAGGCCGCGGGTTACGAAGAGACGCTGCGTGGCGAAGGCCCGTTCACGATCTTTGCGCCAACGGACGAAGCGTTCGCGCAGATGGACCAAGTTGAAGTCGAGCGCCTGATGCAGCCGGTCAACCGCGACGAGTTGGTGGCCCTGCTGGCTTATCATGTCGTGCCTGAGCGCGTGACCTCCGAGAGCGTCGGCCCGCGTACCACGCGGCCCGAATCGGCCAATGGCTATCGCGTGACGCTTGATGGCCGCGATGGCCTTCGCATCAATGACGAACTCGTCGTCATGCCCGACATCAACGCGTCGAACGGCGTGATTCAGGGCGTGAACCGCGTGCTCTCGCCGCCGGTGCTTGTGGCGTCGAACGAAGCTGGCGCCGGGCGCTAAGCGCTCGGCGGCGCGCCGCCGCCGCCACGCAAGGCCGCCACTTCAGCGCGAAGCGCGCGCACCTCCTCTAGGATCCGCTGCTGAACAAGCGCCGCATCCTCCTGCGCTTCTTGGATTTCCTCGACCTCTTCCTGAACCTCTTCGAGATCCTCCTTGATCTCCTCCTGCGGCGCGGCCTGAACCGCCTCGACGATAACGCCGATGAACAAGTTCAACACCGCGAACGCGGCGATGATCGTGAAGCCAAGAACGAATACCCACGCATACGGATTGTGCACTTGTAGCCGCTCTATGGTTTCGCCCCAGCCATCAAACTGCGACAGCGCAAAGAGTGAGAGCATCGACCGGCCGAGGTCGCTGAATCCGGGATCGCTATGGAAGAGTGTCGTGCCCATCACGGCGGCGATGTAAAAAACCACGGCGAGGATCGCGAACGACGCCATGATTCCAGGCAGCGCGCCGAACAGTGCTTCGACGACGCGCCGCATCTGCGGCACCGCGCTGACCAGACGGAAAACGCGCACCACCCGCAAAGCGCGCAACGCCGAGATCGCCGGGCTGACCGCGATGTAACTCAGGCCGACAACAATGACGTCGAAAATATTCCAACCGCTGGCGAAGTACTTACGCGGGCCTTGAGCCAAGAACTCAAGCACGAGCTCCGCAGTGAATATGAAAAGGAAGTACATATTCCACTGCTCGATCAGAGCGCGGTACTGGCCAGCTTCGCCAAAATGTGCGTCCCAGCCGAGGATCGCCGCGTTCGCGACGATGCAAAGCAAGATGAATGTGTCCCAGAGCCAGTTGCGCGTGAGCCAGCGAAACAGCGGAATGCCTTCGCGGTTTTTGGGTCGCGCTTTCGGTTTCCTTTGCACGCCCACATTTGCCGTAGCGTTGGCCATCATCCCCTCCCCGCCGGCAGTCCGCGCGGCGAAGCGCGGAAACTAGCGCGGGTCGACGGGCGATGGAAACGCCGGAATTTAAGGGATGCCCGAGATTTCGATCGTTCGGAGGCCAGACGCGCGGGTCGTAAGGCGACGGCCCGCCCTCAGTCTTAGGCTACAGGGATAGCCTCGGCGGCTGCAGCTTCGCCTGCCGTCTCGTGCAGCATGGCGGTCTCTTGAATTTGCTCCGCGCGCGCCTGCTCGGTGAGCATATTCAGGATGAAGCCTTGAACGCGATACGTGCGCCCGCCCCAGTGACGGCCGGTGACGTTCCAGACGCGCACTTCCGACCAATCGCCGGCTTCAGACACGTCCATCACCGGCACATCGCGCGTGATCTCGCCGCCGTTCAGCCAATTGGCGTGATCGACGATCGCGAGACGCGGCGAAACCATTTCCTTCACGACGGCGACGTGGCCGCGCGCATTGGTGCGATAGCCGTGCAGCACCATGACGGCGCCTTCGCTCGGCGTTTCGGCGGTTTCATAACGGCCTTGAGCCTGACGCCACCAGGTGTTGGCGTTGCCGTAAATTTCAACCCCGGACTCGCGGCGCGCAAACGGCACGCACTGCAAGCGCGCGCGATAATTGGTGACGCGTGCAATCGGCTCGTATGCCTCATCCGGCGCGCGCTCGAATGAGCTTGGCGCCAGCATCGCGTGTTCGGATGGCCCCTCGGTGACGGTCGGGTCGATCGCGAGATCGAGCGAGAGCGGCGTCAACGCGTCCGCATCCGACGGAAGGCCGGCAAACCCGGTGACCGTCGCGGCCGCTACGAGGAGCGCACGGGAATCAAACATGCCCTAGTCGAGCCTAGACGAGCTTCTGCCCCAATCTGGGACATCAAAAAGCCCTCGCGAGGTTAAGAAAAACCTAAACGCTCAGCTGAAGAAATAGAAAGGTGAGTGTTCGTATGGTAAACGAACGCTTCGAAGACTAGATGTTGTCCTAGTACTTCGCGCCCGGCGTTAACTTTAGTCTTTCCACGCGATCAATATATCTTAACGCGGGAACTTCAGCTCATGGCCGCATGGAGTTGGAAGGGGTGAATGAACCCCTCGCCCCGGTAAACGCGCCCGCCCCAGTGGCCGCCGGGAATGTGCCAGACCCTGACCTCGGACCAGTCATTGTTCGGCGAAACATCGAGAATAGGCACGTTGCGGCTGATTTCGCCGCCATTCAGCCAATTGGCTTGGTCCACCCGGATGAGGCGGCTGGAATCCACACGCGTAACCACGGCGACGTGGCCGCGGGCGGTGGTGTTGTAACCCTGAAGCACGAAAACCGAGCCGAAGGCCGGCTGGCTGGAACGGGGATAGCGTCCTGCGGCCTGGGCCCACCAAGTATTCGCGTTGCCGAAGATCTGAACACCTGACAACTGGCGAGCAAACGGCACGCATTGGAGGTTGGCGCCGTAATCGGTGACCCGCGCGTCCTGCCCCTCGGGGTCCGGCAACCGATCTGCCGCCGGCGCAGGTCTATAGCCACCCACCGCAACCGGCGCAGGCGTGCTGGCGCAGGCCGTCAAAGCCGCCGCTGCCAGACCCAGGCACAGCGCCCGGGCTGGGTGTGAGGTCAAGAAACCCGCCATTTCGGTATCGATCCTAATTCATGCTGGTTGGCATCCCGTGAATGGGGCCCGCCGCCGCATGCGGTAATATGCGGTTCAGCATACGATGCGCTTGACCCGGGCCCGCAAACCGCGCCACCGGAAAGCCCGTGGCCACCAAGCACCCAGCCCTGATTGCGCGCCCCTGCTTCCAGCAGGACTTGCAGTTCGTGCAATTGATCTACGCAAACGCTGTGTTGACGGGCACGGGGACGTTCGAGGTCACCCCACCTTCCATCGAGGAGATGACCGAGCGCTGGGGCAAGATCGTCGACCGCGGCTGGCCGTTCATGGTCGCCTCGCCGCCGGAAGACGTCAGCCGCGTGCTCGCCTTCGCTTACGCGACGCAGTACCGGGACCGCGCCGCCTATCAAAAGACGTTCGAGGTCTCAGTCTATGCGGCGCACACGTCCTTGCGGCGCGGGGCCGGATCGGTGGCGCTTGCTGAGGTGTTAACAGGCTTGCGCGATGACGGCGCACGTGAAGCGCTGGCTTTTATCGGCGACAGCTACAACGCCGCGTCGATCGGCTTGCACCGCAAACTGGGCTTCCAACACGTCGGCACGCTCAAGAATGTCGGCGAGAAGTTCGGCAAGCTGCTCGACGTCGTCGTGATGCAGCGCACACTCGTCAGAGAAAAACCGCCCGGCGAGGCAAGGAAAGACTGACGTTTGGCGTTGTTCGCGCCCGCACACTGCTAATCAACTGCGTTGCGCGCGCACAAAGCTAAACGATTCGGTAACCTTACTTACGCAATCCTCATGGTCCATTGGGAGGTAGATCGCGATGCTTTTACGCAAGCTCGTGGTCGTTGGTTTGGTCGGGTTCGTAAGTTTCGCAGCCAATATCGCAACCGCCGAAGATGCGGTCGATCAAAGCATTCCAACTTTCGCCATTGATGGCGTTGACATGGTTGATCCGGCCGCGCCAATCGCAAGCCGCTTCAATATCCGAACGAGCGATCGGGCGACCGGCCGCTTCAGCAACTTAGCTCCAGCGGAGCCGGCGTATGGCGCGCGCCGCAACCAACGCAGCTACGAATTCGAGTTCGTGACGCCCGGCATGTCCGGCCTCAACGTCTCATTCGCACAGCGCGGGGGCTTGAGCTTCAACGATCAAGGCGACATTAACCGGCAAAGCCGCGGCTCAGAACTGCGCCTCGGCCGCGGCCTCGACGTTGCGCGCAATGAGCCGTCGGCAGAACCACGGTGGTACTTCTTCGCCGCCTCGGAAGACGAAGCTCTCACCTGGCGCCCCGGCGCCCGGAGCGAGTTCGGAAGCTCCGGCGGCCGCTCTTTCGCGCTGCAAGACCGCGTCGAGTTGGGCGACATGCAGGCCGGCATCACCTATGAGCGGTTCGGCATCCAGGCTTCCCTCGCCTATGTCGAGCGCGAGTTCACGGTGGTCAGCGGCTCGCAATCCTGGACCCAGGACGAGAATTTCGCCGGCTTAACCATCACTATGCGGAACTGAGTGGTTCGGCGGGGTGGAGAAAGAGTCCTCCCCGTCGAACAAACACTTAACAGCGCGCGGAACCTGTGGCAGCCAATATGCATTGCTGCTTCGGATAGAGACACGAGGCTGGCTGTGATGGGTGGTTCAGGTAACCGTACGGCTCTACTCGCGAGCGGCGCGCTCGCGGCGGCAGCTCTGTTTGGGGTTTCGACCGCCACTGCCCAGGACGCCCCTACTGCTCCGGCCGCCGACGCAATCGCCACCGAAACTCAGCTCGAAGCCGGACAGATCGACTTCACCGACCCCCAAACCGTACTGCGCCGTTCGAACGTCAGGCTACGCAGCGATGTTGCTCAGCGCTTTGGACCATCCACCGCCACGGACGAACAGACGGAAGGCCCGCGGCGGTTCGAAGTGGAATTCGCCACCGGCGATGGCGACCTCGACATCTCCTTCGCGCAGCGCGCTTCGATCGGCGGGGCCGATGGCGACATCAACCGTCAAGGGCGCGGTTCGGAAGTCCGCATTGGCCGCGGCCTCGTCCAACAGGACAACGACCAGCGCGGGACATCGACCTACATGTTTGTCGCTTCCGACAACGAGGCTCTGACATGGCAACCAGGTCAGCGCAGTGAATTCGGCGGCCAAGGCCCGGCGCTGCAATTACAGGATCGCGTCACCGTCGGCGACATGTCGGTCGGCGTGACGTACGAGCGCAACGGCGTGCAAGCGTCGCTGGCTTACGTCGAACGTGAAGAGTCGACGACGATCGGCAATGAGACGTTCGGCCAGGATGAGAGCTTCACCGGCCTCACTGTGACGATGCGACGGTAAACGCGCACGGTCCTTGCAGCTTGCAAGGGCATGACGCTTCGCCAACAACTCATGCTCAAACGCAACTTGCGCCGCTTGCGCACATGGGCGCCGCCGATTTCGATGGGCGTCATCATCGGCGCGGGCGCATTCCTCATTGCCGAGAGGGTCGAGCCGGCGGCCGCAACGCCTTCGCCGGCGCCAGCGGCGGTGCGGAGCGAGCGCGTGGAGCGGCCGCGCCTCGAGCCGGTCACGTTGGAGCGGCGTGAAGCATCTCGCTTGCGCCTGGAAGCGCCTCGTTCCACGCCGTCACGCGCCTACTCTAATTGTGACGCGGCGCGCGCTGCAGGTGCGGCGCCGGTTTACGTTGGCGAGCCCGGCTTCGGCCCTCATCTCGACGCTGACGGCGACGGCATCGGCTGCGAACCTTACTACGGGCGCTAGACCTGGACCGCCTGCCCCGGCATGTTCGCCGCGCTGAGGGAATAGCGTGGCGTCTAGAAAACTTACCACTATCGTCGTTGTCGATGTAGACGGCTTCTCCGCGATGGCCGAAGCCGATGAAGCCGCCGCGATCGCGGCAGTAGCGCGGCTCGGCGAACGCTGCGCCAAGATCGCTGAGCGCCACAGCGGCCGGATATTCAACACCTCCGGCGACTCCTTGATGATGGAGTTCGCCAACGCGTTCGGCGCCGTGCATGCCGCGCTTGAGGTGGCGGCGGTCGCGGATCCGCCGGTGCGTGTCGCGGTTCACACCGGCGAGGTCTCGCCGATGCCGACGGGCGATTTGCTTGGGCGCGGCGTCAGCGTCGCAGCACGGTTGCAAAGCCACGCACGGCCAGGCGTTGTCATCGTTTCGGAAGATACGCGCAAAGCACTGCGCGGGCCGCTGGCGGAAAAGCTTGTCGCCAAAGGCGCGGTCAAGCTCGATAAAATGGACGAAAGCATCGGCATCCATGAACTGCCGGTCGATGCGAGCGCCGGCGCGCGACGGCCGCTAAGCCGCAAACAAATCATGTGGCTCGCCGGCGGCGGCGTGCTCGCGCTCGTTGTGCTCGCGCTTATCTCTTGGCCCCTGCTCAATCGCGAGCCTCAGCCGCGCGTGGCGGTGCTTTCATTCACGACGCCGCAAGACGCCGCTTTGCAAGGCCTCGCCGAAGGAGTGGCAGAGGACGCCAGCGCCGCTCTGCGCGCGCGCGGTATTGACCCTCTGGCGCGCGACAGCTCACGCGATACGCCGCGCGAGCAAGCGCTCGACCGCGCCAGAGGCTCTGGCGCACTCTTCGCGCTTGAGGGTGCGATCGAGCGTGACCAAAGCACGGTGCGGATCACGATCGGCGTCGCGCGGACCTCGGACCGCGCCGTGCTATGGTCGGAAACTGTCGAGGGCGCGGCCGCAAGTGCGGGCGCCTTGCGGCAAGTTGCGGCTGGGCGCGGCGTCAACGCATTGGCCTGCGCGGTGCGCGCAGGACCCGCGGCGCCGGCGAATGCCTATCCTTCGCTACTCGGCGCTTGCGCTTATGCGGAGGATCGCGACGCGCGAGGGCGGAATGTCGATGCGCTTTCGCAAGCGGTGGCGCAAGCGCCTGATCTCGCTATCGCGCGCGCCATGCTGGCCGCCGAGACCGCTGCGCTTCTTGAAACAGCGTCCGAACCACAGCGCCAAGAACTGCGCGCCGAAATCCAAGCCAACGCCGAGCGCGCGCTGCGCCAAGACCGCACTCTCGGAGAAGCCTACCTCGCACTCGAGCGCATCGAGCCGCGCCGCCGCTGGGATGCGCGCGAGCGCACGCTGCAGCAAGGCTTGGAGCGGGACGAACGCAATGGCGCGCTCAGCAGCGAATACTCGGAACTGTTGTTCGAGGTTGGCCGCTTCGATGACGCGCTCGCCTACGCGCGCAACGCCAGCACGCTGGAACCCTTATCATTGAGCAAACGCGCCATTGTCGGATCGATCTTGCTTCAGAGCGGCGACATCGAGTCCGCCCGTGATATCGTCGATGAACTCAGCGAAGTCTGGCCGAACGACGCAAATCTCTGGCTCCTGCGGCTGCGTGTGGCATTTTGGGGCGAGACCTATGACGACGCGCTGGCGCTGATCAACGCGCCCGCCTCGCAGATCCGCTCCACACGCGCACGCCAATGCTGGCGCTATGCCGTCGACGCCATGCGCTCCGCGCCAAACACGCTGCCGCGCACGGCGGCGGTCCGCCACCTCGTCGATTGCAGCAACACCGGCGATCTGCCGACGGCGCAGGCGCTGATGCAATACTCGGCGCTCGGTGAACTCGACGAGGCTTTCGCGCTTGCCCGTCAGCGGTTCGAGGATGAGCGCCGCGGCGGCGAGGAGGTTCTGTTCAGCGCCGCCACCGCCCCGATGCGCGCCGACCCGCGCTTCATGCCGCTGATGCGCGACCTGGGGCTCCTGGGCTATTGGCGCCTCAGCGGCCATTGGCCGGATTTCTGCCGCGACCCGAACCTCCCCTACCGCTGCCAAGCCGAAGCGCAGCGGCTGCGCTGACCTATCCACAGGCGGGGCAGGCTTGGGCGCTTACCCCCGGCCTGAATCGCTGCATGGTCCGCGGCCGGGCTGGTAACCAATCTTAAACGAGACTCAGCCCCAGATACGCCAGATATGGTGGCGAAGCGCCACCGAAACCCCTAAATCTAGGGTTATGTTCTGGCTTCGAAAGGGAGTTTGCGGATGGCTGGCGATAACGGGGGCAAAGCTTTGACGGGCCTCCGCACACCTTCGATTGGCTACAAGCCGTTCCGCTATCCGTGGGCGTACGAATTTTGGCGCCGTCAGCAGCAGGTTCACTGGGTCCCGGAGGAAGTCCCGCTCGGCGAGGACGTGAAGGACTGGGCCTCGAAGCTCACCGAGCAAGAGAAGAACCTGCTGACGCAGATCTTCCGCTTCTTCACGCAAGCCGACGTCGAAGTGAACGACAATTACATGGAGCGCTACGCGCGGGTGTTTAAGCCGACCGAGATCAAGATGATGCTCGCGTCGTTCTCCAACATCGAGACGGTTCACATCGCCGCTTACGCGCTGCTGCTCGAAACCATCGGCATGCCGGAAACCGAATTCCAGGCGTTCATGGAATACGGCGCGCTGCGCGAGAAGCACGACTACATGCAGAAATTCGGCGTCGAGACGGATGCTGACATTCTGCGCACCGTCGCGATGTTCGGCGCCTTTACCGAGGGCCTGCAGCTCTTTGCCTCGTTCGCGATGCTGATGAACTTCCCGCGCTTCAACAAGATGAAGGGCATGGGCCAGATCGTGACCTGGTCGGTGCGCGACGAGAGCTTGCACTGCGAAGGCA
>CALBST010000411.1 GCA_937967425.1 uncultured Caulobacteraceae bacterium
ATCTGCGCCGTATACCACCCCTAGAGTGTGTGGTGTCTTCCGAGCAGTGTGACCGCTGACACATTGATTTGCCGCCGCCCTCCCCAAGTCACCTTCATCGGAAGACGGGGCGGCCCACCACAGATTCGAACCCAGTCCGCTCCGCTTCAGTGATTTCCCGGTCAAACCGGGCCAGCTGGTTTTCAACCGCGCAAAGGCTGGTTCGGATGCGACCCAATCGGAAGTCAGAAGGCCCGGATTTGCTCCGGGCCTTCTTATTCGGAGGACAATGTGACCGGTCTGCAGATATTTCTGCTCATCGTTTTCCCGCCGCTGTTCGCCCTCGTTGTTTGGCTGACGAACGCGGCCTACCGCGAGATTCGCCTATTCTATCGCAAACCATGGAAACCGCGCCGGTCGTGGCGCGAATGGTGAGCTAGTGCGCGTGCGGCGCAGCCGGGGCACCCGGCTGCTCTTCGTAATACCAAGGCGTCGGGCCGTAGTCGGGCTCCGGCATGGCGTAGAGCCAGCGGAGCGCGTCGAGGGCGGCGGCGTGGTAGATGGTGGCGTGGGTTTCGGTGGCGCTGCGGTCGCTGTAGCGCCAGGTGACGCTGCCTTGCGGGGCGGCTTCGAGCAGCGCCAAGAACCGGTTCATGCCTGCTTGCGTTGCGCCGCCCTCGTTGGCGATGGAGAGATAGAGGCGCGTGTTGGACGCTGCCCGCCCTTCGAGATCGTGGCCGCCATGACGGGCGAAATGCTGATCGTCCCACCAGAGGCTTGGGCTGATGGCGATGTAATCGCGGAAGAGCGCCGGCCGATGCAGGAAGGTATCGACCACGAAAAGTCCGGCGAGCGATTCACCCATCAGCGCCCGGCCCTCGCCGGTGCGATAGTTTGCTTCAATAAGCGGGATCACTTCGTTGGCGACGAAATCCTGAAAGCGGCGCGCGCCGCCCGCTTGCGGAAATTCGGCGGCGTGGCGTGCATCATGCGGGCGGCGCGTGAGTTCGGCGCGGCGATCCTTGGTTTGGATGCCGACGACGATCAGCGGCTCATAGGTCCAGCTCAGCGCGCCGAGTTGGCCGAGGCCCGCAATGTGCTGGAAATCCTGATCAAGCGCGCCGTCGAGCACGTAGAGCACGTTGTAGCGGCGCGCGGCGTTTTCGGCGGAGCCGTAGTCAGCCGGTAACCAGACATTGATCTGGCGATCATCGCCGAGCGTGGCGGAGTGGAGCGTGTAGCTCGTGCCGATGGTGATCGGCGCGCCTTCTGCTGGTGACGCGCCTGCTTGTTGCGCCTCAGACGGCGTCGTCGCGCATGCGCCGAGCAGCGCGCATAATCCAATCAGCCAGTTTTTCATTGAACTCACACCTGCAGCCGATAGCCGCCAGTTTCCGTGATCAGGAGCTTCGGGCTTTGTGCGTCTGGTTCGATTTTTTGGCGCAGACGATAGATGTGCGTCTCAAGCGTGTGCGTGGTGACGTTGGCGTTGTAGCCCCACACTTCGCGCAGCAATTCTTCGCGGCCCACGGGCTTTTCGCCGGAGCGATAGAGGTAGCGCAGGATCGAGGCTTCCTTGTCGGTGAGGCGGACTTTCTTGTCCGACGGATCGATCAAGAGACGCATGGCGGGGCGGAATTCATACGGGCCGATTTTATAGACGGCGTCTTCGCTGGCTTCGTGGCTGCGGAGATGCGCGCGGATGCGGGCGAGCAGCACCGAGAACTTGAACGGCTTCAGCACATAATCGTTGGCGCCGGCGTCGAGGCCTTGGACTTGCTGCTCTTCTTCCTGGGCCGCGCCGGTCAACATGATGATCGGGGCTTTGACGCCCTGGTCGCGGAGCTGTTTGCAGGCGGCGAAGCCGTCCATGTCGGGCAGGCTCACGTCCAGCACAACGGCTGCCGGTTTGTGCTCGGCGGCGGCGGCGAAGCCCTCGGCGGCGGTGGCGGCGCCGACAGCGCCGAAACCCTCCTCCAGCTCAAATTGCTCGACCAGCGCCTGACGAAGGTCGGCGTCGTCGTCGATCACCAGGATGGTCGTTTCGCGTGACATTGGGCCCCGAGTGTTGGGCTTAAAGCCTACCCAAACGGAAATGACCATGGCCGATCACGCCTTTGCAACCTCAGACGCCCGTCCGGACTGATCACGGCTAGGTCAACGGGCGGGCCCCGAACAGGGCTGAGCCGACCCGGACATGGGTGGCGCCGAAGCGGATGGCGGTTTCGAAATCGTCGCTCATGCCCATGCTGAGAACGGGTAAGCCGTTGCGGGCGGCGATCTTGGCCAGGAGCGCGAAGTGCATTGCCGACTCCTCGTCGACCGGCGGGATGCACATGAGGCCGGTGATTGGAAGGCCATAGGTCTCGCGGGCGAGGAGGATGAAGGCGTCGGCTTCGAGTGGGGCGATGCCGGCTTTTTGCTCTTCTTCGCCGGTGTTCACTTGGATGAGGATTTCGGGGCTGCGGCCCTGCTTCTGCGCTTCGGTGGCAAGAGCAGCGGCGAGCTTGGGACGGTCCAGACTTTCGATGACATCGAACAACGCGACCGCATCAGCGGCCTTGTTGGATTGAAGTGGGCCAATCAATCGCAGTTGCAGATCCGGGTGACGCGCGCGACGTTCGGCCCAGCGCGCCTGCGCCTCCTGGACGCGGTTTTCGCCGAACACGCGCTGGCCAGTCGCGAGCATGGCCTCGACACGATCGTCCGGCTGTTGTTTGGAGACGGCGGTGA
>CALBST010000412.1 GCA_937967425.1 uncultured Caulobacteraceae bacterium
TCGCGCGCCTCTCGTCGACGCCGGTGGGCGCCACCGTTGTTGAGGGCGTGACCATCGTCGAAGCGCCGACGACTGAAGGCGACACCGTGACCGCGCCGGTCGCGTTTGCTGACGGCGCCACTGGCCGCGTGACCTACCGCGTCACCGCCGACGGCGAAGGCTCGAACGTCAATGTAAAGCTTGAGCGAGACCTGGGCTCCAATCCGATGAACCGCTTTGCCGCGTTCACGGGTGGCGAGGTTGCGCCGCTCATCGCCGGCGCCGCCAGCGCTGTCGAATCTGATCTAAACACACTGAAGAACGCGTCATTTGAGAACCTACAGTACAGCGTCGTCGAGGTTGCGCCACGGCCGTTCTTCTATGCCGAGAACTGCATCGACAACGATGCCGATGACGTTCTTCAGGTGATGCGAGAAGCAGTGGCCGGCATTCCAGCTCTAATGCAGGTCAACAATATCCAGGCTGCGGGCGAGCTAACGGCAGTAGAGCCGCGCGTTGTTGAAGGGCGGTATTGCTTCCAGGTTGGCTATCCCTACACCGGTCGCACGCCTCGCACGCAAGGTGGGCTGTTCAATACTAAAGTTGGTCAAACGCCTGGTGGCACCATGTTGCGCGTCGTCTATACTGGCACTGAGGCGGACGTATACGCGCAGGTGTATGATCCGATGGATGCGTTGCTAGCCGCTGCCCGCGTCGATAACCCTGGCACGCCGGAAGATGATTGGACCACATTCGAAGTCTATCACGACGATCCATTGCAAGAGGGCGGTTCGCGGAATCGCGAAATCTTCTACGTCACCCAAGGCGACATTAGTGCAGTGAGGGCGCTACGCGAGCCTGTCGAGCCACAGCCGGTCCCAGTGAATGAGCCAGCCGAAGAGGCGTCGGCAACCGCTCCCGCCGCGACGGCCACGCCGGCTCCAGCGCCGACGCCGTAGAGTCGGGCTCCGCGCCCCGATCCCAGAATCGTTAGGCGCTAGGATTGTGGGGTCGCAGCAGTAGGCTGCGACCCCATTTTGTTGACGGTTTGGTTCACCTGTGCCGAATTGGCGGTCGGGAGAGGCAAGTGGCCGACGTCTTTATTTCTTACAAACGCGAAGAGCGTGCTGCCGTGGAACGGCTCGCTACCGCCCTTCGCGCCCTGAAGTTCAACGTTTGGTTTGATGCTAGCCTCAATGCTGGTGAGGCTTTCTCGGATGAGATCGACCGTGAGGCTCATCAGGCAAAGGCGATCCTAGTCTGTTGGTCCCCGACAGCGCGCGAGTCGCAGTGGGTCAAATCCGAGGCCCTGATTGGATTCGAAGGTCGCAAATTGGCAGCCTGCTATGTTGCTGGGCCGGATGCCTTTTATCCGCCTGCGCCGTTCAACTCCATACATGCTGAAGACCTACGCGCGTGGCTTTCTGATCCAGTCGAAACTCACGCCGGCTGGAAAAGCATCCTCCGCCGAGTTGGCAAGCTATGCGGGCGGTCCGACGTCGAGAGTTTCGGTGCGCTTGACTCTCAAGCCTCTACTGCTGACCTGCGCAATTGGATTGAGACTCACGAGATGAGCCCACTCTTCACGGTGGTCGATGGCTTGTTGAGCTTGCGTGAGGCTGAAGAGCGAGAGCGTTCTCGCATCGAACAAGAAGCCCGTGAACGAAGGGCGCGCCAAGAGGCGGACAGACGCGAGCAAGAAAGCAAGGAGAGCTTTAGACGTCAGGCGCGTCTCCTTGACCGCTCACGCACTGACCAAGGCGAGCGCCACTCGGTCGAATCGAAGAGTGCCGCGACCGGAATCAGATTGTACGCGTCAGTCATCGCTGGACTTGCCGCGCTCGTTGTTGCGGCCACATGGCTGCTATCGCAATTGTCACCGTCGAACAGCGGTGGAGTAGTCGTTGAGGTGGAGCGGCCTGCGGCGCTCGTTTCGGCGCGACTCGTGTCGATGCCGGTCGGAGCATCATTGGCTGATGTGACTTTGGCGGGCCCATCAACGTCCCGTGGGGGGACTGTGACGGCTCCGATCTCGTTCGCTGATGGTGGTTCAGGGCGGCTCGTGTTCGACGTGTCTTCAACGGGCGAAGGCTCGCGAGTTGAAATCAATATGCATCCAAACCGCTCATCGTCGGAGCGCTTGGCGGCGGTGGCGCGTGCAATTGAAGCGGACCTCAACTCGCTGCCAAATGCAAATTTCTCTCGCCTTCGATATAGCGTGGTCAACGTAAGTGCTCGTCCGTTTTTCTACGTACAAAACTGCTCCAACACCTCACCTGAATCTCTTACCTCTTTCATCAGCCAAGCCGTGCAGGCGATCCCGCCGGTGATGCGCGCCAATAACCTTTCGGTGAGCGGCGAGCTGATGGCGGTCGAGCCGCGCGTCGTATCGAACCAATATTGCTATCAGGTCGGCTATCCGTATGGCGGGCGCCAACCACGCGCGCTGCTGATCGGCAAGACCGGTGAAACGCCTTCGGGCCAAGCGCTGCGTGTCGTTTACACGGGCACGGAAGATCAAGTGGTCGCCCAAGTGTACGACCCAATGGACGCGCTCCTCGGCGCCGCACACCTGGATAACCCGGCCACGCGTGAAGACGATTGGGTCACCTACGAAGTCTATCATGACGACGCGACCCAAGCCGGCGGTTCGCGCAATCGCGAGATCTACTACGTCGTGCCGCAGGGCGTGGACATCGCGGCGCTGACGCGCATTCAAGCGCCGAGCGAAGCAGCGCCGGTCCCGGCCAACGCGCCGGCCGAAACGCCGGCGCCAACGGAAGCTCCGGCAACGACCGAAGCTCCCGCGACGACGGAAGCGCCAGCCACGCCGTAAGGCGTCAAGCGGCGGACGAAAACGAAGGGCCGCTGGCGATACGCCGGCGGCCCTTTTGTCTGCGTGATACGAAGTTCTATTTCTTCACGAAGATCAGCACACGGACGCCCTTTGTGTTGTCATAGCGCTTAGACCATTGCTGTTGCTGGCCGCCGTCCTCTTCGAAGACGCTAAGGCGATTGATCTCACGGACTTCATCCATCGCGAGCTCGTAGCCCTCATCCTTCCAGTACCCGATCGCCTTTGCTTGCTCGTCGGCGTTGTCGCAGACACTGATCGCCATTCTTGCCATGTCAGCCTCCTGTATTGCATTGCAGAGCAACAATGCTCGCAGCTGCACCTTGGCCGCGGATAGCTTCGCGCCGCGCTTCCTCCGAGTTCGGCGTGTTACGCAGCCGCGTAACTAACGCCCTCACACTCGCAGTTGTCGCTGTGTTGGCGTCAACGCGCGCCAGATACGCGATGTAGGCCGTCTGATCGGCGGCGCATCTCTCAATTTGCGCGGCTGCGAGCCGTTCCGCCTGCGCTGCCGCAGCACCTTCTTGCATCAAGCCAGGTACGCGGTCGCTGCCAGCCTCAGCGGCGATCCGCGCGACAAGCGCCCGCTCACGTTCGGCCGCAGCCGCGCGCTCGTTCGCGGCGGCCGCCGCCGCGTTAGCGTTTGCAGCAGCGGACGTGCTAGGCTGAATCGCGAGCGCCTCTGCGACGCGCGAGTTGGCGCCGAGATGCTGTGCGGCAATACCTGTGGCGAAGAACTGAGCCAAGCCAGCCGTGGCTTCTGGTGCGCTTTGATTTCGTGAGCCGCGCAAGTTTGCGCCAAAGCTTGCGAACACAGAGTAGGAGTCCGTGCGGTCTCCTTGCGGGCCGCCGGAGGTCCCGGTGTAAAGGTGTGGCGGCGAAGGTGGATTCTGCGGAGGGTTGCTTGCACCCGCGCCATTGACGACAAGGGGCATATAAACGGCCTCGCGACGCACGTAGCCGATTGTTACCTCAGGCGTGCCGCCTGCAGCGACGGGCGTGGAGACATCGACGGCGAGCTTAGTATCGGTGCCAAAAATCAGAACGTCATTGTGCGGTTGTGCGGCGCAGCCGCCGAATGCAAGGAGCAACATGCTGGCTGCACCCGCTAATGTTGATCGGTAATAACGCATCCGCCCCTCCAGCTGGGTTGTGATTCAATGAGAGTGCGCGCCTGTTCGAACTGAGTATCGTTGGCGACGCGCAAGACAAACCGGCAATCAGTGGGAATGCGCGCGTCCATTGCGAAGAAGTCGCGCTGATCGGAGCGCCAACCCATGCCTGCACCAGAGCCTTGCTGTCTCGCGCCGGTTCGGCGATCGACGTCGAGCCACATACCAAGCGTTTCGATACGCAAAGATTGCACGGACGCGCCGTCGCCGCCAACGGCCGGTGTGATCACGCGTACATATCCGAAATGTCTGCGTACAAGCGCGCCGTCTTCGTCGTAACTTGCGCAGCCGCACATAACGACGGCAAACAACGCTAGCAGAAATGGCCGCAGTGAACCGCGCACGTCATGCTCCAGACACAGGAGAGTTGTACGTCTTCGATTGTGGTAAAAGGATATTCACCCAGAACGGGGGTGAAAACGCTGGCGACTGCGAAAGCGCCAGCCACGCCGTAAAGCGTCAAGCGACGGACGAACGGATGGGCCACCGGCGGATGCCAGCAGCCCTTCTTCTTGGAGTGCTGGCGCGGACGCTGGCACTCCATGTCAGGGCCGCATACCGAAGCTGCTGGGGCCGGCCTCGTTCATGCGCTGCGCCAGG
>CALBST010000413.1 GCA_937967425.1 uncultured Caulobacteraceae bacterium
CCAGCGGGCTTTGCTTTAGCTTCCAGCCCAAGGCGTGCTCCCGCCCGCCCGAGCCAACGATCAGAATCTTCATGGGGCCGCTATACCACCGCCCGCGCCCTCGCGCGCTAGCATCAACGTGGTTAGGCTAAGCCGAGTCAGCGGTTGGGGAAATTGATGCAAACTTTGAAAGCCTGCCTGGCGGCGCTTCTTCTAGCGGGCTGTGTCTCTCCGTCATCCCAGGCGCCCACCGAACCGCCTAGAATAGTCCGCGCCTCGGAGGCCGCCGTTGTGGACTATGCCGACGGCCTCGCGCTGTCGCTGACCCCGCCTGGCAGCACCGCCTATTCCCAGCTTCGCCTGGTGGAGCGCGCTGGCTATCGCACACCGCTTCACGTTCACCACGAGACCGACGAAACTTTCTTCGTTCTGCAAGGCGAGCTTACAGTTTTCACCGGCGGCCAAGTCCATACTTTGGGCCCAGGCGACTACGCCTTCATCTCGCGCGGCACGCCGCACGCGCAGGGCAACCAAACGCAAAGTGAAACGATCGTCCTGTTGAGCATGGTCCCTGGAGATTTCGCGGGCTTCTTCGCGGCGCGTGCCGAACTCGTCGCCGACACGCCGCCGGGGCATCCCCAATACGTCGAGCGCATGATGGCGCTCGGCGATCGCTTCGATATCGAGGTCATCGGGCCCACGCCTTTCTAGGCGGCGGACCCGAGGCCGATGTGATGTGCGAGGTCAGCGAGCATGGCGCGCCAGGCGGTACCCATCTCGTCCGTCCAGTCGCCATCGCAGGCAGACTGCACTGCATCTCGCACGATCCCGAAGAACGCGGAAAATGCGCCCGGGTCCACGCCGTATCCATCGTGGGTCACGATCTCAGCGCTGATGAAGCGGTGCGCGTAGCGCCGCTCGCCAATGAAATCAAAAATGGTCTCGTACACATGCGCCAACATCGCGCCACGCACTTGCCCGTCGCGATCTAGTACGAACAACGCCTCTGTTTCGGGAAACCGCGCAAACAGCCGCGCATAAATTGCCTCCGTCAGATCGCCGCCACGCGCCGCGGCAATCTCCAAGCTGCGCTCGATCTCGGCTGCGGCCGCGAAGCTCACTTGAACTTCAGAGTCCACGTCCGCAGCGCCTCAAGATACTTGCCCAGAAACGCCGCCGTTTTCTCATCCGTCAGTTCGCCGTTGGCGTCGAACTTCTCCAGAGCGCGGAACACCAAGATCTCCGGCTGCGGCATGCAGAACGAGTTCGTGAACTCGAACGCTTGCCGCAACTGACTCTGCCCGCGCGCCGTGCCGGTCTGTCCGGGCGATGCGCCAATGATGCCAACCGGCTTGCCATTCAGCACCGCATCGCGGG